>CAKZKR010000069.1 GCA_937124615.1 uncultured bacterium
TCGGGAGTTCCTTCCGGCGTCCCTTCACCTTCTCCTCCACCTCCGGAGAATTGTTCCCAATAATCAGGTACACCATTGGTATTATTGTCAGGATAGGCATTTGGAAATTCTACTAAACCTCTGCGAGTCGCACTGGCTTTGTTATCATTCCAACCGCCTCCCCCTGTAATTTCTCCATAATCTTCATTGCTGGAATCATTCGGTTCGCCGGAATTCCAGTTTGTATATTTTCCGCCCACAGGATTACCACTTGCAGTTCCCTGCCAGAATTGTTCGCTCGTAGCAATCCATATCCACTGCCCTTCTACATTCTTATCTGTCGCTCCTATCCACATATTGCTATTAATCTGAGGATATACAGTACTCATAATCCATGCATTTTCTTCGGAATTGTCAATTGTTACAAGATGACCCGGGATTGAAATTGTCTCATTTACATTATTTACAAGGCTATGTTCTGTGGCTACTTGTTCTGCAATTTCCCATGGTAAAGTGTAGGGTTGTAACCAATATACATGCTGATTTGCGGGATTGTAAAAATAGGTTTTGCCCCAACGAAGCCCCGTCTCACATACCCCATTCGGGTCTTCTGCACTGGTAGTGATACTGCTATTCATAGCTGCAGATACATAGTTCGTCACATTTTCACCCTGTCCATACCATTCGTTTATATTTTTCACTCCATCGCTGTCAAAATCCCCACACATTGACATCAATGCTTGACGCCTCTGATAACGCGGTTCGCTCGGCTCTCCTGCATTCCATGCAGAGCCATAAGTCCTCAATTCGTATAGAATTTCTGCAACACTACCCCATGAACCTGAAAACCAGGCCGCTGGACTCCTTCCATAATCCCCATCGCCTACAGTAGCATACGCGGCTCCCATAATTTTTAGTGCAGGGGCAAGGGAATTAACCAATGCGCCCTGGTCTGTTCCAAAATTATTCATATTTGTCTTGAACGCTTCATGGACTGTATCGTGCAATGGGTGCGATGTGTTATTACAAATTGCTGTCAATAAAGCGAATTCATTAATATCTAAGACATCATTGTCATTATTATCGGCATTTGTTGGGTCCAAAAAAGCAAATACATAGGATCCTCCGAACTGGAATTGAGATAGTCTTGTCATCCATGTGGAGAAATCGACTGTAGAAGCAGTTACAGAACCTCCAGGCGCGGTTGACCATGTAAAGTTAGCGGGGGCATCTGCCCATGCTCCAGCAACAAAGAGCCATAAACATAATTGGAAACCGATTACCTGCATTGACTTTCGCATAAATCACTTCTTTCTCATTAATTCTTTTATTTTGTTTGATAAGATAAGTGCTAGAAACAGTCTATACACATATCAGCCTATAATACCTTTTATTTTTTTATTAATATCAATATAACATATCTTTCTATATATGTCAAGCAAAATTCCGAATCAAAATATTTAATTTTTTATTGTATTTTTATCATAATTGAAGAAAGAACAGATTTAACAGAATTGAACTTATAAATTATTTTTTATAAAAATCACAAATTTGTGTCTTATTAAAATAAATCTTAAAAAGTTAATATAAACTTACAGACTATAGAAAATACCCAAAACAATATTCTCAAATTCACAGGAGAGGAAATTTTTTAATCATAAAAACAAATGATGATTCCCATCATTCAGGGAATACAAAATCTGAATACATTTCAAATCTCAACAAAAAATACTATATAATAAGACCTAAAACTTTTGAAGGAAATAAAATGTTAGAGAAAATATTAGAACAATTAACAAAGATGAGTCGTTTTTTAGGGCAACCGGAGCATTATCTCGCAATATTAGGGGAAGGAAATACTTCTGCCAGAAAAGACGATAAGCATTTTTACATAAAAGCATCGGGCACTACATTGCAAACCATTCAAGATACAGATTTTCTTTGTGTTCAGACAGAGCCTGTCCTTTCTTTATTAGACAATCCTTCTGCAACAGATGAAGATGTTATCAAAACATTACAAGCGGCCAAAGTGGATAAACAAGACAAAAGAATGCCCTCAGTAGAAACGATACTACATGCAGTTCTATACCAGTACCCTCAGTATATGTTCATAGGTCATACACATCCTGTATATGTAAATTCGATTTTGTGTTCTAAGAATGCAGAAGAGTATATACAAGGACGGACATGTCCAGACCACATAGTTGTGTTAGGCAAGAAATCTGTTTTTATCCCTTATGTTGACCCAGGGCTTACCCTAGCTCGTGTTGTTTGTGATAAGGTTAGAGAGTTTGCTGACATGGAAGGATATTTACCACGAGCTATATTTATGGAGAATCACGGGCTTATTGCCATGGGACCTACACCAGGTAAAGTTCAGGCTATAACGCTTATGGCAGAGAAATGTGCTCAGATTGTTTTAGGTTCTGCTATTTGCGGTGGTCCTAAATTTTTAAGCGATGAAGCAATATGTCGAATTGACACCCGTCCGGATGAACATTATAGACAAAAATTATTATAAACAAATATACTCTAAGGATTTTGTAGTATGAGTTCTAAATTGGTGAAATATAAGAGCGTAGAACATCCTCTACCCGCAGAATATTATGCATGGCAGGTATTTGGTTCAGGTCTTGAAAACATTGGTAAAAATGGAAAACCCGTTTTACTACCTCTCCGCGAACCGAACGACAACGAAATTTTACTACGAATTGATGCGTTAGGAATATGTCTATCTGATGTTAAAATTGTAAATCTAGGAGGAAATCATCCTCGACTCCGGGGAATAAATTTGGCCGAGGAACCAATTGTACTGGGACATGAATGTGCCGTTACAGTTGTGAAAGCAGGTTCTCAATGGGCAGATACATTTAAGATAGGAGACCGATTTATCGTCCAGGCAGATATTTATTACAAAGGACTTGGTTATGCTTTCGGATATTTAATTCCCGGAGGTATGCAACAATATACCTATTTAGATGAAAAAGCGTTAGCAGGTGACGATGGATGCTATTTATTACCCGTTCAGCCAACTACAGGATATAGTGCATCCGCCTTAGCAGAACCCTGGGCGTGCGTAGAAATGTCCTATCGTTTAGAAGACCGAATATATCCGGATACAGAAAACCCGTGGTATATCACCCCTAAACCCAATCCCGAAATCATTCAAAAATTTCCCAAGGTAAGAATATTCACTCCAGAACAATTCCCTGACGACGGAGAAACATCAAAAGATATTATTATGGAAGTGTTGGAGAGAAAATATGTTGAGGAATGGCTTAAATATCTATCTCCACACGGAACTATGTATTTATTAGGTTCTGCAAATGATGTTGCCGGAGAATATATTTCTGTTGATGTTGGGTCTATTCACTATGAATATAAACGAATTATTGGGGGGGGCCAAACTTTAGAAGAAATACGAGAAAAAAATAAGAGGTTTGATTTCCAGCCTAATGGAGTGGCATTGTTTATCGGGGCGGGAGGACCTATGGGACAGATGCATGTTCAAAGGGCGTTGGAAAAAGAGGACGGACCTCAAAAAGTAGTAGTAACCGATCTGGATAAAGGGAGATTAGAACACTTAAAAACAAGGTCTTCTGAATTATTAAAAAAACGAAAGGTAGAACTGAGTACAGTCTGCACAAAAGATTTTCCAGATATCGAAACATTAAATAATTATATACAATCATTAGCCCCTAATGGGTATACAGATGTTATTTTACTTGCTCCTGTACCTGCCCTGGTAACACAAGCAGTTGATTTTTCAGCTTCATGCGGTTTTGTCAATCTTTTTGCCGGATTGGGGATTGGAACAATTACAAATGTGTCGTTGAGAAAAATCTGTGAAGGGGTAAAAATTATTGGTTGCAGTGGAAGTAGGATTTCTGATCTAAACCATGTTCTTAAATCTGTAGAGGCAGGTTATCGTGATACAAATAGAAGTGTTGCGGCTATCGGCGGTCTTTTTTCTGCCCATGAAGGATTAAAGGCCGTAAAAGAAGCCCAATTTCCGGGGAAAATTGTTATCTACCCACAAATACTTGATTTACCATTAATACCTCTGGAAAAAATACCCGAAACACTGACCGAAGTAGGGCCATATCTTTCAGTAGACGGAACTTGGACACAACAAGCAGAAGAAAAACTTTTGGAGAGGTATCTGCCATGGAACGACTAAAAGGTAGAAAAGCAATTGTAACAGGCTCCGCTCAAGGTTTGGGGGAAGCCATACTACACCGGCTGGCTCAAGAAGGGGCTGACGCAATAGGCTGGGATGTGAACATTGAAAAAATGAAGGAAACTGCAAAACGAATTGCAGAGACGACGGGGCGTAATGTTTACGCCGAAAAGGTAGATATTACAGATTCAGAAATGGTCAAAAATGCCGTAGATAAAGCAGTTGAACTGCTTGGTGGATTGGATTTAATGGTATGCAATGCAGGAATCCTTATATCAGGAGACTCGACAACTTTCGATATTTCTGCATGGCGAAAAGTTATTGACATTGATTTAGTCGGTTATTTTATATGTGCCCGTGAAGCCATACGCGTTATGCTACCCAACCGTTATGGAACTGTTATACAAATTAATTCCAAATCGGGCAAAAAAGGTAGTTTCAAAAATTCCGCTTATGCAGCAGCCAAATTTGGCGGAATTGGTGTAACCCAGAGTTTAGCGTTAGAATTCGCAGAGTATGGAATTCGTGTAAATGCAATATGTCCTGGCAACTTATTAGATTCTCCTTTATGGACAGAGAGTTTATTTAAACAATATGCAAAAAATCAAGGGATTACAGAAGAAGAGGTGCGTCAAAAATATATTGACCAAGTCCCTATGAAACGACCTTGTAGATATGAAGATGTATGTAATGTGGTAGTATTTTTAGCCAGTGATGAAGCCGGTTATATGACAGGACAGGCAATCAATGTTACAGGCGGTCAAGAAATGCGTTAAGTTTATATTTTGTTTCATATGAAGCGTTATAATTTAATATTTAGGCAATTTTTAATTAAACCTCTATATAAATATAAGGACTCTGAAAATGAAAAACACATTCATTGTTATATTTTTAGCAACACATGTTCTATTCCTTTGTTTTTCTGTATTTGCAGTTGGTAAAAATAAGGGAAAAGATATGCTATATGTAGGTTCTGCTAAAAAAATTGTCACTCCTGACCCATTATTACCCGTATCTGGAGGAGTAGGAACTCCTGAACCCGCAGAGAAAAAAATCGGGGATTTATTTGCCCGAGCAATGGTGATGAAAAAAGGAGATGTATCGGTAGCCATTGTAAGTCTTGACTTTTTGGGATGGTCATCTGCTTTAGCGGACAAAATTCGTGCAAAGGTTCCTCAAATTCCACCCGAGAATATCCTTGTCGGAGTTACACATACCCACAGCGCCCCGGAAACTTATGGATTTGTTGACGAGAAAGGGAACTGTTCCGCTGATTTGAAATATCTTGATTGGGTATGTCAGCAAGCAGGAGAAGCCCTCAACGAAGCATATAAGAATATGAAACCAGCATATTTGAAAATCGTCATGGGCGAAGTAAAAGGGAAAATCGCCTATAACTATTATGCGGATGAGTTATATGACCGCCGTTGTAGTGTTTTACAAGCCATTTCAGCAGAAAAGAAAACAGAAGGGAAACCAATTGTAACTCTGGTTAATTATGCTATTCACCCGGAGATAATCGGAGATAGTCAGAAGATTTTATCCCCAGACCTCTGTGGACCTTTATACGACAAAATCGAGACAGAAACGGGGGGAATGGCTATTTTTATGAATAGCGCTCAAGGTGGAATGGTAACAGCTGATTGCCGGGGACCTAATGGAGATATCCAGACATGGGAAGAATGCATCCGCATTGGGGAATTGTTAGCCAGTGAGGCACTGCGAATAATCAAGGATGCTCCCGTTCAGAAAAATCCGACATTACATTGTACAAATACCTCTGTGGAGTTTCCGATTGATTCACCATTACTCCGTATGGTTCTGAAAAACTCACCAATCCAATATCCAATAACAGATAAAAATACAATACCTACGAAGATTAATCTTATAAATCTTGGAACAGCCCAGATAGTAACGATACCCGGTGAGGCTTTGCCTAATATCGGTTTCTACTTAAAACGCAAAATGCCTACTCCTCACCCGTTTTTATTTGGCCTAACAAACGACGCCTTCGGTTATATTCTTACCAAAGTGGATTGGAACAGTTTCCCGAGGTACAATTATATTTCTCGCACCTGTTTAGGAGAGATGACTGGCGAAATTCTTATTGACACGATATTGAAACTCATTCAACAATCCCCGAAGCCTGACCCTATTGAAAAACAATAAAAGGTAAATGGAATTATTTAAAATAGAACCACTTGACAATAACCCAAAACAGCCTTATCTTCTCGCTGTTGATAGTCTCTACCTATTGTTTATACTAATTCTGGGATTTATCTTAAGAAGTTATAATATTGCTTCCCTCTCGCTCTGGATTGATGAATTCGTTACTACTTACAAGTTATATCAAACGAAATCATATACCGATTTTTTAAATTTTTTTAATGCATATCAAGCAGACCAAGTTCCCTTATCACACTTAATCTACTATACTATTTTCCAGCTTCTTTCTTTGCCCATTACTGACATTGAAAAACTTCGCTGGGTATCCGTATTTATCAGCACAATTAATCTTATACTGTTTTTTATATTTGTAAAGTTATCCTTTGATAAGAAAACCGCCCTTTGGGCAACCTTGCTATTGGCACTCTCCCCATTTCATATCCTGTTCGCACAGATGATTCGTCCCTACATTTTTTATGAATTCACAGGGTTATCTTCACTGCTATCAACACTACTACTCTTTAGAAAACTTACTTATCTCCGGGGATGTATTTGGATATTAACAAGCACACTTTTATTTATCTCCCACTATATGGGGGTCATACTTATATTTATTGAGGTTTTCTTCTTAACAATATACTTTCTAAAAGAAAATAAAAGACTCTTTTTGTTATTTCCTTTTATCATATGTGTAACTATTTTTTTTATTTTCCATTTTTTTGCAATGCGGGCTATTCCTATTTATACAAAAGCTGATAATTATATTATGGGAATTCCACCATTCAATAAATGGCTTACTGATTTGTTGGCTGATGATGCCATACTTACCAATGAACCTTTTTTCCACCAAGGACAGACATATGCTTTTATCCCGTCTTATTGGATGAGGGAACTTGCCAATCTACACTCCTGGTTCGACGCTTTGCTTATCTTTTTCTCACTCTTTTCTATCCTGTATGTGCTCATCCCTTTATATTTAAAATGGCAAAACGAGTATCACAAGAAAAGAAAAGGAGCATTTGTTTGTCTTTTTTTCCCCTTCTGGTTTCTTCTTTCACAACCTATTATATCTTTCCTTCTAACAATTGTCTTTGCTCCTATTCTTGTTTTGACTATCCTTTCTCTTTTTATTTGGCCCTGTATGCAAACAAGGTATACCCTTTACTGTTCCTTTGCAGTTTATGCTTTAATTGCTTACACAGTCACTAATATAGACCATATAAAAGTTAGAAGAATGTTATTGGCATGGCTTCTTTTAGCTTTCTCATACCAAGCCTTTATTTCTTTAACCTCACAGAAAACAACGGACTTCATTAATGCAGGAAAGATTATTTCAGAAAAAAGGACACCGGATGAGCCCATACTTGCATGGGGAATATTCTATATCAACGCCCCAATAACAAATGAAATACTTGCTTATTATTCCAAAATACCTAATGAAAAAATAGTTCCTGTGTATAGTTTTTCAGATACCATAAACTGTTTGAAAAATCTTTTTGTTGAGAAACAAAAACAAAGTGCATGGCTTGTTATTGAAAGATATGTCTTTAAATTCCCTGATGAAAATTTTATAGATACCTATCTCTATAAATCAGGAGTTGCATTTACAAAAACATTTCTACCGGGCATGAACGGTCTATGGCTATATCATCTAAGCAACAACCCAAACTCTTTTAAAGATGTTGAAAACATTCCTGAGTTTATAGATTATACACCTTTCCATGATATTTTAAAAAGGGTAAAGGTACCCAATGATATTTTCAAAAAAGCAAAGCAACAACTACCTAATTTTATTGATTTTTATCATCCTCCAACCCCTCTGATATGGAACTATCTTGCATGGTGTGCTTTGGACAGAGGGGAAATACAACTTGCGGAATGGTTTGCCCGATGTGCAATCGACCTTCAACCCCAAAGTCCATGGGGATATCACTCACTCACTATTAGCCTTATGGAACAAAATTGTAAAGAAGAAGCCTTAAATATGATGGAAAAATGCCTAAATAATGACCCTACGGGTATCCACAAGGAACATTTTCTTCCAATCATAAATAGCCTCTACATTACTGAAAATCAAAATTTGGCAAAAAAACTAATAATAGAAGTTGAGGGAAAAGGTGGATTTGTTAGTTCTTTTTATAAAAGAAAGACAGGAATTCTCCTTTACTAAAACAACCTTGAAAGGGACTTTATGAACAAATATTTCGTTGAATTTCTATGTATCCTATCTCTCACTTTTACAACTTTTGCCCAAATAGAAAAGAAAGATGAGCCTTTTATTGTAGAACATTTTGCTATTTCTATTCTCAAATTTGGGGCTGTTGGAGATGGAAAAACAGTATGCACACAATCTATTCAAAAAGCCATTGATACAGTCTCAGAACAGGGAGGTGGATTTGTAGTCGTTCCACCGGGAATATTTCTTACAGGCACGATTGTATTGAAAAATGATGTGATTTTATATCTTAGTCCGGGAAGTATGTTGATAAGTAGCACAAAAATTGATGATTTCCCAGAGATGATACCCTCTTATCGTTCTTACACAGATAATTATTCGCAAAGGGCATTAATTTACGCGGAAAACCAAAAGAATATTGGCATTGTTGGATATGGAAAAATTCACGGACAAGGAGAACTATTTAAGGAAGATGAAAATAGAAAATATAAGTTTCGCCCTTACCTCATCCGTTTAGTGGAATGTAAAGAAATAAATTTGGAGGGGGTTACTTACGAAAATGGGGCCATGTGGACGATTCATCTACTCGCATGCGAAAATGTTCGCTGTTCTAACATTCGCATTTATAGCAGATGCAATCATAATAATGACGGTATTGACATAGACTCTTGTGAAAATGTTGCCGTTAGCGATTGTCATATTGTATCAGGAGATGATTCTATCGTTCTCAAAAGCACCTCTCCAAAACCCTGCAGAAATATTACGATAACTAATTGCATATTGAGTTCTCTATGTAATGCCCTAAAAATGGGAACCGAATCTAATGGAGGATTTCAAAATATCTCCATCAGTAATTGCACAATTTATGATACTCATCTTTCAGGGTTAACGATTCAAACTGTAGATGGTGGAACAACGGAGAATATTGTCATTAACAACATTTCTATGCAGAATGTCAGATGTCCGATTTTTATCCGTTTAGGAAATCGGGCTCGTCCATGCTGTCCCGACCAACCTGCTCCGGGCATGGGGACAATGAAAAGGATAATTATTTCAAACATAGTAGGAACAGGGGCAGATTCCACAGGCTGTGCCATTTCCGGAATCCCAGGACACGACATTGAAGAAATCACCTTAAGAAATATTAATTTATCTTTCAAAGAAGGTATCGAAAAACCTATCGATATTCCCCAAGAAAATGAACAATCCTATCCTGAATACAAGATGTTCGGGACTTTACCTGCTTACGGTTTCTTCATAAGACATGTAAAAGGTATATTTTTAGAGAATATTAATCTACGAAGTGAACAAAAGGATAACCGCCCTGCCATCTTCTTAACCGATGTAAAAACACCCATCATCACACATCTCTACCTATTCAATGAACGAGAGACGGGAAAGTCTATCACTTTCGATAATTGTTCTAATATCAATGTAAAAGAGATGTACTTAAATGGAATGCCTCAGCAAACTCATTTCTAATCAAAATTTCCCCTCAGTTCACTTCCGCACTTTAATTATGCTTTTTCATTTATAATTATGGAACTATGATGAACATTGTAAAAAATATCATTAGAACAGACGAGGACCGAAAACAGGTTCGAATATTTTTACTTCTTGATTTTCTATATGTATCTCTTGTGTTTCTTTGGATTATTTTTTTACCTTTTTCGGGTTCAGATTTTTTATGGTTTCACAAGACATTTTTTAGCCAACCTCTACAAGGCCCCGACACCTCAATTCTACATACAATTTTTTCATTTAGTTCCTTTATTTTCCGGTTGTTGAATTTTGTACTTCTCTATATCATTATGCTACTTCTATTTTTCATCACCCGATTTCTTACAGAGGGTCCTTGGTGGTTGGGTTCTCTTTCGGCCGTACTATTTATGGCACATCCGATAGTCCAACCTCATATCGTACACATAAACGGATATGAAACGCTCTTTCCACTTTTGATTACTATACTTCCGTTGTTTATTTTTGCATACTTTGCTTATACTCAAATCCATCTTTCATTTCTGATTATATGTTTTTCTATTCTTGCAATGTTGATTAGTCCTTTATCTCCACCCCTAATAATAATTATTGGGCTGGGAGTTCTTATTTCTAAAAATGGTCATGAAACAATATCACAAAAAAATTTATTCACCGGCTTTTTTCTTATATTAATTTCTTTCTTCTTTTTTTATATTAACCAGCAGGATTACCGACTGTTATGGGACTTTGTTCCGCAATTATCCCTGTTGATTTATCCTATTGGCTGGCTATCGGAAACACAAGTAAAGTATAACCATTCCCAAACTATGCCCATTTTATATGGAGTGGGTTGCATTTTGCTCCTCACATTTATCTCATGGAAAATAAGAAAGAGATATATCACTCTTTTACTATGGGGAACAGTCCTATTAAGCATGTTTTCTTTTTCTGAAAAAATACATCTTTCACAACCTTTACAAAATCCTTCCACATTAAATCCACTTGTTCCATTTTGTTTAGCAATCTCAAGCCTTTGCGGGATAATCCAAAAGCAACCCCGATGGAAAACAAGTATTGTTAAGATTACAACACTACTTTGTATTATTATGATGGGTGGTCAAATATTCCTCAATGGTCTTTATATATATAGTGCTATTCAAGAACAAAAAATAACAGAAAAGATATTAAAAGAGGTGGAGAAAAATAATATAGACGAATTCATTCTTTTCCCTTCCTCTATGGAATACCGTTGGCACACCCTTAACATTTTTGCTGTGTTGATAAAAAACAAATTTACCCCTAATTCCTCACTTCATTCAATTAAAGTAATTCCTTTTTGCAAACTGTATTTAGCTAATAACCCCAATGTAACTGTTCGACACCATTGTTTCAATGGAAATTCACTCGCACTGTCAATTTATCCAATTCATACTGAGGATACCGTCATTTACCCTTCGGAATCTATGCTACCAGCACAACAAAGAGAAACAAAATTTATCAATTATAAAAACAATTCCATAGTAGAGTTTTTGAAGGAAGAGCAATCTGAAAATATTCTGATTACCGCGACGGACAAAAAATTAAGTAAATTTCTCTTTTTATGGGATAATACAGAAAAAACTTATAACTTGTTTATTTGTGAATGAAATGAAGAAAAATATTATTCATTCATTATCAGAGTTATTTACTCTCTTTATCTTTTATTTTTTCATAACAATTCCCCTCACTGCTCAGGAACCTTTGCCTGATATATTACAACGAGGGTATATTTCACAATGGCTCGTATGCGGTCCCTTTCCTTCAGACCTCAGCAAAGGTATAAGAAACGCTATCCGAAATAATGAGTCTCCCTTAGGGACTCGAGATTTTTGGACAAGCAAAGGAGGAATAACCCAACTTTTGCCTCAAGTTGGTGAGAAAGTTGACATTGACGGAATTACATATACCTGGCTGCCGTTTACCGTGAAAAGTCCGGGGATTAATTTTTATACATTGCAACCGCCTGAAGAATGTATTTTCTACCTTTCCGCATATGTTCAGGTCCCTGATGACCAAGTTGTCTACATAAATCTGCAAACACCCTTGGGAGCACGCCTCTGGATTAGCAAAACTTTAATAAGAGATGTCAAGGCAATGCCTGTGGAACATCTGGGAATAGACCGTGCTCTGGTTCGATTAAGGAAAGGACTCAATCTTTTTGTAATACAAGTTCCTTTCTTATCTATCCAATCTATAAATGATATAACAGGAATTCCCATCAACGAAATCCCAACCAAACTCTGGTCGCAAAAGGAACCTAACATTGGCCAAACAGGTTATGAATTGACTTTTCACATTCATCCAATAGAGCCTGCAGGTTCAATTTTTTATGTTCCCCTCCTTGAATCCTCTCGAAAATTTACAGGTTCAGGGGTAGACCCCAAACAGGTATTTTACCTCACTATATACAACCCGACTTCAAAACAAATTTTCCCGGTAGATATTAATGCCTGGGTCATGCCTCTAAACTTTTCACTTCCTTCCCAACAAATCTCATTACAACCCCAAGAAGAAATTCGTCTCCCCATCCAAATACCAAATAAGACACGCAAAGAAAATGAAAAAATAAATGTTCGGATGTTAATTACCGCACCTAATGAACAAGGCGAAAAAAAGACATCTGAATTTTTAGCACAGATAAACTTATTAGAAACCGAGCCCTTAAGTAAAACCTACCTTCTCACAGGAACATGGGGAAAACCGAGAAATGGAAACGACATTTCCGAATATTTTCACTGGAAAAAAGAAGCCTGCAAAACACAAATATGGACTGCTTATGAGTATCCGGAATATGGCACGGACATAGGCAGTGGAAATCTTTGGCTGTCTATGTTAAGCGAGAATCCGGAAATGTTAGTCCATTCAAGGGAAACTTTGGCACGCGGGAAAAGCACCGCACAAAATATCTTCTCCCCCATTGATGAGCGACTGGTATCAATAGAAACTATCCTTATGAATATTTTAATAGGGACCAAATTGAAAGAGGGCATTTGGAAAGAATTCAACAAATCGTTTATTGCTTGGGACTATCCTTACTTAACGCCGCAAACTTCCCACATTATTAACAAGTCCCATTTCAAAGGGATTCTTTTTAACCTATCCAATTACTTAACACCTCCGCTTGCATTTCTAAGAGAACCCACTGGAAACTCCGTCATGGTGCGAACATTAGAGACACCACCGTCATTCCGAAATTTTCAGGAAATCAAGAAATGGGCTTACATATCCCATAAAGAAATCGAATCTTTAATTCCAGAAATTGATGTCTTATTACTCGAAAATACCTCTTCTCATTTAAATACAAACATCTTGCCGGAATTAAAAAACGAAGTGCCACCTTTTTACTTTTATAGCATAGGGTCTTCTGAATTTTTTGAAGAGATTCAAGACTTTTTGTACTCGCGTAATGAAATTGATAGGATTCCACATATCTTCCAGCCTCTTTATTCAAAAGAGGAACTACCGGACCTTCTCTCTAATTCTTTTCTCAAAACCTGCCTGTACCAGTTTGAAGAAAACCTTACGCTATCCCAGATAACCTCCACGATTGCAAGCATATTCGGAATGTCTTATCCCGATGAATTGATAACCCGATTATGGACACTGTTATTACAAATTGCAGAACCTAACATCATAAACGCTCACCTAACTGACAATGAGATAACCTCTCTTTTGTTTCAATTCAGCACAGGCATCCATGATACCGAAAAGATAATACAGCAAACCATGAAATACATTGCAGAAACCACCAACACACTAACGCATATAGCGGACAACAAACAAAACTCTCACGCAGTCGTCGTTTTAAATCCCAACTCTACTGTCAAAAGTTTACCTGTCATTGCAAATGTTCCTATCCCGAATACAAACTATTCGCTTATGACCTTCGATGGGAAACCCGTTCCCTTCCATTTACATACAGTTCGACAAGAAACTTCCTCTATTGTCACATATCAAATAGAATTTATTGCAGAAGAAATACCTCCATTAGGTATTAAAACATTTTATTTAGTTCCTGAAAATAAACCTTCTTTACCTGTTAAAGCATCGGATAATTTCATTGAAAATGATTTTCTTCTACTCCGAATAAATACTAAAACAGGGAACATTTCACAAATTATTGATAAAACAACAGGAAAAGATATTATACCTCCTGAAAATAATTTTGACATAGTAGGTTTCGCAAAGCCAGATAAAAGAAACTTCAAGCCTTTTTCAGAAACACTTACAAAATATGAAACATATAAATCTGATTTATTACAACGCATTACCATCCAGTTTGAAAATCAGAACGGTACCCTAACCAAAGAATACTGTGTATATCAAAAAGTCCCACGAATTTTTTGCTTTCATAATTATTCTCCTCCTCCAAAACTACCTGAGGAGACAATCACTTCCGCCTTTCCAACTCTGGATGATAATACTGTCGCCATATATGGCTCTCAATCTTTTGCTTTCTCTGCACCGCCCCTAAACTCAGACGGTGGAGACGGGAGTTCTCTATTTTTTGCACATCGTTTCTTTGCAAAAAGTCCGGGCGATTACATCAAGAATGAAGAGAATTTAGCTATACCTCTTACGAATGTAAACTTTATCAAATCAGAAGAAGCAAATATCCCTGTATTACAAACCCTTATAAAGAAAACTCTATGGAGTAGAGGTATCCCCTCAAATGAAATTTCTTTTCAGGATTGGATACAAAAAAACCATATGAGTTCATCTCTCTATATTTGGACAGGCACAACAACCTCTTACGAAAACCTGAAGAAGTTTATCAATGATATAAGTCCTACAATAAATAATGAAGTTATCAAAAGAAGTGAATTTGGAACACCTTTTGTTATAGATGTCCAAGAAAACAATTCCAATTACACCATTTTGGGATTTATAGCCAACACAACCGAAAAGTTAGGCTCTGTTATCAACAATTTTTTGAACATGCTGAACCAGCGTAATGAATTTTTTATCCCCTCTGCCGTCAGCAAAATTCAGGGGAAAGAAATTCCTTCTCAAGGCTATGCCCTTTTGTTTAAAGGGACAAAACTCGTTTATAACAATCCAAATCATTCTTTTTACTTATATCACGGTAATATCGATATAAGAAACCCATCTCCTCGTGTGAATGCAATACCAATCCATTATCAAATTGTTCCATTTTCAGGGCACTGGCTAAAAGCAAATCTAATAGAACAAGGGAGTGAAAAACCTCTCCTCTCTGCAATAACAGGATTTCATGGGGGACCGTGGCAGAACAATACCCGTTTTCTTTCTGTAAGCAATCCCAACATTATCATTTCTGGTATCAAATCCATGGGCACAGGAATTCCCTTTATCCAAACAGACCGAAATAGTCCCATAGATATGTTTATTGTAAGACTAAATTGTTTAACTCAACAAAAACAGGAATGTTCGTTAACCAGTGCGTTTACCATCAGCAAGATTCAATCTCTTACACCTTTGGAAAATTCGGAAACATCCTTAACCAATCTAAAAGAAGAAAGTATCGAATTTAACCCCTGGGATATACGAACCTTTGCTGTCTCTCTAAAAAAAGTATCTGTCCCTAACAAAACTCCTTTTGATATGAAAGACATACATTATTCCTACGATAACAACAATGTTTTCCCTCTCCAATATACCATTAAAACTCCCATTCTGAAAATGACCCCTATAAAGACATCTTTAACAAACAATATAGAGTTAACCATTTGTAATTTAGATACAAACAAGACCATTCAAGGGATTGTGTATTTTGAAACACCTAAAAATTACATTCTCAAAACTTCACAGGTCCCTTATGACTTACCTCCTTTGACGGTTGTCCAACACACCATCCCTTACGAACAAACTGAGATAGGAAATTCAAACCTTTTTGCTAATGCATGGACAGAAGTAGATGGCAAAATTGTTCGTACTTTTCTAATAGGAGATGAATTTCCGGCAAAAATTCGCTACGAAAAAGACATTTCTCAAATTAAAATAATCATAGAGAATACACTTGACATACCCTTATATGGAAACATCGCGTGGACATCTATTCAATATTCACCAACCAACCACAATTTACACTTCAACAAATTTATCAAACCAGAATTTACTGAACTTTATATAAAACCCCATGAAACAAATGTATACACTTTCCTACCCGGAGATACCGCACTTACAGCCTCACCCATAGCCCGCATCCAAATTAATAACAAGATAAACTTCTTACCCATTCAATAAAACACATCCATTCTTCAATTATTATGTTATGGTTTTGGACATGAGAAAATGTTTATCTAAACCATGGGATAGGGAAAACAGTTAATTCCGGGGCGTCATACGGGTCTGTTGGGTCAGTCCCATAACGAATTTCAAGTAAATCATTTACTCGGTCGCCATCGGTATCACGAAGGTTCGGATTTGTTACAAATCCGAATATTCCACGAACTTCGTCATAGTCTGATAATCCATCACCATCCGTATCTGCTTTATTTGGGTCTGAAGTATATCCAAAAACTCCATGGGTTTCATCGTAATCGGATAATCCATCCCCATCTGTATCGATATCATTATCCAAAATTGTAACTTCATAAGTCTGGTTTGTTGTATCCAATTGTAAACATCGTGGGTTCTTAAATCTTATTTGTATAGTTTTATCCTGTTCTTTATGTGTATTGTCGTAAATGGTAAGGGTAATGTTTTTCTGAGTTGTATTTTGAGAAAATGAGACGGGATTTGGAGCAATTGTAAAATCGATTCCTTGTTGGGCATTTATAGTTTCCACTTCCAATTCTACTTCACTCTCAGAAACTCTCGACGGAGAGGTTAATAATACAAGAATCTGTCTGGTTGTGTTTTCCTCTGTAACGGTTGTGGACTTCTGGTAAAAACGAACTTTGGGTTGTTCCAAGTATTGCTTTGCAATATTATATGTAACATCAAATCGACCGAAATAATCAGGTTCATCAGGCGTGCTACACGAAGCACCTCCACCCCATAACTGTCCTATGATTTGCCGAGTAGCCGTAAGCATAAGAGGACTTCCTGAAGAACCGGGCTCCGTCGTTCCCTCACTCCATTGGACTTCATGGAAAAAGTTAGGATAGCGGTTGTTGATACTGGTTTTCGCTCCGAAACTAATCCGTTTATAACTACCAGATGGATGGTGAATATCTGTAACCAGTGTGCCAACCGATGGCACCATCGTTGTCCAACCTACATACACAGCACTTTCAGGAGGCGTATTCCTCATCCGCAATAGGGAAAAGTCATTCCCTCCTCCATAAGATGCACTTCCAGCCATTCCGGCGAGGTAATCCGCCCCACCTGTGGTTCGGGGCACTGTATTTATAGGAGGGGGTGTCCCATTGCAGGTAGCAGTTTGATAAAACCAATAGAATTCCACAGACTCTGCACCTCTTGTTCCTGTTTGTGAACTTACGCAATGTTTTGCAGTGAGGATATAAGGGATTTGGGTGCATGGGTCGTTATCATTAATCAATGTCCCTGTGCAAAATAAGGCGTACGGCGTTCCTACTATCCCTAATCCTACTATCCCTTTACTGGTCTCGAACCAGTTGGGATAACAAGTCACATCAAGATTACAGCTCCCTGCTTTTGAAAGTAAAAACATGGGATCTTTATAAACCCCAATAACTTCTTGTATTTTAAAAGCAACATTCCCGACACTTTTATCCGGTGGAACCCAACAAACAACAGTCACGCGGTCCGTAAAACATGTAGGCAACCATCCATCCATCTTTTTTACCTCTTCAGATGAAAAAGGTCCCCATGTATCATCTGATTTCCTTTCCGAATTGACCACCCAGAAATACACATCAGAGAGAGAAGTATTGTCAATTAAAGGCTCAACTCTTACACGAACGCCTAAGCTCTCTGGATAATATAAATCCAGTATCCATAGCAAATCCCCATCCGGAAGTACCTGCCAGATACCATCCGAACTTGTAAGTCCGACAACTTCTACAGATTTTGTCAAAGATTGAACAATACCTATCCGATAAACACCCTTTTCCAGAGCAATTATGGATTTCTTTTCTTCTTCTAATAATTTTTGTCTTGGTAAGGGAGGTAATGTAATAACAGGGGGAAGTATTGTTACTTTATTTAATAAGTCAAATACTTCTTCTTTACCTTCAATGGATTTCTCCATTGGAGCAACAGCAATTGCAGGTTCAGAAAAAACAGATACTTCTCCTACATTTCTTCCCATCTTCTTCACTATTCCAAAATTTTCAATTTGTTCATTGGACAGAATCTGTTCCCCATTAAAATAAACTTCTGAAACTTCACCTGTATCTTTGTTTTCAAAAATAACCCCCTTTAATAGGATATTGGGGGCTTTTTGAGCCTTTTCTACCCACGATTGTAATACATTATATTTCTCCGTAGTTTCTGTTAATGAGGAATATGTCAGTTCTGGAAATGTTTCTGGGAAAGTAGGAAAATAAAATAGCAGTAAAAAAGAAAAAACAAAGATAATGTTTAATATTTTACTCATTTTTTATAACCTACAGCCTTTTTTAGTTTAACAATCTTTTTAACAAATTTATTTTACTCAATTATTGTACCTGATTTTCTATTATCCGAATATCAGATGCATCTGTTGCTCCATCATTATTTAAATCGGACTTTATCCTCGTTTTAGCACCTAAAACAGCTTTCACGACAAAACTTATGTCTTCATAATCAACAATACCTGAACCGTCCACATCAAATATATTCGGAGGAATAAAAATATACGGTTCAAGCAACGGATAACTTATATCAAACCGTCCAAAATAGTCAGGTTCGTTCATATATACACAACTGGCATTCCCGCCCCAAAGTTGTCCTATAATTTGCTGGGTATCTGCTCGGAACAAAGGACCTCCTGATGAACCACTTTCGGTACTGCTCAAATTATAGATTACCTCATGGTATCGATCTAAAGGGCGCAAATTAACTCCTCGCCCTAATGGACTCCCGGTATCTGTCGTTTTCCCAAATGAAATTCGTTTATAAGAGCGACCAGGATGGTGGATAGCGACAACATCAGTTCCAATTGGGGACAATGCATTTGTAAATCCTAATTCTATCACACTATTGGGTGGATAATTTTTCATTCTAAGTAGCGTCATATCTGTCCCTTCACTTGTAGGTGACCCCACAAGGAAATCCGCACCACCTGTTGTTTTAGAAACAGTAGTTATATCGGGAACAATACCATTACAATCTATTGATTGATATAACCATAAAAAGTCCAAATTTTCAGCAATATATTGTGTATCCACACAATGAAACGCTGTCAAAACGAATCGCGAAATCTGCTCATCTCTACCATCATTTAAAAGGCTTCCTGTGCAAAAAATAACATTTGGACTGGCAACTTTTACAATTCCAACAACCCCTTTACTTAAAGTCCTCCATGGATCATAACACATCACATCTTTGTAACAGGTGCCCAGTTTCGTTAACTCATCAACAGGATTTGTATAAATATATGCATATTCGCTGACTATTATGGGAACAGATTTAATTGAAGCACTTTCTGGTAAAACATAATATAATGTAACTTCAGACGAAAGAATTAACGGGCTCCAAACATCCTCATTCTTAACAGAAACAGAAACAATTTCACCCTTATAATCATTTGCTTTAATATAAAGATTATGCAAAGGTGGAAGCATTTCCGGAAAAGCAAGATGAAGTTTAATCCCAAGAGCACCTTCGATAAAGAAATTTAACGAATAAACATAATAGCTATCTATTTTTTCACGGGAAAACAAAATCGGAGATGTATCTTTAAAAAGAAGAAGGGGTTCGTCAAGAGAAACGACCGTTCCAATTTCCAATCCCCCCTTTTCTGGTTGTCCACTAATAACATCTTCGAGAAAAGGGAGAGGGAGATTAAATGTATATTGAGACGGCTTTAATAGCAAATTTTTTATTAAAACCTTTTCACTTTCCACATCCTTTTTATAAGATTTTTGTTGAATCTCTCCCGTAGAATTGGGAACATTGACAACATTGGAAAACCAATTTTTGGGATTTATATTGAAATATTTCAAATCTCCTATCTCCAACTTATTACCCTTTTCGTCAAAATATATTTCTTCATACAAACCCGTTTTAATATCTTCCAATAAAACACCATATATACTACCCTTTTTTGTATGTTCAACCCACAGCAATTGGATCTTATAATCCCCTTCATAGTATCCGGACTCCTCCAAATATTGCTCGATAACAATAGGGAAAGAAGTATCCAATCCATTTATAGAAAAACTAAAAAATAATAAAAAGAAAAAAGAAAACAACCATCGAAGTCCCATTATGTATCTTAACAACTCCAAAAAAATAAATAGTTTAAATCAAGTACCATTTTTCTATACTATAAGTTTACCTGAAAATAAATATTTTTGACGAATTAATATTTTAAAAAAACAGAATTAAAATATTACATTGTTAGTAAGGTTCTGTATGAAAGTAGTTAAATATTTTATACTACCCTTATTTTTTTGCAATGTTATCTTTTCTCTGGAAAACGAACCCCAATGTCCTGCTATTCATATAACTTTGAAAAGTAACGATCTTCTTTCAGATGTAATTTTCCCAAAAAGCAAAAATTCCTGTCCAAATATATGCCTGGATATTACTGCTCAGGATATACAAATAGTTCAGAACCTTCATATATCTTTTAATAGCAAAAGGGCCCCTTCTAAACTTATAAAAGATACAAATTATAAAGAGATAAGAAAAACAGAGAATTTGAATTTTAAGGTTATATCCTGGCTTGAAGAAGTAGAAACTCCTGAGACAAGAGAAACACGGAAGTACTACCTTGTTTTATTAGAGTCTTCAAAACAAATTTTGTTCTGGATTGAAAGTGAAGCAGAAATAGACTTTTGTGAATTAATTAATGGTAATAAGGACAGAGAAACAATCACTATAATGGAAACGAAAAAATCCCTCGTTTTTTCAAAAAATCAGAAAATACAGTCTGCTCTAATTCCCATAGTTCCATCAACTTTTGAAAAAAAAGACGAAACAGAAAGGAATCTCTTCCTTTTTACTAAAGATCGACTTTTCGTCCCCAACATTTTCGGTTTCATTATAACAGTTGGAGAAAAGTTCCCTCCTACAATTAATTTATATCCGTCAGACATGGGACCGGAATACGGTATTCAAATAAATATACTTTCTAATAATCCTGTTTTACCGTTTTACAATATATACCTTGCTCCGGGCAACACTGTAGTATCCTTTAATAAAAAGAGATTTGAATTTTGGGGAAAATCATGTATAGTGGAACACGAGAAAAGGATATACAATATATTAGGCTTTATAGACATTCATGCGATTACATATAAAGATAAATACAATCAATGGAGCCTCGCTTTTTATAAGCCAACACACGGATATTTACAATTGAATGGAAAAATAAATACCCTGCTTAATTCACTCCTATACATAGATACCATACAACAGGGTTCAAGAACCAGGGGGCTTTGCCAGATAGACAAAAGTGATTACTTTGATTTCGAAATACCCACCTGTATTGAGAATAAAATCCCCATTCCCGAAAAGATTATGTTGAACTCCCCCACTCCGAAAAATAAATAATTCTTATTCTTACGAAGCCCACCATTTCATAACTATAAAGCCACCAATTAACAAAACAGTAAACGCAACTACACACCAGTCAAACCAGCGGTCTATAAAATTCCGTATCCTTTCCCCCAAAATAAAAATTAATACACTAACAAGGAAAAAACGGGCCGAGCGACCAACTATAGATGCAATAAGAAACATCGGAAAATTAATAGTACAAACCCCAGCAGCGATTGTTATAACTTTATATGGAATAGGTGTAAAAGCGGCAATAAAAACGATCCAAAAGTTATACTGTTCATACAAATTTTTCACATGTTCAAATGCTTCAGGCGTAAATCCCGGAATATAGTTGAAAAAGAAATCCTGGACCACCATCCACACGCTATAACCTATTACATATCCAAATATCCCACCAATAACAGAACCTAATGTACACAAAAAAGCAAACCAAAAAGACCTCAAACGATTTCCTATACAGAGAGCTATTAGAAGGACATCCGGCGGAATAGGGAAAAAACTGGATTCTGCAAAGGCTAAGAGGAACAAAGCCCAGGCCCCATAGGGACTTTCTGCCCAACTCAAAACCCAATCATACAACTTTCTTAACAATTTCATTAATCACAGCCCTCATGTGAGAAATTAATTATAAATTAATTATAAGTTTTATAGTTCAATACGCGGGTCATAAAAGTGAGATAAGGCAGAATGATTGGTAAGGTCCCTTTGAAGGGGTGTAATACTAATTTGATTCTGCTCTATTGCATCAAAATCAGTCCCTGGTTCCTGAATATGAGTCGGTTGTGCTCCCCCTATCCAGTAATATATTTGTCCCCGAGGGTCATATCTTTTAATAATCTCATCCTGATAATTTCTCTGTCCCATTTTCGTAATTGCAACCCCTTTTAATTCAGAATAAGGAACATCGGGAACATTTACATTTAACATAGTATCGGCAGGAAGTCCATATTTTAGAATATAGCGGGCTAATTTAACCGCAAAAATACCTGCGGACTCAAAATTTTCAGGTTCATGACTCACAACTGAAATAGCAAAGGATGGAACCCCCAATAACATACCCTCGAAAGCTCCCGCAACAGTGCCAGAGTAGGTAACATCGTCGCCAAGATTGGCACCTGCATTTATTCCTGCAATAATTAAAGAAGGTTTAACCCCTAATAAATCTCGGACCGCTAACATAACACAGTCTGTCGGCGTCCCATCTACCATGTGCCATTTATCCTTCATTGGAGTCACCCTTAATGGTTTTCTTAGAGATACACTATGTCCCACAGCGCTTTGTTCTCGGTCTGGGGCAAAAACATATACATCACCAATACTTTCCATCATCTCAGATAGATGCGACAAACCTTTCGCATGGATACCATCATCATTAGTTAAAAGAATTATAGGTTTTGGCATGATAAATACCTTTTATTTTGGATTTAGATTATTTCTTACAAAAACCAAATCAGACAATTTTGACTTCTAATATACCATAAACTATATTACAAAATCAAAATTAACCTAAAATAATTAATTATAAACTACTAATAATCTGTTTTATAAACAAAACAAATTTTCTTGTAATTAACAAGCAAATAATATTAGCATTATTATTATATTATAAATAGGAAATAAATTGAAGTGAAGCAATGTATTAACTTATAGAAAATTTGAAACAAAAATTTAATAATATGTTATAATTAAATAGAAATAAAAATTCCTTTTTTTATTGTTTATCACACTGGATAATCGGAGTTATAAGATGTGAAATTATTGTTTGTAGATGATGACCAAAATTTGATTAATATTTTTATGAAGTGGGCTTCTATAAAAGGTCTTGAGGCCAAATTCGCTTATAATGGATATGAAGTACTTGAATTAGTCGAAAAAGAGAACTTCGATCTCATACTAATGGACATCGATATGCCTATTCTTGATGGTATCACAACTGCAAAGAAATTAGAAAAATTAATCCCTCAAACAAAAATTCTGATATTAACGGGTTTACACCCAAAATTTTCAAAAAAGTTACCACAAAATATTGTGGGTATTTTATTGAAACCCATTTCATTAAAAGAGTTAACTCAAAAACTATCTCACATAATGAACTCTCAACAGTTGTAAATCAAATATTTTCTGTTATTTACTTCCCCCCTTATACATTTCTACACCCATAAAATCCATCAGATGCTTAAAAAATTGAATTTGACTTTTGTTAATTCATTGCCTTATGTTATTTATATAAATACTTTTTGTTATGAAAAAAATGTAAAATCATTGGATTTAAAAATTTTATGAAGTAAGCATTATAACGGTTACATACAATTTTTGTAAAAAATAATTATAAATCACCAAGAAAGGGGATGCGTTCATGGTAGACGCCCACAAAGACTCGAAAATAAAAGTCAAGGTTACTACTTCTGCAAAATCAAACATCGATATAAAAAAAAGAGGAAGACCCAAAAAAGGGGATACATTAACAACAACAAAGAGCCATCCCATGAAAAGGAAAAGGGGAAGACCTCCTATGGAAAAAGAACTTGGAGCCCCATCTGAAGGGAGACAGGAATTACGAGTGCGTAGTCGTGGAGAAAAGATGTTATCTCGTGAATTCTTATTTGACCTTGTAATGTTTATAAAAGAGGCTGTAGAACCAGTTGCACGCTCACTCAAAGGTAAGGATATTGTTCATGTCGCACCAACAGGGGACCCAACTTTTGCAATAGATCAGATCGCTGAAAAGGCACTACTATCATTTTTACGTGCATCGAAACAGCCCATTGCTTATTATTCAGAAGATACCGGGTATTCCACTTATGCCCGTATTCCAAAGCATCTTTTAATTGTTGACCCTATCGATGGTACGCGCTCCGCAAAAAATGGTTTTGAATGGTGTACCATTTCCGTAGCAAGTACACGAATTATTGAACGACCGACTTATAAAGACCTTGACAATGCATGCATAGCAGAAATAATGAATGACCGCATATTTTATGCAGAAAGAGGGGAAGGGACTTCCATCATAAGTGGGGATACTAAGAAAAGGCCAAAACTTTCAAATAATACAGACATTGAAACCTTAAATTGGTCCTTGACCATTCCGGGAAGACCTTCTTATTTGATTTTTAATGCAGCAGGAAAACTAATTGACCTTAGCAGTCTACGGGGCGGCTTCTTCACCTGTAATAGTAGTTCATACAGTTTAACTCGATTGGTAACAGGGCAATTGGACGCCTGCGTAGATATTGCTGTTAGCTTTTACAAAGAGTTTCCAGAGGGAACGCGTGATATGTTTCAAAAGTCGGGTAAAGGGTCCATTATTGGACCGGCTCCCTATGACTTGTGTCCTGCTTTATTAATAGCCCAGGAAGCAGGATGTGTTTTTACAAATACAGACGGAGATAATTTTGACAATGTATTACTATTAGACACACATCCTGAAAATTATCAAACACTTATAGCCGCATCCAATTCTGAGTTGCATGATTACTTATTAGAATTCTTCAACGAACGCATTCAACAAGTTATCCATGTTTTGAAGAAAAAAAAGACATCCGGCCAATAAAAAACAGTAATTGTCCCATATAAAAATCCCTTCCAAACAATATTCTATAAATGAACTATTTTTTAACCAAATTATTGGAGATAGAGCAAAAAATTTGCTATAATATTCATAATATTGGCATTTTGGGGAGCAATAAAAATATAAAGAAAGGTAATTATGTTCATAGCCCAACGGTTAGAGAAAATACCACCTTATTTATTTATGACCTTACGGAATAAAATTAATGAAGCAAAAGCCCGTGGAGTAAAGGTCATCAGTCTGGCTATTGGAGACCCTGTTGACCCGACACCAAAACCTATTATTGATGAACTCTGTAAAACCGCATACGACCCTGAAAACCATCGGTATCCAACTGATGAGGAATGGGGTATGCGTTCTTTCCGCGAGGCAATTGCAAACTGGTATCACCGCCGCTATGGGGTTACCCTGGACCCGGGGAAAGAAATTGTGGCACTTATTGGCTCAAAAGAAGGGTGTCATCATTTTGCTCTTGCGGTAGTAAATCCCGGGGATAAAGTACTCGTAACAGACCCCGGCTATCCCGGATATAAACCGAGCATATGGTTTGCTGGTGGAGAACCCGTCCCTGTTCCTGCAACAGCAAAGAATAATTTTCTTCCTGCATTAGAGGACATTCCTGCAGAAACTGCAAAACAAGCAAAGGCTTTTTATCTAAATTATCCGAACAATCCAACGGGCGCAGTTGCAACCAAAGAATTTTTAAATGAGTTAGTGGATTTTTGTAAATCATGGAATATTGCTATCTGTTACGACAATCCTTACAGTGAAGTCGTTTTTGAAGGAGAACGGTTAAGTTTTCTATCTGCAGAAGGAGCAAAAGACATCGGTGTTGAACTAAATTCGTTATCAAAACCGTTTAATATGACAGGCTGGCGAATCGGAATGGCATGTGGTAATGCAGAAATAGTAAAAGGGATTGCCACAGTAAAAGCAAATACCGACTCAGGAATTTTTAATGCTATTCAATATGCAGGGATTAAAGCCCTGAACGATTGTGATGAATTTACACAAAACATGATAGAAGTTTACCGTTATCGTCGGGAAAAATTATTATCGGCCCTGCAAAAATTAAACTGGAGAATACCTGCAAGCAAAGGGACTTTTTATCTCTGGGCTCCTGTTCCAGAGGGATTTACTTCGGCCCAATTTTGTGAATATATTTTTGAAAAATGTGCCATTGTCCTTGCTCCGGGTAGCGCTTATGGGCAATATGGAGAAGGTTATGTCCGTTTCTCGCTCACAGTAAAAGAAGAACAACTGGACGAAGCAATAGAACGAATGCTACATCATTTGAAGGATATTCCTTTTCAATAAACAGACACTCAAAACGATATTGTCGTTTTGTTTACATATATGTATTTGAAAACAGATGGATATTTTTCATTTTTAATAAGGTAGTTTTTATTATGCCTATTTTTGGAAAAGAAATTCCCGAATCCCAGATATGTATTATTCGTAAGAAAACAACAAAACATGATGTACTAGATACCCTCATCAATATGATGAAAAAAAATCCAGCCATAACAAACCATGATTTGTTCAAAAAAGCAGTTTTTGACAGGGAGGAAGTTACAAGTACCGGGATTGGCGGAGGTATTGCCATTCCTCATGTTCGTATGGATGAAGTAAAAGAAATTACAATAGGTATTGCAATAGTGCCCGAAGGTGTCGATTTCGATTCTATCGATAACCAACCCGTACACCTTGTCGTATTGTTTGCTACTCCTAAAAACAAAGACAAAGAATACCTTCAATTAGTAGCCAAAGTTATGCAGGCTCTCCGGGATGAAAACCTTTATCAACGACTTATAAAATGCCCATCACCTTATCATGTAGCGATTTGTTTAAATAACGATTAATTGCATCGTTTATTTATAACATCCTGCTCATAAACTGGTTGATAACCTCTTCAACATTATCATTGTGAATGTCGTATTGTCTGATAATTTGTTGAACAACACTCCGTTTCTTAAAATCCATTCGGTCGTAAAGTTTTTCAAAAAGTCCCATGCGTCTACCTATCTGAAAAATCAATTTTTCATCCTGAGGGAGATTTAGAAATTCATTAATAATAGTTATCATCTTTTCTTTGTCTTCTGGAAGTTGGCCTTCAAGTTCAGGGAGCAAATTGAGAATGTGGTCGCTTTTAATAATAGAAGTAATTCCATCGAGATGTTCAATAAAACATAAAAGTTCTTGAGCAATCTCTAAATCAGTACATTTTTTGAAATGACTCGATTGCCATTCCTCATAAAGTGGTGTGTTTGAAGGAATGGCTAAAGTGCGAAAGCGAATAAATGTAGGATTAATCTGATTCAAGGCATCGGCACTTTCAATGGCATGTTCCTTCCAGAATTTTTGACCTCCTAAACCGGGCATATAATATTCAGACAACTCGATACCCGCCTCCACGACTTTTTTTCCGGCCTCTATATGCTGTTCTTTGGTTACACCTTTTTTCATAATCTTTAAAACCACATCTGAACCAGACTCCAATCCAATATGTATTCTGTTTAAGCCATGCTCCTTTAATAAAATCATCTCATCCAGAGACTTTTTATATATTGTCTGGGCCCTCGCGTAGCTTGTAATCCGCTGAACATTGGGGAAATTATGTGCTAATTTGTTCAGAACACACAACAACTTTTCGGTCGGTAAAACAAGAGAATTGGCATCTTGAAGAAATACTGAACGCATACCTGTAGAATACCAATTAACTGCACAGATAAAGGCTTGTGGGTCTATTCCCGCATCGTTTAA
This sequence comes from uncultured bacterium, assembly GCA_937124615.1. GTDB lineage: Bacteria > Hydrogenedentota > Hydrogenedentia > Hydrogenedentales > Hydrogenedentaceae > Hydrogenedens. Next base: position 27,970 of record CAKZKR010000069.1, read on the forward strand.
TACACGGTTTAATGTAATTTCATTGATAGCATATATTTCCCCACCGAACCTTAAATTAATTAATGATATACTTTTTGCGATTTGTTCAATATCTTTCAAAACATGCTCTAATGGACGAATAGAAAAACGGCTTCCTTTGTAAACAGGACAGAAAGAGCACCGATTCCAGGGACAATTTCTCGTTATACGGATGAGTAAACTAAAGGCCTCACTTGGAGGACGAATGGGACCCTGTTCAAAACCACTATAAGGCTCTTGTTCTTCTTCTTCACTCATTATAATTATCTTTCATTTATCCTTGTGTTTATTTTTTTCTGCAAAGGATTAACAAAAAATCCTATAAGTTTATCCAAATTATAAGTTACACAATTACAATAACTTTCTATTTCTCTTTTTTGTTATAATTTTACCATTCAGTGGGGATAATCTTAAAGGAGTTCATTATTATGGCAAAAATTATAGGCTATGGGAAAGAACAAGAATTACCCGACGGGGCCCCAATAATCCATGCTTGTGAACAATTAGGAGTACCTTTTGGATGTCGTGCTGGTCAGTGTGGAACATGCATCATTACTATTGAAAACGGAATGGAGAACCTGGAACCGAAAAATCATCTGGAAATGGATATGGGATTGATGGACAACCAAAGATTAGCATGTCAGGCACGAATTCGTTCGGGAACAATACACATCAGCTGGTAATAATTATCTCTCCTGTTTCATCTTTTCTGTCTTATCTGCATTTGGTAAACGATTCCTACTATAAAAATCTATAAATAAATCAGGAAGTCTCTTAAATATTGAATGGCCATTCAAATAGTAAAAAACAACGATTGTAAGCAGAAAGAGCCAGAAAAAAACCTTCATGGATAATAATGCATAAACAACATTTTTATACTGTGGGACATTCTTGTAAAGGTCAAAATCGGGACGAAGTGGTAAAAAGGCAATGAATGCCATCAACCCTATTTGAATGGCTTTCAACAAACTCTCCAGTATAGGTAATGGAACCTCCTTACAACGAGAATAAATAAAATACATGTAATAAGCCGTTAATAAAAACGTAATGATCCATGGGGAATTGACCAGTGCTTTCCAAACAGTAACCCCGCTTATAATGCGCAGAAAGTTAAATGTATCTTCAGGAGACGCTCCCACTATAAAAAAAAAGAGCCATAATAATACATTTAAGAGTCGAAATATTATCTCTATCACTTAAACTTTCCTTTATCTGTAAAATGAAATCTATTTTTATAGAGAAGGATTATAATATAATACTTTTTAGTTGTTGTATTATAGAATTAAAGGGAAATAAAATGTCCAATCAATCAGAGAAGAATTTTATGAAAAATGGCAAAAAAAAGATAAGCGTTTTCATTTTTATAGTCTTTTCTATTATTTTTTCGGCAATTGTATTAAATGCGATGTCTGAAAAAGAGCGATTACCCTTTGTTGTAATCTGTCCTGCAACAGGAATGGTTGACGATGGAATGAAAGTAATTATTAAGAGAGCTGTTTCTATAGCGAACCAAGGGGCAGAAGGCTTTATATTAAAGGTCGATACACCGGGAGGATTGATAGATTCAGCAGTAGACATAACCAATATCCTGCTCGAGGTTAAATGTCCTACAGTTGCTTACATACACGGGATGGGTGCCATATCTGCAGGGGCTTTAATCTCTTATGCCTGTAAAAATATTGTTATGGCTCCCGGGTCCAATATTGGGGCTTCCGCACCTATTATTATAGGTGAAGCACAACCCTCTGAAGAGTTTAATGAAAAGACAAAATCTTACCTCCGCTCCCGATACCGCTCGTTAGCAGAAGTAAATAGACATGACCCGATTTTAGCTGAGGCTATGGTCGACTCGAAAATTGAGGTTTGGGCTATCCGTACTCCACAAAATACATTCCAATTTTTCCGTTCTTTAGAAGAAGCCCAATCCGCCCTAAAAAAATACCAAACCAATGGGGACCCTGAAGAAAATTCTCAAACTCAAAAGACACCGACTCATAATGATATAGTCCGGTTACAAGGTCCTATTACTCTTACTTCAAATAATTTTTCTGAATTGCTGTCAAAGGATATAAATGATGCAAGAAATCCTAATGAGACCCCAGATAAGATGCAACCTTCACTGTCTTCGAATATTAAAAAAATTTGCAGAGAAGGGGAACTCCTCACCTTAACTTCAAAAGAGGCCTTAGAATACGGGCTGGCTCGCGCCTCTGTTACAAACATTGATGAATTATTCAAGTATTTTAAATGGGAGAATTTTGAAAAGATTCAAATCGAACCTACATGGGGAGAACAGTTATTTAAATTTTTAGTCAATCCCATTGTAGCGGGACTACTCCTTTTACTTGGAATTGGGGGGCTGTATATGGAGATGAAAACCCCTGGTTTCGGGCTGCCCGGGACTATCGGACTAATATGTTTAGCTTTGTTTTTCGGTGCTCATCTCGTTATCGGTCTTGCAAATTGGGCGGATCTTTTATTAATTGTGGTCGGACTTATATTATTAGGAATAGAAATCTTTCTAATACCTGGCTTCGGATTAACAGGTATTGCAGGACTAACCTGTATCATGATTGGGATTTATTTATCCCTAACCCGTGTGGTAATACCAGAGTACCCCTGGGATTTCGCTCGTCTGGATAAAGCAGGGCGAACTCTTACAATAGCCCTTTTATCATTCCTGGTATTAGCATGGCTAACATGGAAATACCTTCCTAAAACACCTTATTTCCAGAGGGTTATGTTATCGCATACTGAAAATGTGGAAACGGGATATGTTGTACAGAGTGAACATGATAAACAAAAATGGATTGGTTCCATTGGTGTGGCAGAAACAGTTTTGCGACCTGCAGGTAAAGGAAGGTTTAAAGGGAATTCCCTGGATGTTGTATCTATGGGAGATTATGTTGAGGCTGGAGCGAAGATCCGTATTGTTGAGGTACAGGGGAATAGATATGTAGTCATACCCGAAAAAGAAAATAAGGAAGTATACTTATGAATGAACTAAAAATCATTGTGCAAATGCTAAAACAACTCTTAAAAGAAATGGAAATTGTATCATCACAAGGTTCTGGATATTATACTTGTGTCCCTTTCTTAAAACGTTTTAATAAATTATTACTGGAAACACAACGAATTTTTTCTCAATCGAACACAGTTTCTGTAATCAATACATTCGAAGCACTATCCGAAATTGACCCTAAAGACCCCAGTGAAAAAAGCAAAGTCTTATTAAGCATACGAGTAGAAACTTCACAACTAATAACCTTACTCGAAACCGTTATTCAGCAGGAGGAGACAAAGAAATGATATGGTGGGTTTTTTTATTATTTTTATGTGGTGTAATATTAATTTTAGCTGAATTTATTGTCCCCGGAGGAATCTGCGGTACATTTGGTTTTATTATGTTATTAGCAAGTACTGCCCTTGGAGGATATTACTATCCCGATTATTTAATACACATTATTGTTTTTGAATTTTTAGGTTTTGTAGGAGCAATTGGAGCAGGGTTTTATATGATTACAAAAACATCTGCAGGACAAAAACTGGTTATGTCAGAAAGCCAAACTGTGGACAAAGGGTATGTGGGGATTCAATTTGACCCCTCTTTAGTAGGGAAGACAGGAAAGGTAATTTCGCCTCTAAGACCTGCTGGGATAATAGAAGTAAATGGGAAAAGAGTGGACGCTGTTTCCTCGGGTATGTTTATTGAGTTGGGTGCAACAGTTAAAATTATAGACATACAAGGACCTCGTATTGTGGTTGAGGAATGTAAAGATATTGAATTTACAACATTATAATGTATAATAGACACAACAAATAACAAAGACAAATTTTATAGAAAAGGAGATAATTATGCTGAATCCCGTAATAGTAGTGTTCTTACTGATTATCGTAGTGATCGCTCTTATTTTTGTCGCGGTAGTCGTATCTTTCTTCCGTCTGTGGATACGTGCCGCATTATCCAAAGCCCATGTTTCCATCTGGAGTTTAATCGGTATGACCCTACGAAAGGTCAATCCCCAGGTCATAGTGGATAGTCGTATCATGGCTGTAAAAGCCGGGTTGAATATAACTACCGATGAACTTGAAACTCACTATCTCGCCGGGGGAAATGTTCTACGTGTGGTTCAAGCACTAATCGCCGCAAACAAAGCCAATATCCCTTTAACCTTTCAGAAAGCAACCGCCATCGATCTTGCGGGACGCGATGTTTTAGAAGCGGTAAAAACTTCTGTCCGCCCTAAAGTAATTGATTGTCCGGACCCAACTAAAGGACCTGCAACTGTTGCTGCGGTAGCCATGGATGGGATTCAATTGAAAGCCAAAGCCCGTGTAACAGTTCGCACCAATATCGAAAGGTTAGTAGGAGGTGCGTCTGAAGAAACAATTATTGCACGTGTGGGTGAAGGGATTGTAACAACAATTGGTTCTGCACCAACCCATAAAAAAGTGCTTGAAAACCCCGATTCAATATCTAAAACGGTTCTTGCTCGGGGATTGGATGCAGGAACAGCATTTGAAATTCTGTCTATTGATATTGCGGATGTAGATGTTGGCGAAAATATCGGGGCCCAACTACAAATTGCCCAGGCAGAAGCAGACAAGCAAATAGCCCAGGCAAGAGCAGAGGAACGAAGGGCAATGGCTTTAGCACGCGAGGCAGAAATGCAAGCGCTGGTAATGGAAATGCGTTCCAAAGTTGTTGAAGCAGAAGCAGAAATTCCAAAAGCCATTGCAGAAGCCTTCCGAAGTGGAAATTTAGGTATTATGGATTATTATCGAATGAAAAATATCCTTGCGGACACTGATATGAGAGATGCTATTTCAAAATTAGCCCCATCTCAATCCCCAACACAGACCAAAGGTCCAGAAAAACCAACACAGTCCTAATATCGCCAATAACAAGAAGGGAATCGGGACATGAATTTTGATGATATCCTTGGTTTATTAGTCTTCTTAGGAATAATCATTATTTCTTCTGTTTTTCGGGGAATAAAAGAAATGAAGAAAAAAGAGGAGGAAGGGCCGACTAAATCATCTCCTCCGCCTATAGAAAAAAAATCCAAAGAATTCAAAACAAATATCCCCAAACGGAAGGTTATTATAAGAAAAGAAGTTGAACCGACATTCCCTCCACCGCCTCCTGTTTTGACTCCCATCCCGGAAACTGTTGAAACAAAAGAAGATATTTTTGAAAAAATGGAAGAGGGAGAAGAACAGATTACTGTCAAAATGAATAAGCAAACCGTAAAAGAACCTTATCAAAAGCCGACACAAAAGGAAAAACCTTTCGTTTTCGTTGAAAATAAAGACAAAAATCTAATTGTAGCGAAATCAAAATCTCAAAAGGAGAAGGAGGGACAACCCTCTATAGCAAGAATACAAAAAGTGGCTGTCTCGGCCCCTATGGAAAGAGTATCTATTGCAAGTCCTCCTTCTTCTTCTATCTCGTTGAAGGGTAGTATAGGAAATATTCCAAAATTACAATGGGCTTTTATTATGATGGAAGTGTTAAGCCCTCCAAAGGCTCTTCGCCATGATTAGGAAGTTATAACAACAATTACCTATCCTCGTTCATAGATGGAGAGTTTTTTTTATACTCCATTCGCATAAGTGTTATATGATTGGGTTTTCCGTCAAGGATCGTGATGCGGAAAGGTTCGGCTGTTAACACTTCCCCTTTTTGGGGTATTCGCTGAATTGTTTTTATTAACCACCCTCCAATTGTCTCAACTTCTTCATCAAACAAATTAATGCCTGTCATTTCCTGGAATTCTTCCAGGGTCGTTCGAGCACGAACAATATAATCACCAGGACCCATTTGTCGAACAGGAAGTTCTTCCTGGTCGTGTTCATCCCGAATCTCTCCAAAAATTTCTTCCAGTATATCTTCATTTGTAATTAAACCTGCAGTCCCACCATATTCATCTACAACAATCGCCATCGCTTGATGTTGTTGCCTCATCTGCTTTAAGATTTCATCTAAGGGTGTGGCATCCGTAATAAATAGCACAGGGCGAAGAAATCGTCTTATATCCTGATTTCCCCTATCACGGTCCTTAATCAAGTCAAATGCTTTTATAATACCAATTATATGGTCTATATTCTCTTCATATACAGGTATACGGGTATAGCGGTTTTCACAAAAGACTTGTATAACCTCATCACGGCTTGCATCACTCGAAACAGCGCAAATATCGATACGAGGGACCATAATCTCTTTTGCTACTTTTTGTTGCAGATCGAATACAGAGTGGATTAAGTCGCGTTCTTCTTCTTGAATTCCACCATGTTCCGTTCCTTGTTCTACCAGTCTTTTCATATCTTCCGTAGAACGCATAAGAGACTTCAGAGAAACAAACCAATGGTTTGAGCCTAATGTCTTGGAATAGAACCAAACAATGGGTATTGAAAGGGGTTTAAATAGAAAATCAAAAAGAACAATAATAGGAACAAGAAAATGGCACAACTGATTGGAATGGACACGAAATATTGTTTTGGGTAATATCTCCCCAAAGTATAAAATCACACCTGTAGCAATAAATAAGGAAAGTATGGGGTCTCCTACTAGTTCGGTTAGGGCAATAGACGCAATTACAATTGAGAAATTTGTCCCTAATAACAAAACAATAAGCAATTGGTCGGGTTTATTTAAATATTTTTGTAATATACGGGCTCTTCGAGAATAAGACTTTTCAGCAAGATTCTTAACTCGAATCGGATTTAATGAAATAAATCCTGTTTCATATCCCGCAAAGAGAGCTGAGAAGAGGACCCCTCCAAAAAAAATAAATAATAATTCCAGATAGGATGGATTCATTCGTCTTCTCCCTCTTCATCAGGAGAAATCTCTTTTTCAATTTTTAACCTTACACGAGCAATTCGCTTTCCTTGCATCTTCTCAACAACAAACTTTAATGAGCCTACAATTACGGTATCCCCTTGTTTCATCAAATTTTCATGTTGTTTTAATAGGTAACCTGCAATAGTTGTATGCTCGGGGTCATCCAAAGAAAAATGTATTAATTCTTCCAGTTCAGATATGGGCATTTTACCATCCAGGATATATTCATTATCTCCGATTTTTGTGTAAAGGATTTCTTCTTCGCTTTCATCATCAGATATTTCTCCCACAATGGCACTTAACGCATCATGCAGAGTTACGAGACCTGCAGTTCCTCCATATTCATCTACAACAATAGCAAGGTGTATATTTAATTTTTGAGCCGTCTTTATGGATTCAGATATCGCCATTGTATCCGGTATAAAATGCACCTTCCTCCCTATTGGCTTAACGGGTTGGCTCCACAATTTTTTTTCAATGTAATCCAACAAATCTTTCGCATATAAAATACCCACAATATGGTCTAGACTTTCATGATATATAGGCATCCGAGAATACTCATGCTCACAAAAGATCTCCCATGCTTCTACAACAGATGCATCGTCAGGAATAGCAACAATTTCTGTTCTCGGTATAAGTATCCGTTTCACGGGTTCATCTCGAAACTCTAAAATTCCGCGTATCATTTTTCGTTCATCTTCTGCAATAACATCGGAAAGCCCTTCCTCTTGAACGAGAAGTTTTAATTCATCATCCGTTACCCAGGGTGAAGGGGGAATTGAGCTAAATCGGGTAATACGAAAAGTTAATCCAATAGATGATAGGAGCAATTTCCGCACAGGGGAAAATAGAGTATGAATAATATAAATTAGAAAAACAACAGAACGGGCATAATGTTCAACATAACGAGAAGCCAATAATTTTGGAGTTACCTCTCCGCCAAAGATAAGAATAAAAGTAGAAACAAGGCATGCAAGGGTGTACGAAATAAAATGGGACGCTATAGATTCTGGTAATAAGTGGTTGATTATATATTTTTCCAATCGACTCCCAAAGGCAATACTCAATCCTATATTAACAACTGCGTTCCCCATCAAAATTGAAGTAAGTAAATCTGAAGGGGAAGCCATTAATCGTGCAATAAGTCTTTCCCGAAAATTCGGGCTTTTTTGCATAGATTTTAATTGTGTCCCACGAATAGCAAAAAAAGCCATTTCTGTTGCAGAGAAAAAAGCCGAGGAACAAAGTAAACACAGAGAAAGGATTAAAATATGAAGGGGGAAATAATCGGCTAATACTTTTTGTTGAAGGACCGGAATCGCATAACTTGATTTTTGAAATATAAACAGGCAGAGAACAATTAAAGGAAATAAAGAGAAATATAAAAAATATCTAATCCTGCAAATATTCTTCCTATCAAATATGGCTCTGATTTTTGTTTTTTCTTCTATATCCATTTCAAATTTATTATATCGATTGTTAACCTTTTCTTTCCATTCTTTTTGGATATTTAATCCATGCAGATTTTAGGTCTATATTTAGATATTTTGCCTGTTTTTCCATCATTGCTTTTCGTTGTTCTTGAGTATCATGAACATAACCCAAAAGATGTAACAAAGCATGACAGAATAATAAATATATTTCCTGCTTTGCCTTTTCAGGATTTTCTGAATATTTATTAAACACACTCTCTAAAGAAATGACAATCTCCCCCATGTGTTTAATTTCCCCTATCGGAAAATGGGAGGGAACAGAAAAAGAAAGGACATCGGTTGGTTTATTCTTTTTACGGTAAGTCTTATTGAGATTACGAATAAATTCATCATCACAAAACACAAGGCTTAATTCACAATTGTGATCTGCAATACCTTCATTAACAAAAACCTTTTCAGCAATTTTCTTTAATTTTATGGGACTGTATGCTTTTTTAAATGGGGAGAGGTTTGATATTTTTATCTCTACCATTTTAATTTATTCCCCCGATATTTTCTTGCCGTTTATTAAAACTTCTCCATTTCCTCTGGATTTATTTTGCTGAACAATGGTAGCGACATGTTCCTCCTCAATGTGAGGGCCGGGATATGAAGGGCGAAGGTGAAGTAATGAAAGCAGAACACGAGATACTTCATCGATAATTCTATTTAACTGACGAAGGGTCAGGTCGCACTCATCAAACTGTCCGTCATTGGCTCGTTCTGTTACAATACGGTCTACCATCTGACGGACCCGCTCGGGATTTGGATTTTTTAGTGAACGAACTGCGGATTCTGCCGCATCACAAATCATTATAATGGCATATTCGGGTTTTTGTGGTTTCGGTCCGGGATAACGGTAATCCTGTTCATTTACATCACCAAATTTTTGTTGTTCCAAAGCCAATTGATAAAAATAACTAATGCGATAAGTTCCATGATGCTGGGCTATGGCTTCAATAACAGGCTTTGGTAAATGATATTCCTCAGCTAATTTTATACCCTCTGTAACATGAGAAAGGATAATTCGTACGCTGTTGCGAGGAGAAAGGGTATCGTGTATGTTATTGCCATTTTGATTTTCATAAAAGTACTCAGAACGGTTCATTTTCCCAATATCGTGATAATAGGCACAAACACGGGCAAGTAATCCATTGGCTTCTATTGCATCTGCAGCGGATTCAGCCAATTGCCCCAGTATAAGACTGTGGGAATAAGTAGCAGGAGCCTGAACCGCTAACTTTTTTAGAATTACATTATTTAAATCGGAATATTCCAACAACTGAAAATCTGTTACAATCCCAAATAATCGTTCTAAAAATGGAAGTATTCCCGGTACCAGCAAAATACATAAACTCCCATTTATGCCAAGAAAGAATAACCTTCGAACTGTTACTTCGCTTAGTAGTGTATCTGTTGTTAATGTAATCGCAAAGAGCGCAAAAAAACCAACCACAATCCCATTTAGCGAGGCCGATGTTATATCCCTCCTCTTACGAACTCGATAGATTGAAAAAACAGCCCCCATAGTCATAGCAAGGTCAAATATAAGAAGCCGCCAATCATAACGAAACAGTATCGATAACAATACACATGTTATAAATGAAAGAAAAGCAGACAATCGCATCTGCACTAAAATTGCAAACAAAATACCTACTATCGTTACAGGGATTGTAAATCCAGTACTATCAAAATATTGCATTCCCCGTCCCAGTATTAGAATACCTATTACAAGAAGTAATGAGAGATACCATATTGTTTCTATTGAGGGCTCTCCTTTGTGCTCCCAAAGACAAATGGCACGGTATAGACTCACAAAGGCGAGTGTAGTCAAAATAAAATGAGCCACAAAAGAGAAAAACCACCGGGGTGTCTTACCTTGACTTTGTTCTAAAAGTTTTAAATAAGTTTTTGCATCAGAACGGGACTCTATTGTCCACCGTTTCCCTCTCTCCTGAATGATTTCCCCTGCTGTAATCTCTTTCATAATGGGATTAATCGATTCGGCTGTTCGTTCCCGAACAATCTCAGTGGTTACAGGGTCATATTGTAAAGTATCAGTAACCAAATCACTAACTATATAAAAAATAGCTTCAAATATCTTAACCCAATCGAAGGAAGTCATGTTTTGTTTTGTTATCTTACGAACTTCCTCCTGGATACGCGGTTTTAATTTATCCTCTACCGCATGTTTTACATCTGCAATTATCCTTAATTCAATTTCTTCACTTGTTTTCTGGCCCGAAATAGGATTTTCCCTAACAACAATTACCTTCAATCCTGTGGGCTGTTGTTCCTTGTTAGATAGAATCCCTTCATTCAAGACATAACCCAGACTGTCTTCTGCTATCTTTTGCATGGCGCTAAACAACTGTAATGAAGGAGCAATTGGAGTAAAAACTCCATCATTTTGAATAACGGGGTTTAATTCACTTAGAAAGGGCTCCTCTTTCTTTTGAATCTCGGCTTCCACATCTGCAAGCACCCATAACACTAATTTTTCGCTATCTATATCCTTATTCCATCCAAAAGTAGGATAAATATTGGCAAATTCCTTCTGAATATGAGAAAAGACATGAGACAAATCTAATAACTCCGTGCTTTTTTTGTCCTGAATGTATTCATTTAATATGTGGGTTCGTATTTCTTGAAGTTGTGCTATTCTCTGGTAAAGGTTTTGAAGTTGATTCCGCACTTTTCCCTGGTCAACACGGTAATGAAGTGGGACTTTTGCTCTCGCTTGATTTTTTGCTTCTCGAGTTGCCTTTACATCTTCCGTCTGGAAACTGAATTCGGCTCGAAGTTCTTGTTTTGCGACTATTTCACGGTCTACATCTTCCTGTGTTAAAGTCTCATAACTTACATTTACTGTAATAAGAAAAGCAGAAAGCACAACCGCACCGATACCTGTAAACAGGATACGAGCACTGAGGATTCTCGGGCTGTGAAATCCTTTCGTTTCGGGAGATGCTTTCGATAACGGGAACCCAATCTTCCGTTGGGTTCCTGAGTTTTCGCTCATAGCCTGTGCTCACTCCGTTTTTCATCCGACTGGTGATATACAGAATCGGAATTGGTTAGTCTGCCATGAGCCTCGTATGCATCGATGATTCTCTGAACTAAGGGATGACGAACTACATCGCGTTTGGTTAGATGGACAATACCTATGCCCGGAATCCCTTCAAGAATTCGACGACTTTCCACCAGTCCTGATGTTTTTCCCTTGGGTAAATCAATTTGCGTTATATCGCCTGTAATAATAGCACGAGAACCCTCACCCAAACGTGTTAAGAACATGAGCATCTGGTCGCTGGTTGTATTCTGTGCTTCATCCAAAATTACAAATGCATGATCAAGAGAACGACCTCTCATAAAAGCCAATGGGGCCACCTCAATTCGTTCCTGCTCTATCCATCTCTGGACTCGTTCAAAATCCACCATCGAATATAAAGCATCATATAAAGGTCGCAAATAAGGATGAACTTTTTCCTCAATGGCACCCGGCAAATAACCTAAATTTTCACCCGCTTCAACCGCAGGACGGGTCAAAACCAATCGACGCACTTGTTTATTTAGCAAAGAGGATACCGCAGAAGCCATTGCAAGATATGTTTTTCCTGTTCCTGCAGGTCCTATCACAAAGGTCATTTCGCAATGCTGAACTGTTTCCAAATATTCTGCCTGACCTTTCGAACGAGGCTGAACTTTAATTTCAGGTCTTAGACTCGAAACAGGTAATTTATTAGGCGTTTGCAATTCAGATGTTTCTTCTATGACAATATTTTTCTTCATTTCAGAATAGTCTTCTAATGCAAGGTCAAAATCAGCAGGGGTAGGGGTATATCCCTTACGAACGGCAAAAAGTAAATGATTAAGTATATTGCTCACTTTACGGGCTTCTTCATATTCGCCAATTAAAAGGACTTTTCCACCTCGGTCAATTACCTGGACGCGTGTTTGGTCGCATACCCGCTTGCGAATTTCACCGTTCACTCCTAATAGTTTTATCAACTCATCATGATTATGAATAACAATTTCATGTGTAGAAATTGTTTCTCTCTTTAATCGATATTTACTCATGCCCGATTATTTGGTTAAAAACCTCCTTTGTCATTGTTCTTCCAGCCTTAACACCTTCTCGCCAGGATAAACCCAGCCTTTATTCTTACGCACAGATTCTTCTTGCTTTAATTGATCTGCCTTTAGTCGTTCTATTTCTTTTTCTAATAAACTTTTTTGTGCTACTAAATCACGAATCTGTTGTATCAATTGTTGAAATTGAATTTCTGCCTGTTTTACTTCTTTATACCGTCTTGAAATATCACGAGAGACAAAATAACTATAAGCAAAACAACATGCTAATAGTAAAACAACTATAAAACGCAGTATCTGCTTAACTCTTTGCATTAACTTGCGTCAACAGCTCCTTTATTTTTAGTATTATACACAAATCACATATACAAATTATACACTAAAAATAATTGTATATACGAATTTATTTCAAAGGAGCAAAAGCCTTTATTCCTAAAAATTCAGCCTGACTTCCTAATTCTTCTTCTATGCGTAATAACTGATTATATTTTGCTATACGGTCACTTCTCGAAGCAGAACCGGTCTTAATCTGACCTGCATTTATTGCAACAGCGACATCCGCAATAGTTGCATCTTCTGTTTCACCACTTCTATGAGAAATAACTGTCGTATAACCTGCACGATGAGCCATCTGACAGGTCTCAATGGTCTCTGTTAAAGTCCCTATCTGATTTAATTTTATTAATATTGAATTCGCAACACCTTCTTTAATCCCGCGACCCAAAAACTTTGGATTGGTCACGAAAATATCATCACCAACAAGTTGAATCTTATTACTTAATTTATCTGTAAGTTTTTTCCATCCGGCCCAATCATTTTCATCTAAACCATCTTCCAGACTGATAATGGGATACTGATTTGTCCATTCCTCCCAAAAAGACACCATTTCGTCAGAAGATTTCTCTTTCTTTTCTTCAGACTGTAAGATATATTTTCCCTTGTTATAAAAAGAACTTGCTGCAGGGTCTAAAGCTATCCATACATCTTTCTCGACCTTATATCCTGCTTCCTTTATCGCTTTCAAAATGACTTCGATGGCCTCTTTATTTGATTTGAGGTCGGGAGCAAAACCGCCTTCATCACCTACCGCAGTGTTCAAACCCTGATTATGTAATACCTTCTTTAAAGAATGAAAAATTTCGGCTCCCATACGAAGTGCCTCACGGAAACAACTTGCACCTGCGGGAGCAATCATGAACTCCTGAAGATCAACATTGTTGTCTGCATGTTTTCCCCCATTTAGAATGTTCATCATAGGAACCGGAAGGACATGAGCATTTACGCCACCGATATAACGGTATAATGGTAATTCAAGTGTTTCTGCGGCTGCTTTTGCAACGGCAAGAGAAACACCCAATATTGCATTGGCTCCCAATTTCTCTTTGTTAGGTGTGCCGTCCAGTTCACAAAGGAAACGGTCAATCTCTCTTTGTTCCAGAGCATCCATTCCCAATATTTCTTCTGCAATCACATCATTCACATTCTTGACTGCTTTGGAAACACCTTTTCCCAGATAGCGTTTCTTATCTCCATCACGAAGCTCTACGGCCTCATTTTCACCTGTAGAAGCTCCGGACGGCACCGCCGCTCTTCCAACAGCACCGGAAGCCAGATAAACATCAACTTCTACGGTTGGATTCCCGCGTGAATCTAATATCTCGCGTGCTTGAACTGCTGTAATCCTTGTCATAATTATGTCCTTTCCTCAAATTTAGGGGTTACTTGCGATTACATTTTCCATGGTTTTATAAAATGTTCCCAACCTCGGTTGAGAAATTCATCTTCATTATCTCTAAAAATCTGATATTCTTCTCCCTTATCCCCTAAGGTTTGTAAGGCCTCATATTTACGGGATAATATTTCATAGGCACAGGTAAGAAAAATTGAAGGAAACACCATACCTATGAAAAAGAAAAATACCGGGAACACATTCAATATCCATAATATAGTATACCAAAACGACACCTGAAAACTAAAATACGGATTTGCAAAAAGGATAATGTAGCCCCAATAAAAATACCTCCATAAATCCATCTTCTTAAAGGACAGGGATGGAATAACCCACATTAAAGATAAAAATGTAAACAGATTAAACCAGATAAAAATGCCTATTAAGATATAGTTTATATACATTGTATTAAAAAATTTTTTATTTGCATAAAACCAGATATTAGCAAAAAGAATCGCAAATATGAATAAAAATAGAATAAAAACGGGTATAGACTTGAAAATTGTAATTTTTAAGGCAAAAACAATTTTTTCAATCATTCTTTCTTTTTTTTCAAGGATAGCAGTAACAAAAGCAGATACAAAAACATTTGTAATAAAAAAATATAAGACTATTATCAAAAGGAAAAATACATTAACCAAAGAAAAATTCCCATCGATATAAAAAGATAAGGGTACTATTAAAAGTATAAGCGGGAATATTAAACATAAATTAAGAAAGAACCACATCCCCATATAATCATACCAAACCCAAAAACTCATCTTTAATGCACGCTTCAACATCGAACTTTTATAAAAATATCCCTAAAATAAAAAATACAAAACCTCTTAGTATAACCCTTTGGAATATAAATAAGAACCTAATTTCAATTAAAAACTATAAAAATACACGGATGCGGGCTGTTTTTTTAATTTCATTAAGCCATTTCTGATAGCGTTCGTTAATATACTGCTCTTTGAGCTTGGGCTCAATGATTATACGTACTTTTTCATACGAGAGTTTTTCGTTTCCCTCTTTTTCCTCTACTTTCAGGATATGGAAACCCCATTCAGTTTCAATAGGAGGGCTAATATCACCTATAGACAAGTTTTCTATAGCCTGTTCTAATTCAGGAACTAAATCTCCTTTGGATACCCAGCCAATAAGTCCGGCACGGTCGGCTTCAGGACCCTGTGATTCATTTTCTGCTACAGAACCAAAGTCGGCTCCTTGTTTAATACGATCATAAATTTCCATTATATGTTCTTTGACTTTTGCTCGCTCATCAGAGTCTTTGGAGGCGGACAAAAAAATTCTACGGACTTTAGTCCGTTGAGGATTCTGGAATTCTTCGATATGTTCGTTGTAATATTTGGCAATATCTGGCTCAGATACTGTTATTTCCTTCTCAAATTCTTTTCTTTTTTTCATTGCGTAAGAAAGAGCTATAAGTTGTTGTTTTATTCGTTCTCGAAATTCACTCATGGATTCTCCACTTTCTTCTAAAAGTTGTTTAAATTCTTCGGGAGAACCATAGCGTTTTTTAATTTTATTGACACGGTCTTCAATTTCTTTTTCATCCACCTGTAAGCCCTCATTAATTGCTTTTCGGTAAAGAAGAAGTCTTTCGATATAACGGTCCAATGCTTTCTGGACGGCTTTTTCCATTTCTTGTTGGATCTGTTGTGCAGATACTCCTTGTGATTTTAAATCAGCAAGGAAAGGGGTTATTTCTTCTCGCAAGTCGCTCATAAGAATTGGTTCACTATCTACAGTTGCAACTACTCCATCAAATAAAACCCCTGACATCGAAAGCATTCCCATGATTAAAAAATACGAGAGAACCATACAAATCTCCTATTTAGTTATATATTTTTAAACTAACTATTTGTTGATTCAGAATTATGGGTACCTTTTAGTTGTGCAATAGAATTAAGCACAGTTATAATAGCCTGAATAATCACTACAATACCACCCAAACCGGTATTTAATCCCCAGTCTAGTTCTTTTACATCTGCTGAAATTGGTTTTATGTGCTTCATCTCAATACCCTTTTTATTTTAATTATCATAATAATAGGGAAGATAAATCTTTATCTATCTTCCCTATTATACTATTTTTTATTATTTCTTTTTGAACGAATAGAACCTTCTTATTTAATTATTCTTCCAAAGCAGAAAGATCTTCTTTTCGTTCGGTCTGTATATCTAAATGTTCTTCAAATTCTTTTTCTGCAATACTAACTAATACAGGTTCGGATTTTTGATAGAACTTACTACCTGTTCCAGCCGGGATTAAATGCCCAATAATAACATTTTCTTTTAGTCCACGAAGGTAATCGCATTTCCCGCGTATTGCAGCGTCTGTTAGAACACGGGTTGTATGTTGAAATGAAGCGGCTGCTATAAAACTCTCCGTGCTTAATGCGGACTTGCTTATCCCCTGTAATATAGCTTCTGCTTCTGCAGGTTTTCCTTCGCGTTTGAGAGTTTTATTATTTATTTCTTCAAATTTGGAACGGTCAATTATTTCATGAGCAACGAAAGGCGAATCACCTGTATTTTCTTTAATACGAACCTTACGAAGCATCTGACGAATAATAATTTCAAGATGTTTGTCATTGGTTTTTACACCCTGTGCCCGATATACTCTCTGGATTTCATCCAGGATATATTTACGAACGGCTTCTTCTCCCTTAATTTCAAGAATATCTTCAAGAATAATAGGTCCATCCGTTAATTGTTGTCCTGCATATACACGGTCGCCTTGTTGCACAAACAAATGTTTACCCGGTGGGATTGTATATTCTCGTTCTTTACCAATTTTTGGAACTACTTTTACTTTACGCATACCTTTTATAGAACCACCAATCTCTACAATCCCATCAATATGACTTATAATAGCAGGATTCTTTGGAACTCGGGCTTCGAATAATTCTGCCACTCGAGGTAAACCACCCACAATATCTTTTGTCTTTCCTAATTTGCGTGGTGTTTTCGCTAAGATGTCTCCTGCTTCTACTTGATCCCCATCCTGTATCATCAGATGTGTTTCAGGAGGTAAAGGAGCAAACGCTAACACCTCTCCCTGTTCACCAATGATAAGAATTTGGGGATGTAAATCATGTTTATGTTCTGTAATAACACGCTCTTCCAAACGGGTTTCCTGGTTTATCTCAACCTGCATTGTAACGCCCTCAATAACCCCCTCCAACTTAACTTTACCGGATCGTTCCGCAACAATAACCTGATTATATGGGTCCCATTTATAGAGTAAAGCCCCTTTCTTCAATTTCTGTTCATTTTCACAGAAAAGCACGGATCCCATTGCAGGAGCAAAGCGAATAATTTCTTTGCCTTCATCGTTTAGAACACGAATTTCTCCACCACGATTCAAAATAACAGTTTCACCTTTACGGTTCTTATCGGTCCTGATGTTATTGAATATTACTTTTCCATTTTCAGGGATACGGATTTCAGGATTTTCTACCTGTAAACTCGCCGCACCACCAATGTGGAAGGTTCTCATCGTCAATTGTGTCCCGGGTTCACCAATAGCCTGTGCAGCAATTATACCCACCGCTTCTCCTAATTCTACTAATCGGCCTGTGGCAAGATTTCTACCGTAACACAAAGCACAAACACCTCGTTTTGCTTGGCAAGTTAGCACAGAACGCACATTTACACCCGGCAGACCGGATTCAACTATTATTTTCGCTTTCTCTTCTGTAATTTCTTCGTTAGCATAAACAACAGGTTCTGATTTTCCAGGAATGGTTATATCTTCAATGGCATACCTACCAACAATTCTTTCATCCAACGAAGTTATCACATCCGGACCAGAGGTCAAGGGTTCTACATATACACCGTCCATGGTTCTACAATCATATTCTTCTATGGTCACATCTTGAGCCACATCCACCAGACGACGGGTAAGATATCCTGCGTCGGCTGTTTTTAATGCGGTATCAGCTAATCCTTTACGAGCACCATGTGCTGAAATGAAGTATTCTAATACACTCAGTCCCTCCCTGAAATTGGAGGTAATCGGGGTTTCAATAACATCACCTGAAGGTTTGGCCATTACACCACGCATACCTGCTAATTGTCGAATCTGGTCTTTACTTCCTCTTGCCTTAGAAACATACATCAAATACAATCCTGTGAATCCTTGTTCCTTCTGCTCAAGACAAGTTAACATCGCAGATGAAACGGAATCTGTTGCCATTTTCCATTCTTCAATAATCTTATTTGTTCGTTCTCTTTGTGTTAGTAAACCATGTTGATACTGCTCTTCTATATTCTCAACTTGCTTACGAGAACGAGATAATATTTTTTCTTTTTCCGGAGGGATTGTCATGTCTTCTATAGCGATAGATAGCCCCGATTTTGTGGCATATTTGAACCCAACATTTTTTAAACAATCCAACAATTCCACTGTTTTGCGATGTCCAAACTTTTTATAACAATTTGCGATCACTTGTCCAATTGTAGATTGATTATGTTCCATATTTATATCTTTTAATTCGATCTCAGGAGGCAATCCATCCCAGAGAAGAACTCTACCCACCGTCGTATCTACCACTTCCCCATTAGTAAATATTTTGATCCTTGCATGAATATCTACATGTCCGAAGTGGTAGGCCAACAACACAGATTCTTTAGTAGAATATATTTTTCCTGCATTGCAAAGGACTTTTCCATCTTTTGTCTTCCATTCCTCTTTCCATTCCCCTTTTGCCCCAGGACGAGAACGAGAAAGCCATGCAATCCCCAAAACAATATCCTGACTTGGGGTAACAATAGGCGAACCATCTGATGGAGAAAAGATATTCGAAGAAGCCATCATTAATAGGTGAGCTTCCAATTGTGCAGCAGGTGTCAGAGGAACATGGACAGCCATCTGGTCTCCGTCAAAATCTGCATTATAAGCTCGACACACTAAGGGATGAATACGGATGGCATTTCCTTCAATTAATATAGGCTGAAAAGCCTGGATTCCTAAACGATGAAGCGTAGGGGCTCGATTAAGTAGAACGGGATGGTCCTTAATAACTTCCTCTATAGCATCCCAAACTTCAGGCCTCCCCTGTTGAATCATCTTCTTGGCTGATTTAATGGTAATCGAGATCCCTTTCTGTTGTAGTCGGTTAATAACAAAGGGTTCGAATAGCGTTAAAGCCATCCGTTTCGGCAAACCACATTGATTGAGTTTCAATTCTGGACCAACTACAATGACAGACCGTCCCGAGTAATCAACACGCTTGCCCAATAAATTCTGGCGAAACCGCCCTTGTTTCCCTTTTATGAAATCGCTCAAAGATTTAAGGGGTCTTAAATTCGTCCCCATCACAGCCCGACCATGTCTCCCATTATCAAATAGTGCATCTACCGCTTCTTGAAGCATTCTCTTCTCATTACGAACGATTATCTCCGGTGTCCGAATTTCCATAATCTTCTTAAGACGAATGTTACGATTTAAGACACGCCGATACAAATCGTTCAAATCGCTGGTTGCATATCGCCCACCATCTAATGGAACCAAAGGCCTTAAATCAGGGGGAAGGACAGGGATTACTTCAAGTACCATCCATGAGGGTTGATTTCCTGATTTCCGGAACGCTTCGACAATTTGTAGTCTTTTTACTGCTTTTGCTCGAACTTGCGCCGATGCAGAGGTCGTAAACAAATTACGAAGTTCTGCAGACAATACATCGAGATTTAAATCTTCTAATAAAATTTTTATAGCCTCTGCACCCATTTTGGCTTTGAATGAATTAGAACCATACTCTTCTATTGCTTCTTGATACTCGTCTTCAGATAGAATTTGCATTTTCTCTAAACGAGTCGTTCCGGGGTCAATAACAATATAACTTTCATAGTAAATAACTCGTTCCAGACTACGAACAGGCAAATCCAAAAGATTCCCCATACACGAGGGATTGTTTTTAAAGAACCAGATGTGTGCAACCGGTGCCGCCAAAGTTATAGAACCCATTCGTTCGCGTCGCACTTTGGATTCCGTAATTTCAACATAGCATTTATCGCAAACAATACCTCGATGTTTTACTTTTTTATACTTTCCACAACCACATTCCCAATCTTTTGTAGGACCGAATATTTTTTCGCAGAACAAACCGTCCTTTTCGGGTTTAAAAGTCCGATAGTTTAGTGTTTCGGGCTTTTTGACTTCTCCTTTCGACCATTTCATTATCTCCTCAGGAGAGGCTATCCGAATTTGAAGTGCATCAAATCGATCTGTTGTGGTAGGAACATATTTAGCCAAGGTATATATCCTCCTCGTCTTCTTGTTCTTCTGTATCTATTGCTGTTTCTAATTTTGCAAGTTTAATTACATCAAGACAAAGACTTTGCATTTCCCGAATGATCACATTAAATGACTCGGGAACAGAAGGCTCGACATCATAATCACCTTTTACGATGGCATCGTAAATTTTTGTTCTTCCTTGAATGTCATCTGATTTTATTGTAAGCATTTCCTGAAGGGTATGGGCCGCACCATATGCTTCTAACGCCCAAACTTCCATTTCTCCAAATCGCTGTCCACCTGAATTGGCTTTACCACCCAATGGCTGTTGTGTTACTAATGAATACGGTCCAATAGCTCGTGCATGAATCTTATCATCTACCATATGGTTTAACTTCATCATATAGATATAACCAACACAGGTCTCATGATGAAATTCTTCACCTGTTTTACCATCACGAAGTTTTACTTTCCCAGTTGTTGGTAGTCCTGCTTTTTTCAGATAATCGATAATAGTCTCTTCCTTAGGTCCGTTAAAAACAGGTGATGCTATTTTCAGTCCGAGAACTTTTAAAGCCCAACCCAAATGCGTTTCTAATATTTGCCCAACATTCATACGAGAAGGGACACCTAACGGATTTAGGATAATCTGGATAGGAGTCCCGTCGGGCAAGAAGGGCATGTCTTCTACAGGGACAATCTTGGCTACAACACCTTTATTTCCATGGCGACCGGCCATTTTATCCCCTACGGACATTTTTCGTTTAGTTGCAATATAAACCTTTACAACTTTATTTACTCCCGGAGGTAACTCATCTCCTTCTCTCAGTCTCTCTAATTCCTTTTCTCGAAACGATAGGAGTTTTTGTTCTTCTATCGCTGCTTGATTAACCAACCTCGTAAACCGGGCTTGTACCTTTTTATCCTCAATTCGTAACCGACCAAGAATAGAATAATCCAACTCTCTCAAATGGGATGGTCTTACGGCCTTTCCTTTTTCAAGAGCAAAAGCATTTTTATTGAAGTCAAAAACATCTTCCGTTATTCTCTGACCCAACATATCATCACGAACCAAATCTACAAAAGTTTTTCGAATTTTATCTATACGCTCCGCATATTCTTGCTTGATTCGATCCGCCTCACGGGTAATTCTTGATTTGGTCTGTTTATCCATTGCTTTATTCCGACGACTGGATACTTTCACATCAACAACAACACCTTCTGTATCCGGGGGAACATACAATGAGGCGTTTCGAACATCTTCAGCTTTCTCTCCAAATATAGCAATCAACAATTTTTCTTCAGGTGCTAACTCTTGCTCTCCTTTCGGAGTAACTTTACCTACAAGAATATCACCGGGCTTCACTTTTGAACCAATATGGATAACTCCATTTTCATCAAGATTTCTTAATGTATCCTCACCTTCATTGGGGATATCCGGTGTAATTTCTTCGGGACCCAATTTCGTATCCCGTGCTTCAATTTCAAATACTTCAATTTGAATGGAGGTAAAAACATCATCTTTAATTAATTCTTCGCTCAGGATAATAGCATCTTCAAAGTTGTACCCTTCCCATGGGAGAAATGCAACCAATACATTTCTTCCTAATGCCATTTCTCCATCACACATACCCGGACCATCGGCTATAACATCACCCGCATTGACCTTATCGCCTTCCTTTACAATAGGCTTTTGATTAATACATGTGCTTTGATTCGAGCGGGCAAATTTTTTCAAACGATACACATCTTCTTCCAATTTAAATGGATTGTCTGTTCTTGCACTGTCAATGCGAATGCGAATTGTCTCACTATCGGCATATTCAACAACTCCTGCTCGTTCTGCTCGAACCGCCGTCCCTGAATACCTTGCACAAATCTTTTCCAGACCCGTTCCCACCAGAGGTTGTTCTGCTTTTAATAATGGGACGGCCTGTCGTTGCATGTTCGACCCCATCAAAGCACGGTTAGCGTCGTCATGTTCTAAGAACGGTACCAATGCGGCTGCTGCACTTACAATCTGCTTCGGGGAAACATCCATAAAATCCACCTCTTCCGGTGGAACCATTGGAAAATCCCCTTTGTGACGACACAGAACAAAATGGTTCTTAAATTTTCCTTTATTATCTAATGGCTCATTGGCCTGGGCTATTTTATAATTATCTTCGTCATATGCGGTTAAATAAACGATCTCATCTGTTACTCTACCATTCTCTACTTTACGATATGGGGTTTCGAGAAATCCATATTCGTTTATCCTCGCGTATGTCGCCATCGAAGCCATTAATCCAATATTAGATCCTTCAGGTGTTTCTATCGGACAAATCCGCCCATAATGGGTCGGGTGGACATCGCGAACCTCGAAACCGGCGCGGTCTCGGTTTAACCCACCGGGACCCAATGCGCTTAACCGCCGTTTATGAGTCAGTTCAGATAAGGGATTTATTTGGTCCATAAAATGGGATAATTGACTTCTTCCAAAAAAGTCTTTTAACACAATACCAATCGGCTTCGAGTTTATCAGTGATTGTGGAGTGTATTCCTTGTCATCCGAGCGATAACCCATCCGTTCACGGATTGTTTTTTCCATCCTCGCCAAACCGATACGGAATTGATTCATCAACTGTTCGCCAACTGTTCTTACACGCCGATTTCCTAAATGATCAATATCATCCAGTGTTCCTTCCCCTCTATGCAATCGTACCAGGTATTTAAGGGTCTCAATAATATCTTCTTTTGTTAGAGTCCTTTGCTTCTGAGAAATCTGCAAGCCTAATTTCCTATTGATTTTATATCTGCCTACAGAAGCAAAATCATACCGGGCCGGATCAAAAAACAAACTATCGAAATGCTTACGACACTGTGCATCATTAGCAGGGTCCCCCGGTCTCATACGCACATAAATTTCACGAAGGGCTTCCTCCTGGGTTTGGGCCTGGTCCATATTCAGTGTCTGTGCAATACTAATATCACTTAATACATCTTGTAAGTTCAAAATATAGAACTCGCGAATAGGTGAACGAAGGACTGCGTTTAGAACGGCTGTTGTGATTTGTGATGAGGCATCTGCTAAAACTTCACCTGTTTCAGGATCAATAATATCTGTTGCAAGCCAACTACCTACTAACTCTTTTACTTCCACACGGTTTTCTACTTCTTTTTCCGTATCTTTACCCCCTCGTTTTATCCTCTGCTTCTGAAAAATACATGCTTTACCCCGCTTTATCTGGACACGGTCAATTCTATAAAACATTTGTAAAATTTTATCGGATTCTACATATCCCAGAGCCTTTAAAAATGTGGTGGCAAGCATTCGAACTCGGCGATCCACAGTAATCCATAACACATCGTTTATATCATATTCAAACTCTATCCATGCCCCACGATAGGGAATAATTCGAGCAGACAAAAGAAGTTTTCCCCCTTGATGTGGTTTCCTCTCAAAAGAGACACCCGGCGATTTATGTAATTGACTCACAATCACACGTTCCGCTCCATTAATAATAAATGTCCCCATTGGTGTCATAAGAGGAAGCTCGGCTATGAAAACTTCTTGTTCAAGAACTTGTTTTTCTTCTTTCTCTCCCTTAAGAGATTCTTCATATAAGGTAAGTCTTATAGTGGCCTTTAATGTACCACTGTAAGTTAACCCTAAATTCTGACATTCCTCAATTGTATATTTAGGAGGGACAATGTTGTAGTAAATAAATTCTAACTTTGTTAAACCATTAGGCGATTCTATGGGGAAATACTCGTTTAGAACCGCTTGTAATCCTTTATTTTGCCGTTCACGAGGCGGAACTTCCCACTGTAAAAAATCAGTAAACGACTTGGTTTGAATCTCAATGAGATTCGGCAGATGGGATAAATCTTCAGGTGCACGAGATAATAAGATACGTTCTGTTCGGGGAGCCACAGCCATTCAAAAACTCCTTATATAGGGTTCCGGAAAATTTATGAGAAGTGACACTTATACCTCTTCTGATCCTTACTGGTGCATGGATAATTCATGATTTTACCGATATTTATGTTCAAAATCATAAGGTCTTCATTATAGAGGAAATATTATAGCAATTTTAAAGCCAAAAAGCAAATCCCCTTCCCCCCTTCTCAAATTCATTGAATCTTGTCATTCTTTATGTATACATTTTCTCCTATTTTAACTCATAGCAAAATTGCAATCTTTTAATATTCTATCAAATCTTTTTTTATAATTCAAGTATTTTAGCGAAAAAATTTAGGATGGTTTCCAGCAATAACAACAGTAACTTCACCCTTTACAAATTCTGATTTCAATCTTTCTATCAACTCCGAAAGATAACCTCGATAAACACGCTCAAATTTTTTCGTCATTTCAAAACAGACTGCACATTTTCGGTCTCCCAAAACACTGTAAGATTGTTCCAGAAATTTTTGAACCCGGTAAGGAGATTCAAAAAAAATCAATGTGTGAGGCAAATCTTTTTCTTGTTCGAGAAACCGATGTAAAGGACCCTCCTTCCGCGGTGGGAATCCTTTAAATGTATATGAAGATGTAGGCAATCCAGAAGCAACAAGGGCTGTTTCAACAGCAGTTGCACCCGGGATAACCTCCACATCATAACCTGAATCAATTACCGATTGGACCAGTTTAAATCCCGGATCGCTAATACATGGAATTCCTCCATCTGAACACAATCCAACCTTTATCCCTTTGGACAATTCTTCAAGAACACTCGAAATCACCCTGGGTTCTCTTGCTTCAAAAAAAGCCCAGATACGAGATGGAATCGGTATTTGGTAATGACCATACAATCTACGAGTAACACGCGTATCTTCACAAAGAAGCAGTTCGATTTCTCTCAACACTCTTAAAGCCCGATGTGTTATATCTTCCATATTCCCAATAGGGGTTGTTATAATATACAATTTACCCATAGAGTTTTCTTTTCCAGGTGTATTAAATTCATCCTATTCCAAAGATTAATCCAAATCAATTTTCGGTTTTAACACAACCGCATTTTCTGCTTGCATAGCCTTTACAATTTGTTCATACATTTCTTCATCTTTATAAATTCCCACAATAGCACCTCCCGACCCTGTAAATTGGGCATTGGCACCCACAGAACGAGCAATGTCCACCAAACGAACCTGACGAGGGTCAAGATTGTAAATACTTTTCCTACGGTCAAAATTTAGGTCCATCCAGACGCCAATTTCGTCCCCTCTTCCTGCCCAGAGTAAATCCCGAGCCTTTTGAGCATATTCCGCAAAATCATACATCGCTTGATGAACCTCTGGGTCTCCATCAAGCCATCGCTGTCGAACATTATTATGAAATACTTCAGATCCCTCAGACAGTTCTTTTCTATATGCTATAAATAACTTCGGCAACAGCGATATAGGGATTTCTTCATAATATCCATATCCCTGTTTCTCCATCAACTCTTTACCAAAATCCATGAATACACATCCCTCATAAACCTGGATAACGCGGTCTTGCAAACCTGCAAAAATACCCAGTTCTTCCGTTTCAACACTCAAAATAATATTAGGAAGAATAGGCTTCGGGATTTCTACCTCATAAAATTCCATCAAACATTTCATAGTAGCAGTTACCAGAGCACTGGAACCTGCCAATCCCAATCGGCGAGGAATCGTGGAACGATAACGAATAGAAAAATTTTTTTGCGGAAGATGAATGTTATGCTTCTGGCAATACCTGTAAAATTTATAAATTCCTGCCTTCATTAAGCGAATACCACCATAGTACCCATTCAAACGGACATCTTCTACTAGGTTTTCAATAGATTCATATTTTGATTGGTCTTGAAAACTTGGAATGATTTCCAGATGGGGGCTTTCATAAAGACTTACTTTCGCATAAAAATCACGAATAATTACACTAATTGTCTTTCCAAAATAACCATCCGAAGGATTACCAACCAATCCTGCTCGTGAATATGCCACACATTCTATTGCCATAATTTTACCCTTACTTTTTATAAATTCAGGGATATATTATATCGAATTGACCTCCCACCTTTCTCACTATAAACACAGGGATGATTTGATATCTTCACTTATAGAACTCTATTTTGAAAAGAAAGATAGAAAAATAAAATATTAACGAAGATAATCTAATAGACTGGGCTGGATAACACGAGATGCAGCGTTAAGTGCGGCCTGATATGCATTGGTTTGTGTATTTAAATTTACGATAACTTCTGCCATATCCGCGTCAATACTGTCCGAAATAACCCTCTGAAACTCAATATTTGCATTTCTTAAATTTTCTTCCGTGCTATCCAATCGCTTATTAACGGCACCTACTTTAGCCAGTGCTAATGAAAGTTGTGAAATAGCATAGTTTGCTTCTTGAATTCTTTGCTCCACTCCGGTAAAGTTCGCGGATCGTAAATTGTCACGAAGTGAAATCAGAGTTTGAAAAATGTTTGTAGTTTGAGACCCCGTCGCCAGAAAAACTTCTCTTCCTGTAAGATTCGTTATAACCTGGGTCCCTTCCATAATTTCAGTATTAATATAATTGTCATTTCCATTATAAGTTACAGATGTTATTTCTCCATTTGCATTTCTTGTTTCTTGAAATGGAGCGGTAGTAGTAACAGTCCCTCCAAAAATATATCTACCACTGGTTTGATGATTGGCTTCCTTTAGTAATGCTTCAATTAATTGATTTACTTCCGTTGCAATTTGGTCTCGTTGTAATTGGGCATTTGTAGTATTCCTGCCCTGTATGGCTAATTCCCTTGCTCGCTGAACAATATCAAGGGTAGTTGCCACTGTGGTCTCCGCTTCATTTAAATAAGGACGGATCGTTGTTATATTCTTAATATATTGCTCATTTTGTGCTACCATAGATTGAGCGGATATAGCCCTGCGGGCATTAAGGGGGTCATCTGATGGACGATTTACGCGTTGCCCCGAAGATAGTTGCTCTTGCAAAGTTAATATTCGGCGTGTTTGATATGCAAGATCGTTAAGAGTTCTATCAACAAGCATCCTTGATGTAACACGAATAACGCCCATAAATCTTATCCTCTATCGTCAACAAAACAAGTTAATCCCATTTCTAATTTCTTTGATATTGAGTCCGAGTAGGAAGCCGTTTCTTGCTCTTCATAATACGGATATATATTCTTCAATGCATTTCTCGCAGATTCCAATGATACCCGATAAAAGGGGACAGCTTCACCAAGCCATGCTTTCAGATAGAGAATGGCTACCCTCATACGCTCGCAGGAATCAACCATGCGCGACTTCCACGGTTCATCAATCTGCTCTGCAACTTTTCTTATATTATTCTCAGGTAGTTTTACTCCTAAATTTCTACTTATTTTTTCAACTAATTCTTTTCGTAAAAATTCTGCTCGCGATGTTTCCTTCACCAGATAATCTATTGCAGAAGTCTTCTCATTAAAATATTTAATATTCCCGTTAAAACCCGCCTGCAATTGCGCCAGACAAACCGATACCAATGTTTCCTGTCGTTCCGCTTGCTCCTCCAGTAACTTACATAAATTTTCAATCTCTTTCATGAATTAAATCCCTTTATAAGATTATCTAATCCTTCACATTTGTGAAGGGTCCGAGATGTGACCACAATATTTGAATTTCCTGTGCCGTTACATATTCGTCTTTATTCATATCCCATTGTTGAAATTC
This sequence comes from uncultured bacterium, assembly GCA_937124615.1. Taxonomy (GTDB): domain Bacteria; phylum Hydrogenedentota; class Hydrogenedentia; order Hydrogenedentales; family Hydrogenedentaceae; genus Hydrogenedens. The sequence continues at coordinate 56,039 of CAKZKR010000069.1, forward strand.
TTGAACAGATAAACCACTTTCTCTTACAGAAATCTTTTTGTCCTGATTGATATCATATAAAGACACAATTTTTTCTGCTTTCTCTTTTGTCAATTCTTTTACACTCAATTCTGATTTAAGAATCTCATAAAAGTTATTGGGGTTGCCTTTAAGAGAAGACTCCTCTGTTTTTTTTCGACTTACCAACATAAGTGTTTTTGCAAGGGAGTTAATTGCATTCAATCCCATAATCCATTGCATCATTTGATATTCCTTTACATTATTAGTTATCGGCAAATCGCCTTGTTTTCTTAAACTTCAAATATTAATTTATTTCCTGTCGTATTACTTACCTTTTGCTGTATTGATTCTGTATTCTGAATAATTTGCTTTGCTATACCTAACTGTCCTGATTTTGCCATTTCACCAGCAAAAGCATCATTTAACATGTCGTAATATATTTCCTTCGTAGAATTTTGAGGGAAAAGTTTAGAATTCATTATTGTCTTTCGCATTTCCTTCAATAGTTCATATAAAAACAATCGCTCCATTTCTTCACCTGCAATTTTTTTTTGATTATTTTCATCAATAGAAAAATTATTGCTCGGTCCTACATAACCAATAGGGTTTACATATAACATTTACATAATCTCCACTTCTGCTTCGAGGGCTCCTGCCTCTTTCAAAGCCTGAAAAATAGAAATCATATCCCGGGGAGTTATTTTTAACCGGTTTAACGCTTCTGCTACCTGTCCCGCGGAAGTCCCTGAAACGGGCATAAGATAGGCTTCCGATTCCTGTACTTCCATTGCAGTAGTTTCGGTAATAACGGGTTGACTTTCAGTAAAAGGTGTTGCCGGTGTCACCTGAGGCGTAGAAGTAATTTTTATTGTCATATTTCCATGTGCTACCTGACAGGGTTTTACAACAACATCTCCGCCAATCACAATGGTACCTGTCCGTTCATTGATTACAATCTTCGCAGGTGGACTTGTAGTAACTTCTATATTCTCCATTCGAGCAATAAAACCTGTCAGGTCATTGTGGTATATTTCGGGAACGGTTACTCGAATCGCACCCCCACCCATCGCAAGGGCTACATTTTCCCCAAACTGGTCTTCAATAGCCTGACGAATTCTATCCGCAGTATTAAATTCAGGTTGTTTTAACAAAAGAACAATCCGTTCCCCATCCGTGATTGTCGATGGGACCTCTCTCTCTATATAGGCCCCCAAAGGAATGCGTCCTGAAGTCGGATGGTTTTTACGAACAGATGCTCCCCCGCCACCTCCCTTTTCCGCATTAAACCCTCCTATAGACACGGGACCCTGGGCCACTGCATATACCGTTTCACCCAGTCCCGGTCCTCGCAAATGTGTCTCTAAAAGCATTCCGCCTTCTAAACTTTTGCAATCACCCAATGTGTCAATTTTAACATCAATTCGAGTTCCTTCCTTGGCAAAGGCGGGAATCTCTGCAGTTACCATAACAATTGCAGAATTTTTCGGTGTTAAATCTTTCAGATTGCTTACCGTAATACCTAACCGGTCTAACATCTGACGCTGAGCCAGCCGAGTAACTCCAACACTATCACCAGTACCCGCAAGTCCTACAACAAGACCTATCCCTTTTAAGATATTCCCTCTCGCTCCCTGAATATCGCATAAATCTCGTATTCGTGCGGAATCCGCGACCCCAGGTAAAAAGAAAATCAGTAAAATGATATATAGAAAAAACCTTCTTTTAATCATAAATAAACTCCTTATTAGAATGGAGAGAACCAATCTAAAATCTTCGTAATAATTCCACGCCGTTGATTATTCCATAGGTCTCCTTTCCCTTTAAGTTGTACCTGTGCATTGGCGACCTGTGTTGATAAAACTGTATTATCTGGTGCAACATCTTTAGAACGGACAATCCCACTAACTGTTAAAAGGGAATCTTCTCTATTCACAGTTACTCGTTTTTCGCCTTCTATCTTTAAGTTTCCATTTGGATACACCTGTGTTACTGTGCAGGCAATTGTTGTTGTTAATGTGCTTGTACGTGTCGTTTTACCTCTTGCTTTCGTTTCGTTTTCCGCCTCAATCTTCCAGTTAGGTAATAAGTCCGGGTTTATCAATCCCAAACCATCCGGCTTTTCTGCAGTCAAAAAATTGTTATCCTTTTCGTTCGCTTTACTCTCAACATCGGATTCTTTCTTAGTATTTGTATCTGCGGTCGTACTTGCAGAAATTTTCTCACGCACTAATATTGTAATAATATCGCCCGGCTGAAAACGGGTCCCTTTTTCCGCTATTAATGTTCCTGAACGCTGGGCTTCAGGTGTAAAAAGACTATCACTATAAGAAAAAACACAAAAACCAATCCAAAAAGAGATCATTATAAATACCGTCTGTTCCTTTATTTTCATAACGATTTACTCCACTTTAACCGTTCCATCGGGCTGAACAGTTGCTTCAAATTTTTGTTCTGAATTTAAATACATACAGTGGACACGCTCACCTATACGAGCATCTGCCAAAACTTTTACCTTTGCTGAAATGGATATATTTCCCCGGGCATACTCGACGGGAACAATTTGATTCCGCTTTACGATTACGGGTGATTCGATATCCTCCATACGAATGCTGGACCCGGAACGAATATATTTTTTAGAAGACATGCCTACAACCGAGTATAAATCCCATATAGGAGACCCTTGACTACGAGAGAAGGATACCTGCCGAACAGATATATCTTTTTCTGTTATTATCTTTCCACGAGGAATATCTCGAACAGCAATTACTACCAATCCCTCTGTTTCTATCATAACCCTACAAATAATCGTTTTCTGGATTCTCCCATCTACACGGATCATTCCACGAAAAACCCCCGGACCCAAATAGCGATACGAATTATTAGGTTTCCATGTTATTTCCACATCCCCTTCAGGGAAAGTCAAATCTTCCGAAGGGGGATATATTTCAATACGAGTCTGACTCACTTCCCACGGCATTTGTTGTTGAATATAATGTCGAAGTGAGTCTGTAAAAATATCTTTTGAAATTACTGTGGTGGCTCGTTTGATTACAGTTTGTCCTTTTTCGTCGATGTTTAAACTATCTGTGTCCACACCAATTTGTTTTAGTTTTGAAAATATCAGCGTATTCGGTACAACTCGAGCATATCCGGGTTTGGGTGCCGGTAATAAAGGGATACCATTTACAAAATCTGGGTTAACACCTTCCAGAACATCGTGTAACATTACTTTATTACCTGTAACCTCCGTTTCCTGTTTAATCGAAATATCCTGTGAATGTCCTGCAATATTAAACAGAAAGACTATTACACATATAATAATTACATTATTTGTTTTTGACGAATAAACCGTCATTCGCCACATTATCTCCTTACATTATTAGCCGTCTGAAGCATCTCGTCAGAGGCTTGAATCACTCGTGAGTTAGCTTCATAAGCACGCTGGGCAATAATCATTTGTATAACCTCTTCCACAACCTGAACATTCGAGTTTTCAAGAAACCCCTGGGCAATCGTTCCCAATCCATCTAATCCGGGTTGTCCTACATTGGGAGGACCTGATGCCTGCGTTTCTAAAAACAGGTTTCTGCCCAATCGTGCATCAAGACCAGCAGGATTGGAAAACCGGGCTAATTCCAATGTTCCAATGTTCTGAGGGGTATTATCACCGGGGACACGAGCAGAAACGGTCCCATCAGCACCGATAGTTACTAACTCTGCTTCCGTCGGAATGGTAATAGCAGGTGTTAGAGGATAACCATCTACGGTCATTACGGTTCCCTCTTCATTAATTTTAAAAGCGCCGTCTCGTGTATAAGCAATGGTCCCATCCGGTAATTCAATCTGAAAAAAACCATCCCCTTCAATCATCAAATCAAAGGGGTTACCCGTTTGGATAGCGGAGCCTGATGAAAAGATTTTTGACACAGCAGATGGACGAACACCATGTCCAATCTGAATACCTTCGGGTATTGTTGTCCCTGCCGTTGTCTCACTGCCTGCAGGTTTAACTGTCTCGTATAATAGGTCTTGAAAGTTTACCCGACTTCGCTTAAATCCCGTCGTATTCACATTTGCCAGATTATTGGCGATTGCATCAATATTCATTTGCTGGGCTATCATTCCCGTTGCCGCAGTAAATAACGAACGAATCATATATTCATCCTTCTTTTATGTTTTAACCGGCAAGACCTATCTGGTCAATTAGTCTGCCGATACTTTCATCTATAGCAGAGATAACTCGTTGATTGGATTCATAAGCACGAAGTCCCAAAGTTAGCCTTACCATCTCTGTAGGAATTTTCGTATTTGAGCATTCAAGATAACCCTGTTGAAGGGAACTTCTCGTTGCTGGTTGCATGGCCTGTTGAACTTCCTGACTTGCAGAATATAAATTTTCCCCTTCACGGATTAACCGTTCCGGCTTTGCAAACTCAATACATCGGATTTGCCCGGCAGGAATCCCATCCACAGTAATACTTCCGTCCGTTGCAATATTAATTTCACTCCCCTGTATTTGAATAGGCTGTCCATTATTTCCCAAAACCCGATAACCTTGTGAAGAACATAAAAAGCCTTCTGAATCCAGAGTGAAATCCCCTGCCCTCGTAAATCTGTCCCCAGACGGCGTTTGTAATACAAAATATCCCGGTCCCTGTATGGCAACATTTAAAGGATTGGAAGTCTGTTTAAGAGGGCCTAAAGATAAATCGGGAAAGGTTTCTACAATCTTTACACCTCCGGCAGGAGCACTTTTAGGAATATATACATTATAACTGGCACCTATCTTTTTGAATAAAGGATAAAAGCCCAACTGAACAGGTGTTAATGCCTTGTATCCTACTGTACTGGCATTAGCTACATTATTAGCATATACCGCTTGCCGTTGTTCTGAGGCAATCATTCCACCTGCGGATATGTATACTCCCGGTATCATATTATTCTTTCATTTATATTTTATGGGTTACTTATAGTTTCAAAAGGCGGGCGGCAGGGCGCAACGATGTTTCGTAAAGGGACAAAGAAACACATGGACGCAATCTATTGCGCCATGCCGACCCATGGAGGAAAGTTGCTATAGGACCTTTTTATGGGACATCTTCAATATTCAAATTTTGTTGTTTTAAAAATAGCAATCTCCGTGCCATAAAATAGCAATACAATAAATTATTGACAAATAAAAAGATATAGAGAATTTATAAATAAAAAACATTTATATAGATAGGAATGATTTTCCTTTAAAAAGGAAGAATTTGCATTTTACATTGTTTTAATCATAAATTAACATCGATAAAGAAATTAAGATAGGCTTTCATAAAATGAAAATTTTGTCCATAGAGTTTAAGAAAAGTGTATTAAATATCTGTGATATTCCCCGGGACCGTAAACCTGAAATTGCCTTCGCCGGTAAATCAAATGTCGGGAAATCTTCTCTTTTAAATACACTCTGGGGAAGAAAAAATCTTGCAAAAACAAGCAATACTCCTGGAAAAACGAGAACGATTAATTTTTTTGATGTCAATAACAAATTTTATATGGTAGACCTGCCCGGATATGGATATGCAGAAGTTCCTCTCAAGATTAAAGAGCAATGGAATAAACTAATGTTTGAGTATCTAACACAAAGTGAAAATTTAAGACTTGTAGTAGTATTAATTGATTCCCGACATGGACCCGTTGAAAAAGACCATCAACTGCTCGATTTTCTGGAAGAACATGAAATTCCTACTTTACTCGTTGCAACAAAAGTTGACAAGTTAGGAAATGCACAAAGAAAAATACTATTGGATAAAATAAAAAAAGAACTCCATTTAGATGAAGATGCTATTCTACTTCCTTTTTCATCTCAAACAAAAGAAGGGGTTGCCCCTCTCTGGAGAATAATAGAAGAAATCCTAAGCGATAGATAATCGTTTTTCGCCCCTTTGAACAAACCATTTATAATTTCAATTCTTACACAACCTCTCCGTAAAGGTCGTATATTTCTGCCTCTTTTATCTTCACAGGATAGAATTCGCCTATTCTTAATGATTTTGAAGAGGATACCCAGATAATACCATCAACTTCGGGAGCTTCCGCATAAGACCTCCCTATCCATAGTTTCTTCTCGTTATCAAAGTCTTCTACTAAAACCTTATACTCCCTCCCCACTCGACTTTTGTTGAATTCATAGGATATATCCGATTGTGTCTCCATAAGAAGATGATACCGCCGTTCTGCCACTAATTTACCCACTCTGTGAGGGAATTCGATAGCCGGAGTTTCTTCCTCCGGAGAAAAAATAAAAGCCCCTAATCGCTCAAATCGGATTTGTTCAATTACATTCATTAATTGCTGAAATGCTTTATATGTCTCGCCGGGGAAACCTAATATAACGGTTGTCCGAATAACAATATCTGGTATAACGGTTCTTATATCTCGTATTTCTTTAATAATGTCTCTGCTCCAACCCGGCCGGTTCATTAACTTGAGTATTTTCTTATCAATATGCTGTATAGGCATATCCAAATAATGAACAGTTTTCTCCCCCGTTCCTATGATGTTCAAAAGTTTTTTCGTTAGGCCCGAGGGTAAACCATACAAGCATCTTATCCAGAAATCGCCTTTTAATTTAGATAACTCTTTAATTAGTTCCGGTAATCCATATCCTTTTTTCAAATCCCTCCCATAGCGGGTTATATCTTGTGCGATTAAATTCAATTCTTTTATACCTTGACTAATAAGGTATTCTGCTTCTTGCAATATAATATCCATAGGTACGGAACGGTAGGTTCCCTTTATTCTGGGGATGGCACAAAACGAGCATGTATGAGAACAACCATCTGCAATCTTCAGAAAAGAATAAGCACGAGGAGTAATAATCTTTCTGCGAATATATTTTTCTACATTAACTATCGGTTTCTTTAGGCAACAAAACTTTTCATTACGGGGGATTTCCTCATTCTGTATATATTGGACTAAAGTCTCCAATTGTCCAACCCCTACTAATCCATCAATTTCTGGAAATTTTTTCCATAATTCATGTGGATAACGCTGTGATAAACAGCCCAATACAAAAAATTTTTCAGGATTCCCTCTCTTTTTTTTACTTTCTGCTATCTCCGAAATGACATCAATAGACTGTTTCTTCGCATCTAAAATAAATCCACAAGTATTTAATAAAACGATATCAAAATTTTCTTCCGGATGAAATCCTTCTAACGGAATTACTTCATATCCTAAGTCATCCAATAATCCCGCTAAATATTCATTATCAACAGTATTTTTATCACATCCTAAAGTTATTATCCCTATCTTCTTTGTTTTTTTCACGACTAATATTATTCTTTTAGTTTTCTATTTAATTTTTACAAATATATTATTAATAAGAAAAACATTATAAGTAAAAATTAATATCCTTTTCATCTCAGCGAAATTTAATTCCTTTAAAAAATATACCCGATGGCTCCAGAGAGCCATCGGGAAAAAGCAGAGAGTATAAAATACCTTTAGTTTTTCTATAAGAAACTAATTAAGGATTATAGTCCATCAACATTAACAGTTTTCACCAGCCATGCAGGAACTTTCTTCCCTTTTTCATTTGTTACTTCGTATTTTTTCATAATGAGTTCAACAGAAACCGCACCTGCTACACTACTTAAATCAATAGGATAGGCAGACGCTGTCCCGTCATCATTAATTTTAATCTGCATATTTGTCAAATCAACTTTTCCTTCATCCGCATAACCGGATTCCAGACCTAATTGCAACATTTGGCGGGCTTCATCTTTTCCACCTACTTCGGGATGTTCAAAATCATCACCAAAAGTTTGAATTAACATATCAATATTTTTTGCTTCAAGGGCTGTCTTGACCTTATCGATGGTGGAACGAATTAATTCTTCATCCGAGGGTCCCTTCCCCATTCCGGCACAGCCCAGAACAGAAAGCATAGCAACCATAGACACGACCAGAGCGGAACTAATGAGAATTCTCTTCATATTGAGTCTCCTTTACTTATTTGTTATAGTTTTACTTAAAATTAAAAGATACCACTTTTTTATGGTAAGTATGACTATACCTTCTGAGAAAAGGTTTCATTTCTCCAAAAAATTTTAAACTTTCTACTTAAAATTACAAAAAGGACAATTTTATGAAAAGAAGAGACTTTTTATTAGCATTAGGAACTGCGTCTACCTTATATATAAAGCCCTTCAATAATCATTCAAACAAAATTCTTATTACTAAAACAAAAGGAGATAATTCAGTAAAAAGTAATAGACCCATTCAAGAAAATAAAGGGGATGTAGTTGTTATTGGTGGAGGAATTGGAGGGGTAGCCTGTGCTTTAACTGCATTACAGCACGGATTATCTGTCATCCTAACAGAAGAAACCTACTGGTTAGGAGGACAAATGACTTCACAGGCAGTCCCTCCTGATGAAAATCCATGGGTTGAAGAGAAAGGGTCTACAGAAAGATATAAAAAGTTAAGAGACACAATTCGCGATTTTTATCGGAATTACTATCCCCTACGAGAAGAACATAAAAACAATCCAAAACTCAATCCCGGGAATGGTAATGTATCTCGTATTTGCCACGAACCCCGGGTCAGTGCACACATCATTGAGGCCCTTCTTTCTCCTTATATTTCAGGGAAAAAATTGCTACTGTTAACGGAACATATTCCTGTTGAAGTTGAAACAAAAGGCGATTATTTCACTGCAATTAAAGTTCGGTCTTTAAAAACAGGAAATGAAAGATGGCTATCCGCTCCGTATTTTATCGACGCAACAGAAACAGGTGAAATACTTCCCATGGGGAAAGTAGAGTATGGAGTCGGCATGGAAGCACAAAAAGAGACAAACGAACCCCACGCTCCAACAGAAGCGGACCCCAAAGCTATGCAAGCATGTACATGGTGCTTTGCTATGGACTATGACCCCGACGGAGACCATCATATTGAGAAACCTAAAAATTATGAGTTTTGGCGTTCATATATTCCTAAATTAGACCCACCATGGCCGGGACCTCTGTTAAGTTTGACCACAACGCATCCCGTAACTTTACAACCTCGCACGATGCCTCTTGACCCGACAGGTCAAACAAATGCAAGTTGGTGGAAATATCGACAAATTCTGGATAAGAACCTTTTTGACACAAATCTTATTCCATTTAGTATAACCCTTGTCAATTGGCCTCAAAACGACTACTTTCTCGGAAACATCATTGAGAATGAAAAGCGAGAGGACGACTTATTTCATCAGAAGAAAGCAAAGGAATTGAGTTTATCCCTCTTCTATTGGCTACAAACCGAAGCACCTCGCCCAGATGGAGGAACAGGTTGGAAAGGATTACGATTACGACCCGATGTAATAGGTACAGATGATGGTTTCGCAATGAGACCGTATATTCGCGAATCCCGCCGGATTAAAGCAGAGGTTACAATCTGTGAACAGCATATCAGCAAAGATGTGCGGAAAGAATTCCAAAAAAACGAAGAATACATTACCCCTGAATTTTTTCATGACACCATAGGTATTGGTTATTATCGAATTGACCTTCATCCCCGAACAAATGGTAAAAATTATTTCGATGTGGAATCCTTGCCCTTCCAAATACCGTTAGGAGCACTCCTCCCACAGCGTGTAGAAAATCTTATCCCTGCATGTAAAAACATCGGAACAACCCACATCACAAATGGTGCCTACCGCTTACATCAGCTAGAATGGCACATTGGAGAAGCCGTCGGAGTCCTCTTATCTTTTTGTATCCAAAACAAATACCAACCCCGCCAGGTAAGAAACAATAAGCAAATTTTAGAACAGTTCCAACAAACGCTTCTAAATGAAAATATCCCCCTCCACTGGGATAAAGACATTCTCCAACAAAAAGGAAAAAAATAAAGGTTCGTTGAGAAACTATTAATGGATTACATCAGATAAAAAAATATAAAAACAAAAAAACGCAATTCTTTTTAGACCCAAAGAGAATAAATCATTTATTGCATAGAACCGATTCTGTTCTAATCCCCAAAAAAACTCCTAAATAGATTTCTTTCTAAACTCCTTCCGCCGGCCCCTTGGAACGATAAAAGAGTCTATCCAGGGAAAAAATATCTCCACACCCTCTTCTACACTCGGAAATTTTTTCATTTCAAAATAACTAATTCCTCTTAAGAAACCATAAGCACCTATAAACATGAAAACCCCTTGAAATAGGTTTAAAAACTCTAAAAAAATCAGACAAGAACAAGATAACAGCAGATAATAACTCAACCTATCAAAAATAAAATTAATGGAATTACTATTAATATCCCCTCCAAACCAATTGGACACTTAGGACCAGATTTGTAATCCCACTTTACTACTAAAATTAAAAAGAATACGATTCCTAATAAAGAAAAAAAATAGCATGTTCTACTTCGTAATTAATTATAGAAAAATGAGTAAACATATTGAATAAGCTTGTAATATTTATTCGTTTATAAAATGTCTATTACGATCCACCAGAGCTTTCAAAACACATAAAAATGCACTCTTTCTCTCAAAAAATCGAACTCCTCACACCAAATATCTCCTTGTAATAAATACCCCTATAAAGGTAAATACAATAAAAATCAAAACAAATATAGCTGATACAAACAATTTCTTCCGTTTATTTTATTCATTATCAATCTCTACTTCGTCATAATCTATTGTTAGAAGGGATAAAAACTTGTTTTGGGATGTCCTGATTTACCATTATTGTTTCCGGATAAATTTTTATAATAATTTCATACTTTTTAACATTTGGCTCTACAAAAGCAGAGTAAAAAGTATCCATTAAACAATCCAAAAACTTTTTAATAGGAAATAATTTGGTTCATACTATTTTATTTTTAGAGCAGGTTCTATCCGAATGTTTGTCTCATGCAATCACAATAATAGAGAATGTTATCCCATTTCGCATCGGGCGGAATGCGGTGGTCCGGACAAGGAATAAAACCTCCTAATTCTACCAGCGGCTTTAACCTTTCTATTTCGCGGTCTACGGCTTCTCTATCATGCAAGAAAACGACTTTATTCATTCCCCCTACACCTCGCAATTCTTTTCCATACTTCTCACGCCACGGAGCAATACTTGCATTCCATGTTCCAACTTCAATCGGGAACATTGTATTTACGCCATTTTTAAACCATGTGGGAATCAAAGCATCAATACAACCATCACAATCAAGCGAAACAATATCCAAACCATAACTTTTGCATAAATCTGTTATTCGTTTATAGTGTGGACCCACCAACTCATCAAAAACGGATGGAATTACCAGAGGACCATTTTTGAAACAAATATCTTCCCAGAAGTGAGCGAAATCATATTTAGCCCCGTTCTGTAATGCTCTTTTGGTATTCTGATAACACAATTCGCCATAGGTATCAATCATCTCCTTGAATAAATCCGGGGCATCTGCATAAATATAACTTAATCCTACAACACCTGTGATGTTTCGTAAAGAACCTAATAAACTTCCACAGTGAAGACCGTAGAGGTAATCCCTTTCATTTTTCTTAAGGAACTCCTCACCTCCTTCCCCAAAAGGAATCATTCTATCATTTACGCGGACGGGCGTCTTGAGAATTCTATCTTCGTTATATTGAAGTCGGGGCAAATAATGTTTTTCCCAATCCTTCCAGGTTTTTAGAAGATGGTCAAATTCAGCAGGAATTGACACGGCCCCCGGTTTTTCAAGGACAATTACACCATCTTCATTTCGAACTTTCTTTGACCCGTCCGACAATTCTTCAAGAACTTCCCTCTCAAATAAAGGGTCTAAATGCGCATTCGGATGGAAAACTGAGTACCAATTAAAATCAAAACCTAATCTTTCACTCAATACCGCATCTACAGGACTTCCATCCGCCCATTCGACTGCTTCTTCGCGTGTGATATAACCTTCATCTGCCCATTTGGCTAATGTCTCCTTCCAAAACCCAAAGTGCACAATAGGCAAACGGTCATAGGGTTCATATCTCAAAACTGCAAGTGCCCTTTCCCTGTGTGTCATTCCTATTCTCCTTATCATAAATCATTATTTCTATTTGACCAAAAATCAAACCTCATAAACAAATTTTAAAGAACCTATAAGATTTATATAAAAGTATTGGTACTAAAATGCTTGGTGATTTTTAATTTTAAGGAAGCAATACCTATATAGGTAGAAAGGCCCGAGTCAGTTAAAGAAAAGAAGATACTTTTACAATTAGAAAAAACCTCTTTCAAAATCAGAGATAACCAATACATTAGGGCATAAAACTATTTCAGGACAGTTAAAAAGTATCTCACAATCATTGCTTCACGAAGGTAAGATTAAATTTACAATACAAGAGAAACCTAATAGTTGATTTCAAAAATATAAAATCAAAGGTTGTTATTATTCGCCGGATAACTAAATCTTAATTTTGAAATGAAAGCACAATTCGTAGTAATATTATATAGACTGAATTTATCGTTTTATTTAGTGTTTTACATCTCTTATATTGACTTTTTTTCTATATATATTTCAGTTTATATAAAAAGGTTGCATATGTGAAAAAGTTTTTATTCGTGATATTTAATATCTATTTTCTTTTTCATTTATCTTTATCGGTGTACAGTGAGACAAAACAACCCGTAACCATCCAATTTCCCGCTATGGGAACAGAATTTGCTTTTATTATTTATCCCCCTTCAAATAATATGCTTGAAGAAGATGTTCGCAATTTATGTGAACCCGCGATAAATGCCGTACACAGGCTTGAAAAACATATTAGCCATTACATGACGGACAATGATTTAGCAAGACTAAATCAATCTGCGGGCTCAGGTCCTGTAAAAGTAAATAGTGATTTGTTCGAAATTATCCGTTGGTCAAAAAAATTTTGGGAACAGACGGAAGGGGCTTTTGACCCGAGTGTAGGTCCATTATTAGATTTATGGGGTTTTTATAAGAAAAATAGAGAGGACATCCCCTCCGATTCTGAGATTTCTGATATACTGAAAAAAGTAGGTATGGATAAAGTAAAGATTAATATTGAAGAACAATCCGTAGAACTTATTACCCCGGGAATGCGTCTTGACTTTGGTGGAATAGGGAAAGGATTGGCTTTAGACCGTGCAAAAACAATTTTAGAAGAACAAGGGATAAAATCAGGGATCCTTCATGCGGGGACCAGTTCTATCGTTGCAATAGGTTTACCTCCCAATCAAACAGGTTGGAAAATTGGTATCCGTTCACCTTATAATAAAAACGAAACCCTTGAAGAGTTTTTTATTTGTGATGAGTCTCTTTCTACCTCTTCTGTTTCAGAACAATTTTTGGAACGAAAAGGTAAAAAGTGGGGTCATATATTTAACCCCAAAACAGGTTTCCCTGTTAATAATAATATAATAAGTTCAACGGTTATCTGTAAAACAGCAACAGAAAGTGATGCATTGAGCACATCATTCTTTGTGCTTGGAATAGAAAAAACAAAAAAGTATTGCAAAAAATTTCCAAACTTGAAAGTTTTTCTTATCTCAGAAATTAATAACAAATTGGATAAACAATATATTAACCTTAAACAAAGCGAGGAATAGCCATGAAATCCAATGTCTCTCGTAGAAACTTTATCAAAACTGCAAGCACTGCCACAGGACTTATGATAATGGCAGGTAAAGCCCCATTCTCCTACGCACTCAACGATAAAATAAAAGTTGGTTGCATCGGCTGTGGAGGACAGGGGTGTTTTCATATTAAAGACGGTCTGATGGGTGCTTCAGATATCGTTATTAGCGCTGTATGTGATGCCTACGGTCCCCATCAACGATTAGCAGTTCAGTTAGCACAGATTTCAAATGCAGGTATTGCTCTTGAACCCGGACAGACCTTAACAGAAGAACAACGACAAAAGGCATTATCTGCTTTCAGACCAAAAAGTTATTATGACTATCGTGAAATGTTAGAGAAAGAAGAACTGGATGCTGTCGTTATTGCAACTCCACTCCATATGCATTATCAAATGACTATGGACAGTTTGAGTGCTGGTAAATATGTATTTTGTGAAAAGACCATGTGCTATGAAATCGAGCAGGCACGGGATATTGTAAAGAAATGTCACGAGACCGGAAAATGGGTTCAGGTCGGACATCAACGCCGATACAATCCTCTGTATAACAAAGCACTTATGATGATCTGGGAAGAAGGAACCATTGGACGCATCGTTCATATCGACGCACAATGGCATCGGAATAACGATTGGCGTCGTCCCATTAACAAAGACCATAAATTAAATTCTCAGGAAGCACGCTTCATTAAAGATTTGGAACGCTACATGAACTGGCGTTTATATAAAGAGTCTTCCCGTGGCTTATTAACCGAGTTGGCCACACATCAATTGGACATTGTCTCGTGGTTCCTTGACGCAATGCCGAAACGCGTCTACGGATGTGGAAGTCTGGATTACTGGAGGGATGGTCGCGAAATTCATGATAGTATTAATGTTATTTATGAGTTTGATATAACCCCTGAAAATCGCGGGTACCGTGCTATTAACGCCCGAAGCAGTTATCAAGACAAACTGGCCATCAACCAGCCTTATACAGTTCAGTTAATGTATTCAAGTATCACGGCCAATGCCAAAAAAGGTTGTAATGAGTTATTTCAAGGCGATGAAGGAACTATTGAACTAAGTGAAGAAGGTGGTTCTTTCTATCCTGAGGCAACATCCAAAATATCCTGGGGCGAATCCGGAAACGCTGAACAAACAGCAACTGTTATCACTTCAGGCGGAACCTTAAAACTAAGTAACAAAGCACTTCAAGAAGGAAAACCCATTGTTGTAGACAATACCCGATCCGTTGACCAACTTCAGTTTATCCAATTTGCAAAAGACATCAAAGAAGGGGGTATCCCTAAAGCAAACCAAATGGTCGGATTAAGGGCTACAATTATGGCTCTTTCCGGTTATCAAGCGATTGAGGAAAGGAGAATGGTAGAAATTGACCCGGCCTTATATACATTCGATTTCTCAACCCCTGACCCATCTATAGTTAGTTAATACAATCTGCTCAATTTTTATATAAAATAGATTAACACAATAAAATAATTAACATAAAAAGAAAGTGATGCCATGAGTAAATCGTGGAGAAGATGTATTCCATTTTTAGTATTCACTTTAGTTCTCCTACCCATCTTTCCGACCTCAGCAAAGGATACAAACGAACCTTTGCAAAATATTATTGAAAATTATGACAAGTATATGGGCAGAGATCTTGTAATTAATAATAGGGCTCCAAACGCAAAAATTATTCGGACCCTTCCCCTCTCGTGTCCCCCCTTCCACCTAAGGGACAAAAACGGAGACATTATTGACCCAACAAAAAATGCGGATGGGACACCCGTTGACCCTAATTTGCCCGTTCAACAGCAAGGGATTCCGCGGGCGGTAAGCACAAAACAAACCTGTGGAGCCTGCCATCCCTACGACAGAATTACAAAAGGCTATCACTTTCAGATGGGTCGAGACGAGTTGTATCCCGAAACAGACCCAAGCCAGGGAACACCAAAAGATAAAAGCCCTGGATTTTTCGGAAAGTGGCTCTCATTATACCAGCGAGAATTAGTTGGAAAACACTTTGAAGACCCCGAACAAATAGACATGACCCCTTTCAACTGGATTATAGACTGCGGTGTATGTCATCCGGGTGGTGGACCCGCTGAATATGATCGTTCGGGGGAAAATTACGACAAAGTTAAGAAAACCAATCCGTTAGCAGGCACTTTTGGAGATGGAGATTATTATGAATCACCCTGGGAAAAAACAGGGATAATTGAAGCGGATTGTTTTATATGCCATCTTGAGAATTATGAATATTCTGTCCGGGCAAAACAGATTAAAAAGTGGAACTTTGAATATGCGTCAACAGCCGCCGCAGGTTTCGGTTATGTATGGGGTTCAACTATTGACGGACAACAACCTAAAGTTTACTATAACAAAAGCCTCTTTAATGCAGATGGAACTGTTCAAATACATATTCGCCGTCCAACAGACCGTCAATGTATGTTTTGCCATGATATGTCCAGCGTTCAGAAACGGGGAATTTCATGGCACTCTCATTACATGCAGGATGTTCATACAGAACAAGGATTAAAATGTACCGATTGCCATCATGGAGACATACGACATAACTTCGCTAAGGGAAATTCTTCCATTCAAACCATTCGTGACGACCTGGACGACACAATCCTGTCCTGCAAAGAATGTCATTACAAACAAGAAAAAGGGGCTCCCTACCCAGAACATAAAGGGCTCCCTCCGCTCCACTTAGAGCGCATAGACTGTACCGCATGCCATATCACTCATAGACCCTTCCTTCCTGTTTCTATTATTGACCCGCTCACAGGTAAAGCAATAACCTTACCTGAAAATCAAGATCCAAACTATTGGAGTGCTTATGAATACGGCGGACTCTGGGGCTGGATACGGAGCAGAGATGATGCCAACCTTATTTTCCCATATACAGGAGATCAGATAAAACAGGCAAAAGAATATATAATCACTCGTGATGACATTATCCGTAAATTGTTCAAAGATGCACTTCTCAAAGATCTACCAGAAGGAGAGATTAAGGTCGCAGATTTTATTGAGAAAAAGCAAGGGCTTGAAGATTCCGAAGCAAGAGGGTTAATGTTAATCACTTTAGCACACCTATATAGACCTGCACAGGAGGCATACCCCGCCGTTATATTTAGAAACCAGGCCTATTCTTATGATTCAGGACAAATAAGAGAACTAAAAACAACCCCGCAACCTAAACGACCCGGTGCCACAATTATAGAATCCACCTTCGATTTAGGCAGGAGTAAATCGGATGGAAAAATATACGCTCAGAATACTCAGCTTTCTGCTTATTGGGTCTACATGGATGGTGAAGAAGTTAGACCCGTTATGTTAAAAGATATGAAGAAGGCTTATGACTGGTTAACATCACCGGAATACACTTTCCGACTTTACCCTGCACAACCTCAAGAGGGACAGACTTCCCCTGCTCTCCCGGAAAATCCTTTAATACAAACCCAACCCGAAACAGCTTCTTCTTCAGAAAATACAGGGGCGCTACAAGCACAATTGCGACCCCCTACTGACGAAGAAGAAAAGAAGAAAAAGATAGAAGAAATTAAACGACGGGCAGAATTAGAGGAAAATTTAAGATTGGCCATTGACGAAAAAATAAAAGTTTACTCCCCAAAAGATAGTAAGTTATTAAAGATTCATGATGACAACAATGATACTTTCCCGGAAGTAAATTCACAAGAAGAAATCGGCCTGTTTGCATGGGCACTTAAACAGACTGTTTCTTCACTTCGAGATAAAGAGTTGTATTATCTTCGTGGGACAATTGTCTTCCGTGTTAATGTAAAAGGTGGAGATAATCCATATGATCGCGAATTTTTAGATATGGACCGCATCGGTGAAAATAAACCTTTCATTGCTATTACAAGGTCTGAAGAGAAAGAGACCGTGGGAGAGTTTAGTTGGGATAAACCGAAGAAAGTTTGGACGCCCGTAGAAACTCGCCTTTGTTCTCCATACGAAGCAGATATTGTTCGCATAAACCCAAAGGCATATCCCTCTATCATGGCTATGGCAAAACCGCTTGAATGGACTGTATCCCACGGTGTAGAACCTGTTACACGTGCTTATGGAGCCAGGGGATGTACCGATTGCCATTCTGAAACTTCTCCTTTCTTTATGAGCAGTATGCTTGTCGATCCATTTTCAGAAGATGGAACACCCAAATATGTTCCTCTATGGAGTGTATTAGGATATGATATTTCCAATTTAAAATTAGGGGCCTGGCGTGAAGGGGTATTAAAGAAATATGCTCCTTGGGTCGTTCTGATAGAATTAATTTTAATCATTATTCACTATGTACTCATAGGGAGAAAAGAAGGTACCCCTGTAGGAAAACCCAATGTGCTCCGTTTCCGTGGACACGAACGAATAGCCCATGCTATTGTTATGATTACTGTAACTTTCTTAGCCGCCACAGGGTTCTGTTTCCTATTAGGGCAACATGACCCATTAGGTCCTTGGGCAAGAGTGTGGCATACATGGTTTGGATATGTTGCCAGTATAGGTGTCGTACTTATCTTCCTATCCTGGGTAGCTTTTATGTTCCCAGCAAAAGGAGATTTCAGCTGGCTACTAAAAGCCGGTGGTTATTTAGGAGGCGTCAAGGGACATGTTCCCGCAGGCAAATTCAACGCAGGTCAAAAAATCCTGTTCTGGCTTGCAATCCTTGCTTCCGGAACCTGTGGTGTAACAGGTATCGTTATGGGACTTAACCGCGGTTCCCATTTCACCAATCAAGAAATATACTACACCCTCCACGACATATCCGCTCTTGTTATGATACTCATACTCGTTGCTCACATTTATTTAGCAGCATTTGTAGTGCCTCACAGTTTACGGGCCATTTTCGGGGGCAAAGTCAGCGACATCTGGGCAAAAGAACATCATTCGCTCTGGAATTTCACACGAATTGAAACCGATGAAAATTCAAGCAAACAATAAATCAAAAATACTATTAAACAACAACTAAACATAAAATAAGTATAAGAAATACCAAAGGTTAAAACTATGAAAGTTTTATCTCTATTAGGTAGCCCCCGAAAAGAGGGAAATACGGCTTACGCTCAAGACCATTTAGAAGAACAACTCATATCATTAGGTCATGAAGTTATCAACATTCATATACCTTCTTTATCTATAGAAGGTTGCAAAGAATGCTATTGGTGCAAACAAGAAGACTCTTTTTTGTGTTTTAACAAAGACGATGCCATCCCTATCCTGAATAACATGCTTGAGGCCGATGCCATAATATTCTCTACTCCAACTTTTTGTTGGGGCTTCCCCGCCCAATTAAAGGCACTTCTTGACCGCATGTTTTGTCTAATTACATGGAAAGAAGGAGATGCAGAATCTCACTCTTTGTTAGAAGGAAAAACAATGGCTCTTATAGTTACTGCCGGTGGAGAAATAAAAAATAACGCGGAACTTTTAGGACTTGCTTTTGAAAATATGCTTGAATTTATGAAGTGCAAATGTGCAGGAATTGTCTACATAGCCCCCTGTGAAGGAGTTCAATCCATTAATGAAAAAGTTAAACAACAACTTAACGACCTTGCCCAAAATTTAAGCAAATCTATATAACATAAAATTTCCTCTACCCTTAGGAAATTACTTCAAGTAATACGAATATCTCAAAAATATAACAAGATTTTAATCTTTTTCCGAGGTTAGTTCTTTTGTTTCGCCGGGTTGAAAAGTTAATTGTACTTCTTCATTTGTAAAGGGTGAAAAAAGTATACATTCAGTCCCTACATCAGACTTAATAACGATCTTGCTAACTTTACCTTTCTTCTTTTCAGCTGAGATGAGGAATCCCCCTTCTGCACGGAGCTGATAGAAGGATACATCTTGCCAGGTATCAGGAATGCAGGGGAAAATTTTTATCCGCCCATTGTGGCTTTGCAAGAACATTTCTTGTATGGCTGTGCCTGCGGCGAAGTTTCCTTCTAATGTGAACGGACGATAGGTAAAATTACTGTACCCTTTACCGGATTGATCTCCATTACAATGAAAACTATTAGGCAAAACAAAACCTTCAGAGAAAATTTTTATGTTCCGTACAGCCTCCTCTACTCGTCCGGCACGAGCCGATAAGATAGACTTCCATGCAAAACTATATCCACACCACAGGGATGTACCCAATTGGTTCAAATAATCCAGAGATTTATTAATGATTTTCATATCTTCGGGATTGTAGGGATTCAACATTCCTAATGGGTATACAGCCATGAGATGAGAAAAATGGCGATGAGATTCGGGCAGTGGATAATCCTTCGCTACTAATAAACCTTTATCTTCCGAAACCCAGAGTCGGGGAAATTCCTCCAGAACTGCCAACCACCGCTCTTGTTCTTCTATCTTACCAAGGATCCCTGCCAGTTCTGCTGTGGATGTAAATAGCCACCGAATCAGGGAAAGGTCGTAATTGGTAAGTTCCTCAAACCATGCGTTAGGGCGGTTATCGTTAATCTCCGGAGAAGAACTCAATGGAAGTTTCCGCTTTCCATCCACAGAACGGCAATCTTTCGTAATCGCATCCAAAAATACTGCACAATCACGAAGGTATGGGTAGGCTCGTTCTTCCAGGAAGTGTTTATCATGTGTATACTTCCAGTGCCAGTAGAAATGATGGGCTAACCATGCACCGGTTGTTGCGGAGTGAGTATATTGTCTCCAGCCTCCGATTTGCCTTCCGAGAATATCTGTGGTCATGGCTACATTTAACCCGGGCAAATTAAAAAATCGTTGTGTCCACTTGAAACACTCATCGCGAATACTCCAGAGCCATTCTATAAAGTATCTCTCCTGTTCCAGCCGATTCCCCGAGTAGGCTATCCAATACGACATCTCCGTATTCAGGTCATGATGATAGTCCCCTTTCCAGGGAGGTCTTTTCCCATTGTCTGCGGTCCACGGCCCCTGCAAGGCAATAGGATATAATCCTCCCGCAGAACCGAATTTGTAGGTTTCATGATACCACCGCTCTTCTATTACTTCATCAGGGATGGCGACATAAGTCTGTTCCCAATACCCTTTCCACCATTCCTCATGCGTTTGAATGTAATTCTTATAATCCTTGTTCAATACTCCTCTTACATACTCTTCTGCCAATAATAATGGATTAGTGGCCTCATCTCTGGATGAGATAATTGACCATGCTACCAAATGCTCGTTCTCACTCAATTTTATCTTACCCATATAAACAGCAAATTTAAATCCTCCCCATCCTTCCTGCAAATAGGACTGAACATCTTCTTCCTTCCTCGTCTGTGGAGAAGGATATTCCAGCAACCTTAAATCGTCCTTGTCCAATTTCTCGTTATCCGTTGCTTTCCCAAAGGGTGGAGCAACAAGTTCTACATCCATATCAGACATATTGATGAAACGAATAAAACCTAATGGATACCCCGAAAGGACATATACCTCCAACTTACCTCCTCCTTTTGATTGTACAGACACCATTGCACGGTCTAAATGCAGTTCCATTCTTTCCACCTTTTCGTCCTGTGGAAGATTTACCTTGATTCGTCCTGCGGGTATCTTTGTAGGTCCCGGATTGTCATAGGGCTTTTCATATAGATTAATTAGGTCCTCAAATCGTCCTTCCTTTTCCCATCGAATCATCGTCTTAAAATTATATTCTTCCTTTTCAAATTCAGGGACAGGTCGCAGGTCCCATAAATCTGTACGGTCAATGGATACAACCAGCGGAGCCCCATCTCCCCAGACCAATGACCCCATCAAACCGTTTCCAAGAGGCAATCCCTCATCCCAGGTTTTAGGGGGTTGAGTATATATAATATTATGTTTTCTGGCTATATCCATAGGTGAATCCGCCATAATACTAAAAGTTAAAATGTGGCATAACAACAAAGCAATCATAAAGGATTTCATTTTTTTATCCTCCAATGGTTGACAATATTCAATAAAAAGGAGCATTAATCATAATAAATGATTCCTACTAGAAATCTAAAATGACCCATTATTAATGAGGAGGGGTTAATTTCTTTAAAAAATCCCAGGGATATATACTGGAAGTATGTCCATCACTCCAAATAATACTCACTGCATAATGGCCTAATGGCTGAAACTCTTCTATTTTTATATTATCCGGGACTTCATTGGGTTTTAGTAGGGGTTCCCCTGTCAATTCATCTACACAGTAAGCACATCTGCACGCACGACGAAGTTCAACAACTGGAATGGTAGAAAATGTACCATCCTTCCAATCTATGATGAATGTATTTTCTTTAATAATTATTTCCGGAGAAGATAAGGTTGTTGCTCTCCGTTTTCCTATTTCGCGTTGTATTTGTTCTACTAGAGGCTTCCATAGAGTATCGTACTCGTTTCCTGCATTTTTTGTAGAGGCATCATAAAAATTGGGGAGGATAGGGATGTTCGTTAAAATGGATAATCCAAATCGATTCTGCAAATCTACGGTTCCGTTGCCAAATAGATAATGTTTTTTACCACAACCATCACATACAAAGTAGGACATATTTTCTATAATACCCAATACAGGCACATGTAACTTTTCAAACATTAATATTCCACGAGTAACATCGACTAAAGATAATGTTTGAGGAGTTGTGATGATAATAGCCCCATCTAAGGCTACTTGTTGAAGCAATGTAAGTTGAATATCACCCGTTCCTGGAGGTAAATCAATAATTAAGAAATCAAGTGACCCCCACTCTGTCTGATGTATTAACTGAGAAGTATAAGTCGAAACCAGTGGTCCTCGCAAAACAGCGGGAGCATCGCCCAGAATATAGCCCAATGACATTGTAAGCAGTCCATCTACTTCAACAGGAATAATCCTTTCATCAATCATTGCTACATCCGTATGCGGGAGATTCATTAGCGTAGGTAGTGAAGGTCCATAGATGTCCAGGTCCATAAGACCCACCCTAAAATTGTTTCTTTGTAAGGCTCGGGCAAGAAATGAAGCAATTGTAGATTTCCCTACACCTCCTTTACAGGCGGAAATTGCAATAACAGAATGGATCTTGCTAAAAATACCTTGCTGAGAAGCAGTTATTCCCCCTCGTTTTCGTGATGTAAATCGGATATTTACTCTTTTAATATCTTCAAGAGAAAGTAATTTTTGCTCAATTTCCATTTTGAATTTGAATTGTAATGGACATGTAGGAATCGTTAGTTCTATAGTTAAATCCACAACCCCTTCTTCTGTAATAGAAACCGATTTAATAAAACCTGCTGTAACAAGATCTGTATTCAAGTCAGGGTCTATAACAGTTTTCAATTGCTCAAATATTTTAGACTTCAGCATTTCAGAAAACATAAAAACTCCCCTGCTTGTCATCAAAGAGAAGATTAAAAATTAAATTGATTGTTTTACAAACTAATTTTCATTAACATATTTGAGGTAACATCAAAGCGAATATCTTTTTGATTTGTATATCCTTTAAGAGACATAGTTCCTTCTACACACCCACCATTATCCAAATCCTTTATATACGGATATATATCTACTTTGGGATCTTTTTCAAAGATTATGGATGTTTTATCATCATTAAACTTACCTTGACCCAAATCAATCTCTCCTGTTCCTATTCTT
>CAKZKR010000070.1 GCA_937124615.1 uncultured bacterium
AGAAGGTACGACAGAAGGTACGACAGAAGGTGAAGGAGAAGGAACTGTTGAATACGCTATTGTTCCTTATGTCATAGGGGATTCATTAGCAAATGCAAATTCCAGTATCTTAGGAGTGGGGTTAACAGTTGGTAATGTTGTTGAGGTATGTAGTGATGATTATCCCGTCGCAGGGACAGTTATTTCTCAGGACCCAACTGCAGGCAATGAAGTAGAATTAGGTAGTCCTGTAGATTTAGTTGTATCTTGTGGTCCGTGTGTTACTATTCCTGATGTTTTTAGTGAACAATTAACAGATGCGCTTTCTACAATTATAGGTTATGGGTTAAATATTGGAGATATTATTTCAATATGTGATAATTCAGCACCTATTGGGACTGTTCTGGCTCAAGATCCATTACCAGTGGAAGATATATGCACTACTGCTACAATAGAAGTTGATTTATGGGTAGTTTGTGGGCCTTGCTATTCTGTAACCTTCCCCTATGTAGTAGGAAATTCCGAGGGGCTCGCAACAAGTATATTGACAGGAGCTGGTTTTTCAATCGATGACCTGGTATATGTATGTGATGATGTTGTTCCAGCAGGATATGTAATAGACCAATATCCACCTTCAGATTTGAATACGCCACCATTGATTAACACATGTAATCTTGATGTAGACTTGCTTATATCTACAGGTCCATGTCCATAAGAAAAGATTTTAGTTTCTTTTGCGCGGTCTCTGACAATTTTAGTTGTCAGAGACCTTTTTATTTCGTAACCAAAAAATTTTTGATGTGTTATAATTAAGAAAATATTTGAGGAAGGAGAAAAACAATGATGAACAAAAATAATTCAAGAGTGACTATTTATTTTGTATTTGTTTTTCTGTGTTTATTTTCAGTAAGTTCGTTTTCTCAGGGGAATCAAGCAATTATTGCTTATTCAGATGGAACACTCGTTAAATTAACAGAGGAAAATAGAAAAATTATTTTTGGAGATGAGAGTGTACAACAAAAAGATATATTTACCGCTTATGGTGTTACATTTAACATAACTTATCAGGATGTAAATTCAGGTTTTAATGACCCTGTATTAGGGACTCAGAGAAAAGCAACATTACAAAAGGCTTTGGAATATGTTGTGAGTGTTTTAAATACTCCTGGGGGTAAAGTCGATATAAATGTTTCTTCTGTTTATTTAGCAGGACAATATTTAGCTAATGCAGGACCTATTGTAGTTTGGACATTACCTTTAGTTCCGGGGGTTAATAACGGATGTGTTTACCAGCATTTATTAAATGGGGGTATTGATCCTAATGGTTCTACTTATCCTGATATGCAGTTAACAGTAAATTGGAACTATTCTTATAATTTAGGGACAGGTGATCCGGGACCCTTACAATTTGATTTGTTGAGTGTCCTTATTCATGAGTTTACACATTGCATTGGTTTCTTATCATCGATTGCCTACAATGACTCGGTATGTGGTGGTTCGAGACCTAATGGAACAGGTTGGACAGGGAGTCAACCGGATATTTATTCTGCAATGGATACTTTTTTGGTAACAGGAAATAATAATTATTTTATAAATTCTTCATTTTATTATATAGGGCAGAATAATTACTTTGTTGGAGGTGATAATGGAGTATATTGTGCAGGTCCCCAAGCAACTTCGACTTGGGGAACAAGACCGAGAATTTATTCTCCTTCTACCTATCAATGTGGCAGTAGTATTAGTCATTGGAATTCTCTGGGCGGAGTTATGGATCCAAGCATAGCCCCTGGTGTAAAGAAGAGGACTTATTTACCTTTTGAAATTGCTTTTCTTCGGGACATAGGGTATATAAATGCAAGTTTACCGTCGGAAGAAGGAGAAGGAATTCTTGAGGGAGAAGGTATAACTGAAGGTGAGGGGGTTATTGAAGGGGAACCTATAGAGTGTGATTATATTACGGAATGTCCAAGTTTTAGTGAGGAGGGGAATTTATTCTACATACAGTTGTCAGATAGATTAGGAAATCCAACAATTAATTGGAACTCTTCTGACCTTGATGGTTCGGGAATTCCGGATTCATGGGAAATTGCATTGTTAAAGAAGGTTTTGTGTCAGCCTAATGTTTATTGGCGATTGGAAGCGTCTTGTGTTTATTTGAAGAATTTGTCGGAGATAAGGTCTGAGCCTCAATATACCTTATGGTTACAGCCTTATGAGCATGTTATAGCAGGATTGCTTTCAATAAGTAGTGAATTTCAATCGGTATTTTCTGTGTTAAACCTTGTTAATCAATATGAAACAATAAAAAGTGGAAATAAGACCGTTGATGAAATTTTATCAGGTTGGGGTGATGCAGATAGAGATAGTTATTCAAATAGAACAGAATATAATAATTGTATCTTTTTTGGGTTAGGATTGAATGACTATCTAATTGTAGTTTTACATCCAGATTTGAATGGAACCGAATCTCCCCAAGAGGTATTATCTGTTCTTCGTTCTATATATATGATACCTTTTGTTTTATTTATTCTTTTTTTAGGTTATTTTGTTTTGTTAAGAAATCGAAAAACCATTTGCGATAGGTAGAATATACGTTTATTAGGATATTATATGATTTCGTAATATATCAAGAATTCCCATTGCTGTGTTTTCCCATGTGAACAATTTTGCTCTTTCTTTACCTTTAAAGGACAATTGAGCCCTGATATTTTCATTTGTTAATAGAGTACAAAGGTTTTGGGCTATGTCTGTAACATCATAAGGATTAACAAGAAGACCACTATCTCCTACAATCTCAGGGATGGAGGAACAATTGGAGGCCAGAACAGGAGTTTCACAATTCATCGCTTCAATAATAGGTAAACCAAAACCTTCCCATAAAGAGATAAGTACAAGGACAGAGGCAGAACTGATCAAGGCTATTTTTTCTTCTTCATTTTCAAGATACCCTAAGTAATGAATCTTTTCAGTATATTTACTATTTTTAATTTTGTTTAGTATGGGTTCGTATAACCATCCTAAACTTCCAACAATAACAAGGTGATGGACAATTTCTGGATGAGTATCACATAATTCTTCGTAGGCTTCTATTAAACGAATAATGTTTTTCCGCGGTTGTATTCTTCCCAAGTAAAGAATAAAAGGTTCTACAAGTCCATATTTTTCTCGTGTTTCCTGCTGTTTTTCTTTACTTGTTCTTGTTACTTTGTTACTTACCCCCAGGTAAACTCTATGTAGTTTATTTTCAATTTGTGGGAATAATTCCAGAATAGATTTTCTTGAAGAGTCGCTTATTGTGATGAATAACTGATTTGTTCGTATTGCGAGGTTAAGTTGGAGTTTGGCTTTTAATCGTCCAGAGAATGTAAACTCGTTAGGAAAATCATAATAGGCTATATCAAAGATAGTACATGATTTTATACATTTTCCCCAGAAAGGAGTTTGTAAAGAAGGGGAATAAAAAATATCAGGAGGATTTGATTTTAATTCTCTGGGTAAAACTGTCTGGGTCCAATATTTTTTCTTTTTTAAGATTTTAATCTCGATGTTTTTTTCTTCTTTTAATGGAAAAAAAGATTGAGGGGGATTATCTAAGTATATTACTAATTTATCATCATTTAGTAAAGGAGGAATTGCTTTCAGCAGCTCAAAACAAAACTGTCCACTACCGACTTTGTGGATATCATTTGCGAGTCTACCGTCAAAGCCTATAATCATTTATATTCAGATGACCTTATAAAAAATTTCATTTATTAGAGTAAAAATGATAGAATTTAAAATGCGAAAATTAATATTTGGTGTTGATAAATTATTTACAAATGTTGTTATATTATAATAGATTATATTATTGATGGCAATATGATATTTGAAAGAATGTAATATATGAAGGAATAGAAATGTTAAGTTGGCGAAAAGATTCCGAAGTAGAAAAAAAGAGTATAGGTAAAACGAAACCTCCAGCGGACAAGGAGGGAGGGGATCGAGGTAGAAATCAAGAATTACAGGAAATGAAAGGGGGAGTATCACATAAAAGATTAGGGGATTTATTACTTGAAGAGAAATTGATAACATTGGAACAGTTAGCAGAAGCATTAAAAGTACAAACAGAAGAAGGTGGCTTTTTAGGGAAAATATTGGTTGAAAAGGGTTTTATTAAACAAGAGGTGGTATCTTCGTGTTTAGCGAAACAGTGTAAGATCCCTCATATTAATCTTGTTGAATATGATATTTCTTCTGAAGTTATCCATTTGATTCCAGAAGAAGTTTGTAGGAAGAAATTTTTACTTCCTATTGATAAATTAGGGCGAATTTTGACTGTTGCTATGGTTGACCCGTTAGATACAGACGCGTTGGAGGAGGTAAGAAATTACTGCCCTGACTTAAGAATCAAACCGATTTTATGTAGTTGGGATGATTTGAAACGGGCTTTTGAAAAAGCATTTCGTAAGGGCAAGAAAAGTGGTGATATGATGTCTGTTTTTACTTCGGATTCGTTAGGTTTAAAGGAGACCGAAACAAAACCCGTAGCGTTAGAGAGCTCCATTGAAGAGGAATCTCTTTTGCCCACCTCTGTATTGGAAGAGGTTGAAGAGATTGCAGGGAAGGACAAAATCTTAACTCAGGATGAATATACAAAGACAATTGTTAAAGAGATAGGAGAAAAACCCGAACCGATTCCGTTTACGACAGAAGTTGTTGTAGATACATCTGTTGTGCAGGCAATACGCGAACTTCCAAAGATTCTTTCCGAATCGATTCGTGATTCATTGACACAGATAAATATAAACATGCCAACACCTCCTCCTGTTCCGACACCTCCATCTATTTCTGAAGAACGGTTTATTGAGATAATGCGAGAATTGAATGCAGGATATAAAGAGTCAGTTGCTCAAGTTGCTCAAAATATTTATTTGAAGTTAAATGAAGATATACTTAAAGAACGAACACAGATTTCCGGGATTATTCAGGAAAATATAGCGAATGTTTTTCAGCAGGCTATTTCGGCAATGGTTTCTTATTTAAAAGAAGAGATGTCTGTTCGGGAGAAAAACTTTCAGACCAATACGGAGCAATTAGCAATAGTAATACGAGATGGAATAAGCGAATTATCAAATCAATTGCTGACTTCGGTATCAAGTGAAATACAGAATTCGACGCGATATATATCTCAGATTCCTGAAGAAGTAGTTAAAACTGTTGAAAAAATTGGAGAAAAAGTAGATGAAACAGGAGAAAAAATTTCATCTCAAGTAGTTACCGCTGAAAAAACACAAGAAATACTTTTTGCTGTGAAGGATTCAATCGTAAGCGGACTTCAAGTAACACTAGAAACGGCAATATTAAAACTGATTGAAGAGTTTAAAGAAAGTGCAGAAACAGGGGAACCTGATGTCGTTTTGTTAAATCTTACAGAAGCAATTCAAAAATTGGATAAAGCCATTGTTGAAAATCGCCAGATGGGAGAGACACAAATCCAGAAGTTTGCTCAGATTACGGAGTCTGTACTCCAGTCTGTTCAACAAACAACAACTCAGGCGATTAAAGAGATTATAAAAGATAGGGAACGGGAGCGTTCAGAAGTGAAGGAAAAGGAGAAAACGGACCCCTTAATTCCTGAGTTAAAAGAGGTAGTAGAACAATTAAAGGAATCTGTCCAGAAAACACAGGAGATACAAGGCTTACAAACAGAGAAAATAGCCCAACTAACGGAGACAACATTAGAATCCGTTCAACAGACGGCACAGTTAGTTGAGACATTAACAATTATGGAAGGGAAACGGATAGAAACTATAGAGGAAAAGAAACGCAGATTATCTGCTGTCGCACCTTTTGGAAATAGTTCCACAGTTCCTCCGGAGGAAGTAGAAGAGTCAGACAAAGAGGTTTGGAAGGCCCTTGAATCAGAGCAACCTTTGGAAACGCTAACTTTTGATAATTTTTTCCCCGGCTCTGTAAATGCTTTTACTTTTAAACTTAGTAAAGCGGTATCAGAAAATCCGGGGACAGAATATAATCCTTATTTTTTATATGGGAATGTAGGTATTGGGAAAACGCATTTAATCAGTGCTATTGGTAATGGAATTCTTAAAAAGCATCCTAAGATGAGGGTTGGATATGTTTCTGCAAGTCATTTTTCGAGAAGATTGGGAGAGGCTCTGAAAGAGGGTGCTCTGGACTTATTCCGCGAAAATTATTGTCATTGGGATGTTTTGATTCTTGATGATATTCAGTTTTTAGGGGGTAAGGTTGAGGCCCAAGAGGAATTTTTCCATGTATTTAATGTACTTTATCAGAATAAACGGCAAATAATTATTGCAAGTGATAAGGCTCCTGACCGTTTGGGTATGTTAGAACAAAGGTTGGTTTCTCGTTTTTCAAGTGGAATTGTTGCAGAACTCAAGTCACCTGAGTGGGATACACGAATGCAAATACTTCGGAATCAGGTGAAGGAAGCAGGAGTTCAGGTGCCGGATGAGGTATTAGGTTTAATTGCAATGCGTGTTCCTAATGATGTTCGTAAAATGATGGGGTCATTAAAGAAAATTATTGCATTTGCAAAGTTAGTAGGACAAAGTATTACATGTGAAATGGCCGATGAAATATTAAGTCATTTAGGAGTGGCTGCAGCATAAAATTGCATTGAAATAGATAAATCAATGATTTCGTTTATAATATATATATAAAGTAAAAATGACATCCTACATATTTTTAGGAGAATGATTGTGAGAATAGCCAAGAAACGGTTGCCTGAGATGCTTCTTGATTTAGGTTTAATTACTAAAGAAAAATTAAATGAGTGTATAAAAATTCAACAACAAACAGGTAAGAATCTTCAGGACATATTATTAGAAAAAAAATATATATCTGAAGAAGAACTTGTTGAAACGCTTAGTGAACAACTCCAAATACCCCATATCCGTGTTTCAAATTATGCAATTCCCAAAGAAGTTCTTTCTGAGATTCCTGAGGGTCTTGCAAAACAATATCAAGTCTTACCCATTTCGGTTACAGGGGATATTTTAACGCTCGCAATGGCAAATCCGCTCAATATTCTGGCTTTGGATGATATTCGAATGATCACAGGTAAAGAAATTGAACCTGTGATTGCAATGCCATCCGAGCTTCGTGATGTCATAGAAAAGAATTATAGTGGTGATAGGGCTTCTGAAATATACGCATCTTTGTTAGCTGAACATGCTCAACAAGAAGACCTCGAAGAATTAAAATCTTCCAGAGAAGAAGTTGAGGATGTAAGTAAGATAGAATCTGTTGAAGAGGATGAACCTGTAAAGAAGATGGCACGGTTAATTGTATTAGACGCCCTGGAAAGAGGGGCCTCGGATATTCATATTGAACCTTTTGAAAGGATAATCCGTATTCGTTATCGTGTAGACGGTGCTCTTGAAGAGGCGAAATCACCGCCGAAAACAATGCAATCAAACCTTATTGCACGATTTAAAATTTTGTCGGGATGTCGGATTGATGAACATCGTCTTCCTCAGGATGGTCGTTTCCGTATAAAGTTTCGGGGAAGAGAAATTGATTTTCGTGTAGCGTTTCTTCCTTGTAAATATGGGGAAAAAATAGTACTACGCGTATTGGATAAGAGTAATCTGGTGTTAAACCTTGAAGATATGGGTTTTGAACCTCAACCCTTAGATGCTCTGTATCACGCATTGAAATTACCCCATGGTATGATCCTTTTGACAGGGCCTACGGGAAGTGGAAAAACCACAACACTTTATAGTTGCTTAACCCGGCTTAATACCATAGAAACCAATATTGTTACAGTAGAAGACCCTATAGAGTACGAACTGTTTGGTATAAACCAGGTACAGGTTCAATCTCGAATTGGGTTTACATTTGCAGAAGCATTACGTCAAATTTTGCGTCAAGATCCTAATGTTGTGATGGTCGGCGAGATCCGTGATGGTGAAACAGCGGATATTGCGGTAAAGGCGGCCTTGACAGGGCACCTTGTGTTAAGTACACTACATACTAACGATGCGGCAGGGGTGTTTCCACGATTAATAGATATGGGTATTGAACCTTTCTTAGTTCAATCTTCTGTGGCTTTGGCAGCGGCTCAGCGATTGTTAAAACGGGTTTGTAAAGAATGTAAAGAAAGCATATCCGTTGACCGTGGAGTATTGGAACGAATTCAGTTTCGTGGTTTCCCTCATATTCCTAATCCCCAATTTGTTCGAGGGAGAGGCTGTCAAAAGTGTAAAGAATCCGGATACAAAGGGCGAATTGCTTGCATTGAGGCTATGCTTAATTGGCCAGAGTTACACCCATTAGTTCTGAACCGGGCCTCAGGTTATGATATTAAAAAGCAGGCTATTGCTTGTGGGATGAAAACCCTAAGACAGAATGCACTTGCTTTAGCTGCTCGGGGTTTTACAACCATCGAACAAGTTCTTGAACATACTATATCTGACTAATATCAGTTATTCAGGATAAAGAAAGTTCTTAAATGGAAAGGAAAAATCAGAAAAAAAGTATAATAGGGATTTGTCTTTTATTTTTTTGTTTATTAACATATTTAACTTCGTGTGAGAGAATTTATACTGTGCAGGGGAAGGTATTTACAATTAGTGGTGAGGCTTTACCCGGTGTATGTGTTTCCAGTCCTGAGATATTAAAACATACCATTACGAATGCAAAGGGAAATTTTACTTTTCGTTTGTCGAAACCAATAAGTAAGTTAGAGTTTATAAAGTCTGATTATCTCCCATTTGTAGTTCCCGTTTATTTAGATAACACAACCATTGTCCTCCCTGATATATTTCTCACTCCAAAACCTTCGGTTCCCGGTGTTTATTTTCTCATTAAAGAAAAAAATATGTATAAACCTTTAATGAGAGGGAAAATTGAACGAACCCAGATAGAAAAACAAAATTCTGTCCCTTCTGTAAGATTAGATGAAATAGTACAAGTAGAGGAGAAAGTTCCATCAATTTATGTTTTTCGTTTGCCTCCGTATGATTTAGTTCTATATCGGATGAAGGAATATATAGACAAAAAAGAAGATATAAAATCAGATAAAAAAACGGATAAATCGGATACACAATCTACTCCTACAGGGAAGGATCATGTAGAGAGAGAAAAAAGGATATGGGTTCCTGATGAACCTGTTTTGACCTATTCAGAGTTTCTTTCTGAGATGGATACAAGTTTATTTTTAATAAAACCTGTAAAAGAATTAAAACCCGGGGTGTATTGTATTAATTGGCGAGCCTTTGAGGTGCCATTTCCTAAGATGAATGAATGCTTTTTGTTCTCTGTTCAAGAAGAAAAGGTAGACAAATCGAGTCCTGAAACTTTTTCTTCATCTGTTTTAGAGGACAATGATAAAAATAAGAAGTAAATAATAGATAAATGCATCTGAGGTTGTTTTGCTTAAGTTATATTCGGGGAGAAGAATATGTTATTATTTTCTGGGCTTTAATAAAACGGTGTTATATTAGAAATACTATTTTATATGTGAATATACCATCATGAAAGAGACAGAGACACAAGACAAAATACATGATGTTTTATCAAAGGATATTTTAAAATTAAAATTAGAACAGTTTGAAGGTCCTTTTGAGATACTCCTTTACTTAATAAAGGAGCAAGAGATCGATATTTTTGATATTCCGATTTTTCAAATAACAGAACAATATCTTGAAATCCTTGATTTAATGAAAGAACGACAGTTAGAAATTGCGGGGGATTTTCTTGTTATGGCTGCAACATTGATTCAGATAAAGTCGCGTATGTTGCTTCCCCCGGATACAGATGAAGAGGAAGAAGTTGAAGAAGAGGACCCGAGACTAGAATTGGTTGAAAGATTGTTGGAGTATCGAAAGTTTAAGGAATTGGGTAGAAAGTTAGGAGAGTTTGAAGAACAACAATACAATTATTTGCCAAGAAAATTTCCTTTGTATTTAGAACCTTCTGTTCAGGAAGAATGGGTTGAAGTTACACTTGCAGATTTAATCAAGGCTATAAAAAGGGTTTTGCGTTATCTGCTAGAGCCTTCTATTCAATGGGTTGAACTTGAAAAATACACAGTTGAGGAAAAAATTGTTGAGATATGGAGTATCTTATCAAATCAACAGAGTGTTTCATCGGTAGAACTTTTTGAAAAATCCAGTACTACAATAGAAAAGGTATGTGTAATATTGGCTATATTAGAATTGTGCAGACAAAGAAAAATATCATTTCATCAACAACAACCTTATGGGCTGTTTTTCTTATATATAAATAAGAACTATGAAGAAACATCTATTGAAATAAGTGCTTAACTGGTTATCAAAAATATTCCCTTTTATTAAAATAGAAAAAGAACTTACTCCCAAAGAGTTGGGGAAGGAAGGTGAAAGTGAAGCAGCTCAATTTTTAAAAAAACATGGGCTTAAGGTGCTAGAAAGAAATGTAAGAATAGGAAAATATGAAATTGATTTGATTGCTAAAGATGGAGAGGAACTTGTTTTTGTTGAAGTGAAAACTTGCAGGAACAACGAATGGATTTATCCTGAAGATAAAGTTGACTATAAAAAGAAAAGAAATTTAAGAAGGGCCGGGAACAGGTATATTGTTAAATATTCTTCGAGAATAAGAGATTATCGGTTTGATATTATCGCTATAACATGGGAACCGTCGTTGTCTATCCATTGGATAAAAAATGCTTTTTAGGGGATCAAGTATTTGTAGACCACGAAAGCCATTCAACTTCTCCTTTGGAATTCACTTTAAATTTTCGTGCCCTTAAGTTTGAAGAGGGACCCTCCTCGTAATAGATAATAAGTATACTATCATCTTTTAATGTAACCATAGATGGATATGCACCAATACATGGGTCAACCAATATTGGGTCACTCCATGTTATGGAATCATCTGTGCTTATATGGATGCATGTTCCCTTATTGGGATAACGAATCCCCATTAACAGCACACCGGAAGGGGTGCGATGTAGATAGGGACAGTGCCCTGGAAAAGGTAATGCTTTACTTACACCCCATGTTTTTCCTCCATCCTCAGATATTGAAAATCCCATGGGTAAATTCCCTTTTGACCTTTGAGCAATAAATAATTTTTGATCTTTTAGTATGCATATATCGGGTTCTGCATCAAGTTTTAGATCACCATAATCGATATCGACAGGGGTAGACCATGTCATTCCTTTATCCTTTGAAACGGATACAGCACCACATCCGTTTTTTCGTTCATCTGCGTATAGACCTATTATGAGTGTACCATCAGGTAGTGTTCGTATGGGTGAACTGCAATAATATTCAGCGAAAATTTGTTTGGGTTCAGACCATGTTTTTCCCCAATCTTCAGACCAGATAAGCCATGTTCCTAAACCTTCCCAGCGTTTATTGGAGTCTTCAATAGGTTTTAAAGAGAAGAAGTTGCAAACTAATTTCTTGTTATCGATTACCGCAATAGAAGGGTCTCGGTCATCATAAGGGCTATCATAAATGACACATGGTTTACTCCAAGTTTTTCCTTCGTCATCAGAAAATATTCCAGAAATTCTTCCCCCTCTTGGATGTTTTTCATTGGGTAAGGCTACATGGTCATATCCGTCATAGAAAACACAAAGTAACCTTCCATCTGGAAGTCTACATACATCCGGGAAAGCCTCGTAAGCACCGGCACCACCATCTCTACATATAACCAGGTAATCTTTTCCCTCCTGTAATGAGGGTAGTTGTTCCTGGGGATAAGTGAGCATGGATGTAAAAACAGTAAACAAGGTACAGAGAAAGAGTAGAGATGCAAAATTTAATTTTTTCATTTGGTTCTCCTTTTGTAATTGATTGTTTTCTCTATGATAATTATTTTATTCTATATTGAGTAAACAAATAAATAATAAATATAAGGAGGGTATTATGAGTAATTATTTTGAGATAATTAAAGAACGGAGAAGTATTCGCAAATATCAAGAGAAACCTGTTTCGGATGAGTTGTTGAATACTGTTTTAGA
>CAKZKR010000071.1 GCA_937124615.1 uncultured bacterium
ATTTTTAATAAATACTGTCTTTTCAGACAATCAAGCTTCCTATAAAGTTTCATAGCTCTTAGGAAAAGACCTTCTTTTGCAATGGGTAGAGGGATTCATTCTTTGAGCCCTATGCATAAGTGCGACATGCAAAGAAATATTTAAGAACAATAAAACGAAACAATATTTCTTGGTTGCTATTTTTTTTGATTTACTTCTTTCCCCTTTGTGTATACCCGCTTCAGGATGCACATGCCACAAAAATATTCATTAAAAATTTGAAAGCCTATTTATTCAGATGTCTCATTCATAACTACGATGGAGAGCAATGACTACACCCTGCACTGTAACTTGATGAGCGGGAACACGGATAGGTTTCATTTTACGATTGGCAGGATGCAATTCAACAAATTTCTCCTTTGGATAGAATCGTTTTACGGTAACTTCATCATTAACCAGTGCTACAACAATATTCCCGGAATATGGACGCTTTCTTGAATCTACAAAAATAATGTCCCCATCAAAGATTCCGGCCTCTATCATACTTTCACCCTGCACCTTCAAGGCGAACACCCCCTCTGTTTTTCGATTTAGATTGAACGGGATCATCTGTTCAATATTCTCTTCAACATACAAAGGTGAACCCGCAGAGATTCTACCTAACAAAGGTACCATCCGATTATCCAGTGACCGGAATAACCTTTGAGCCTGCGAGGTCAATCTAAGACTTCGTGCTTTAGATGTCCTCTCAATATACCCCTTCCGGATAAGAGCACGGATATGTCCTACGACCCCGTTTGTTGAATTAATCCCCAATTGTTCACATATTTCTATTATAGATGGAGCATATTGATTTTGCTCCTGAAAATGATAAATACATTCCAGAACCTCTTTTTGCCTTAGTGTAAGTTCCTTGTCGGACATTTTATTGAAACCTTTCTTTTTGTGTACTGAATATATTTTCACCAATACAATTATAAAACATATTCTTCTTTATTACAAACAAAAAAATTAAATATATTTGTACATCCGTTTTCCTGAGCATTCTTTGTCAAGAATAATGTAAGTGGTGGAAGGGTATATAGAGACTCACAAAAGACCACAAAAATTTTAAACAAAAGGTTATAAAGGGCAATTTATATAAAGATTCTAATGTTTTTAACACACTAAAGGATTTAATTGGATAGGAGATGATTTAAAGGTCCGTGTCCCTTTCCCAAATTTGGGGCTGTTTCTATGCCCCTGTGCACAAACTGTATAGATTTTTCTACGGCTACTTCTGTTTCAAATCCATGGGCCAGATAACAAGCAATAGCGCTTGATAATGTGCAACCTGTCCCATGTGTATTGTGTGAGTCTATTCTCACGGATGTGAAACTCATACAATCCCCTTTATCAGATAGAAGGTAGTCATGGATTTGTTTTTCATGTCCATGTCCCCCCTTGACCAAGACATATTTTACGCCTCTATCAATAAGTAAGTTTCCTGCTTTTATAATAGCATTTTTATTTTCCGGTTCAATTCTGGTAAGTTCTTTTAATTCGGGTAGGTTTGGAGTAATTATCCAGGCACGGGGAACCAGTAGTTCCAGCAATGCAGAAATCGCATCTTTCTGTAGTAAGATATCTCCACTTTTTGCGATGAGTACAGGGTCGATAACGAGGTAAGGTTCAGGATACTTCTTCAGTACTTTGTGCACAGCAGTTATAATTTCTACTCCCCAGAGCATACCTGTTTTGATGGCCTCTGCGCCGATGTCCGACAGGACCACATCTATTTGTTTCTCTACTATCTCTACAGGAATGGGATGCACTGCATATACGCCTGTTGTATTCTGTGCTGTTATGGCAGTAATTGCACTCATTCCGTAGCAGTGGAGTGCACACATTGTTTTTATATCCGCTTGAATACCTGCTCCGCCACCGGAATCGCTCCCTGCGATAGTTAAAACTCTCGGCAAAATTTTATTTTCCATCCTTTATATCCTTAATTCCATTACTCTAAACAAACAATCCTGCAATACATGCGGTTGAAAAACAGGCAAAACTCCCTGCGATAAAGGCTTTTATGCTCATTTTAGCAATTTCCGCTCTCCGGTTCGGTACAATTGCGGACATCCCTCCAATCATAATCCCTAAACTCCCAGGATTTGCAAAACCACAAAGAGCATAAGTTGCAATAATAAGTGTTCTTGGATCAATTTGCTGTTCTGCAATTAGTGTTTGAAATTTTTGATAGGCTAAAAACTCATTGAACACCGATTTTATAGCCAATAATTCAGAAAATATATGAATATCCGCAGTTCGAACCCCCATAAGATAAGCAAAAGGGAAAAAAAGATAACTGAATAGACTACTTAATGTCTTACCGATAAGAGCAATAGTGAGTGTGTCAAATAAATGAATAAGTCCAATAAAAACAATGAGGAGAGCCCCTACATTTAACGCCATAGAGAGCCCTAAACTTGCCCCTTGGGAAGCCGCATCAAAAATATTTTGTGTCTCAATCGGAATATCCACCGATTTCACATCTACCGTTCGGGGTTTTTCCGCCTCCGGCACGAGTATTTTAGCAAAGGCAATTCCGGCAGGAGCACTCATCAACGAAGCGGCTACTAAATGTCCGGGTTCTGCCCCAAAATTCGCATAAGCCACCATCACACTCGCAGCAATCGTTGCCAAAAATGCCGTCATCACAGTAAACAATTCCGAACGAGTCATATCCCCTAAATAACCCCTTACAGCACTCATAGACTCAATTCCCAAAAATACAAGCAATCCTGTTGTGAAAGTCTCTGCCCCCGATGTTTTCATCGACCTCTGCATGAGCCGTGCTAGTCCCTTTACTATTTTCTGGATAACTCCCAGGTGCTGTAAAATGGCCGAGCATGCGGAAACAAAAATAATCACCGGTAGTACTTTGAACGCTACTACGGCACTGACAACAAAAGGTTCCGCAGGGACCAACTGTCCTTCTGAATTTTGTACCATAGCACGATCTAAAATAAAAAAATCTGTCAGATTACCAAATAAAAATTTTGCACCTGCGGTACTTGCCTCCGTAATCAAATCAAAGCCTCGCCTTAACCATTCAAAAAAATAAATACCTATCTTTGGAGAGATGTGTGGAATCATGGGATACCCTGCCAAACCATTTACTGTATTAATTACAATATTGGGCATCAATACAAGCCAATCCGCACGAAGTAACAATAAAGCAAAAACAAACTGAAGTCCTATCCCCCAAATTACCACATTCCATTTGATTTGTTTTCTATTTTCACTTAATAAAAAAGCAATAAAGAAAAACGATATTAATCCCAACAAACTAATAAGTCTAAGATGCATACCCTTGCCCCACTGCTTGTTATTTATTTTGGATTGATATAACTCTCTGCTACATACAAATTCTGGGCTTTGTCCAATGCAGACAAAAACTCATTTAATTTCTTTGTTCCTATTAGAATTTTATAATCGCCCTTTCTAAATTCAATGCATTCATTTCCACTCACTGTATAAGCCCATTTCTTGTAGTTCCACCGAATTCCCCAACCTCCAAATTCAATTAAAGGCTTATACTTTCGTCCTAATATCTCATCTAATTTTTCCCATGAAACTTTACGATACTTCATATGAAATGGAAAATAAATAAAATAGAGGCCATCTATATACACCCGTGTTTCAAGACGAGTTGTAAGAAACATCCCTATGATGAAAAACATCAAAAAACTAATCCATACAACTGTAAGTATAAGCCCTAAATCCGACATAGGTTTGTGACCCCAGGGTTGATTAAGATAGATTTGCTTATAAATTGCAAAACCAATCCACACAAATTGTATAGCAAAAACGGCAATTATTATCAGCCATATCCATAATTGGGTAAATTTCTGTGTTTCCTGGAAGAGCAGCTCCTTATCGGGAGATAGTTCGGAGGTTTTTACCTTTTCAAATCGAATGCTCATTTTTGGCGGTTTCCTATAGTAGGATGTTTTTTTATTAATTATAAACTAAAAAATAAAGAATAGTGAAAAGCAATGTTGAAGTGGAATAATGAAAACTACTTGATATAAAACAACATCTTTCAAAAAAGAGCGGGAACCGCATGGTTTCGCTGGTCATTAGCGGGCTATACCCGTAGCCCGTATAGTCCTGTTCGGGACTTTGTCGAAACTCTTACAGCAGTTCCCGCAAAATTCTTTTAAGGTTCTTCAACAGAACCGTAATATTCAACTTTCTGTTTACATTATGACACATTATTTTGAAAAATGCAAGATTTTTAAAAATTTTTTTATTCCCAAATCAGTCCTCAAATAAATTCATCCTTCCAAAAGGTTTTACAGATTCAAGTAGAGTAGTATTGTTTAGGTAATTATCCGTTCCCTACAAACGATTTCGGTTCTGATATGAGTTAAACAAGTCTAAAGAATTGGAGTTACTTCTGGTGCCCAGAGGGTCAGGAAATTTAAGAGGATTGTTAATTTGCTCTTCATAAAAAGGGATTCTCCATTTATATAGACCGTGATTATATGTAGATGAATAACTATTCATCCTTTGAGATGAGGGATTATCCTCCAAAAGAGACTTCCTCTTTCGTTTATCGTGTCCCTCGCCAAATGAAGGGAATGTTCCTATCCCGGACAATGGTTCTTCTATTGAAGAGTGTTTTGGATTACATTTTACTTCAGTCTTTACTTTATATCGTGAGTCTAAATAATCCTGCTCTATTCTTACCTCTCTTGTTCGTGAACCATCGATAACTGTTTTATTCGCAAGTGAATTTTCATTGAAAACGATTTTCTCTCCGCTTCTTATATTCATTTCTAAATCTCCAACATAGGTCTTTTTAACTTCACCAATCTTTCTCCCGTAAGAGTTTTTTTAATTCATATTCATTCGTAAAAGATGGGGACCCTTTCTCTACTCTTCCTACTGTTTTCCCTGTTAGGTCCTTTATATTCCATGTCTCATTAATCGATCGTGTATCTTTCTCAACCTTTCCAATGGGGGTCTCACCTTTTTTAATCTGCCAACTTTCCTTCCATGCAAAAGGCTCTTTTTCTATATAAAACAGCTGATTGCAATATCCATGCGCTGAAGTACCATTCTGGGCAAGAACAAGGTTATTACTTCTTTGAGCCAATGCTACATAATAAAAACCAAAAATAACCAGATAAGAAAATATTTTTATATATTATTACATCTTTATAATATAAT
>CAKZKR010000072.1 GCA_937124615.1 uncultured bacterium
GAAGAAGGAGTGCATGAAGGAACAGTAGAAGGTGAAGGGTCTGCCGAAGGACAGCAAGAAGGAGAAGGGAAACCAGAGGGAGAAGGTGAAGGGGCTCCCGGTCCTGGTGATAAGTGTGGTTGTGATGGGTCCAGTGGAAATATCTTTGTAGATATATGGCAACGGATTCTGGATTTTATAACAATTGGACTGCTTCTGTTTCTAATGAGTGGAATGTATTTTAAAAAAAGATAATGTTATATAATCAATTAAAAAAATCCCTTATAATTTATAAATTTATATTGTCAAATTCTTCAAGAAGGAGGACTCTATGTTTACAGGTATCGTGTTAACACAAATAGTAAGTCTTGTTGTTTTACAGGGAATGGAACTTCCGAAAGAATTTCGTCCTCCTGCAGTGCCGTTAGTTGTGCATGACCCATATACAAGCGTATGGTCGTTTGCAGATACATTGACGGAACAATGGTGCTGTCACTGGACGGGCCATCAAAGAACCATGTCCGGACTGTTACATCTGGATGGGAAGTTGTATCGTTTTATAGGTCCTCCGGATTTGGGAGGAGAAGTCATGAAACAAGTTGTTTGTAATGTGTATCCGACACGAACCATTTATGAGTATGAGGCGGGAGGAGTAAAACTGAATGTAAAGTTTACAACTCCTATGGTAA
This sequence comes from uncultured bacterium, assembly GCA_937124615.1. Lineage (GTDB taxonomy): Bacteria > Hydrogenedentota > Hydrogenedentia > Hydrogenedentales > Hydrogenedentaceae > Hydrogenedens. Next base: position 669 of record CAKZKR010000072.1, read on the forward strand.
CAGAAGATTTCCGCTGGTTGAGTTCTCCTTGCACCTATGTAGAATTTGAACTTGTATCTGTAGATGGGAAAGAACATAGTGCCGTGGTGTATTTTGATATAGGCTTAGATTGGTGTGTGAATGTGGAGAAGCAGGTTGTCCAGTGGGAACGCCTTAAAAGTCCCGAGGGGTTAACTTTATTAAAAGCGGGAACTGTAGAACAGCCTGTCCTTGAAAAAGCGGGGGATAATATTCGGATTGATTGGGGCTATATGTATTTAACTTGTCCGGCTCATGGGAATGTTCAGACCGTTATAGTGGAACGGAAAGTAGCAGTAGAAGATTTCTTAAAAAGTGCCAAACTCCCTGATAGTGATGATCAGAATTCTCCGCGTGCGGTGGAAGATAGACCCGTAGCCTTTGTAGTAACAATTCCTGTCCAAGTTCCGTCGCAGGGAAAGAAAAGTGAATATGTAGTTGTCGCGTATGACGATGTTTATTCAATTGAATTTATGCAGGAGAAATTGAGGCCGTGGTACTGGAAAGAATATGGAGATAATTTTGCAAGGTTGTTAGATACAGTTTATAAAGAATACGAGCAAATAAAACAGAAATGTGAAGATTGGGATTTCTTTTTGTTGAATGAAGCAAAACGGATAGCCGGGGAAGAATTTTCTGCTTTGGTAGGACTTACTTATCGGCATGTGTTTGGAAGTGGAAAAATTGTTGTGGGTAAGGATGATACTCCGTGGTTCTTTCATAAGGAATGCTTCTCCAATGGATGTATTGCAACAGTGGATGTAACCTATCCTGCGTCACCCTTCTTTGCTTTGTTTACTCCGTCACTGTTGCGTGGGATGCTGGAACCGGTATATATTTTTGCGAGGATGCCGGAATGGACCTTTGAATTTGCACCTCATGATGTGGGGACCTATCCAAAGGCTAATGGACAAGTCTATGGGAAAGATAAAAATGGATTTAAGTTAGAAAGTCAGATGCCTGTTGAAGAGTGTGGAAATATGATTTTAGCAACGGCTTTGTATACAGAGATTACAGGTAAGGTAGATTATGCTCGTGAACAATGGGAACTTATTGAACAGTGGGCAAATTATTTGAAGAAACACGGCCGGGATCCGGAAAATCAATTGTGTACAGATGATTTTGCTGGACATCTGGCACATAATACCAACTTGTCGTTAAAAGCCATCGTTGCGTTAGGTGCCTTTGCAAAGATGAGCAAACAAAGACATCTTGCCAATGCAATGGAATGGGAGAATCTTGCAAGGGATATGGCAAAAGATTGGATGGAACGAGCAAAAGACAATGACCATTTTCGACTTACCTTTGATAAACCGGACACATGGAGCATGAAATATAATTTGGTTTGGGATAAAATATTGGACTTGAACTTATTCCCTCCGGATGTAGCCAGAAAGGAGATAGAGTATTATAAGGTAAAACAAAACAAGTACGGCTTGCCACTGGATATTAGGAAAGATTACACCAAGACGGATTGGCTTGTTTGGTGCGCGACATTGACAAACAACAAAGAAGATTTTTCTGCCTTGTTCCAGCCGTTTTATCGATTCATGAACGAGACACCCGACCGTATTCCGCTTACCGATTGGTACGATACAAAGAGAGGAAAATGTATTGGGTTTCGGGCTCGCCCTGTAATCGGCGGGGTTTATATCCCTTTTTTATATCATAGAGAATTGTGGCGAAATTTCGCTTCGAAGGAAGACGCAAAATTATAGAAATTAACCTATTTTTTGAAAGAAATTTATCAAACAGAAGAAAGCGGTTGATGATGATTTAAAGATGCTTTTTTTTAATTTTTTGTCCTATTATAGATGACAGAAAAATAAGCAAATTTTCTTTGAAGGTTATTCGTTAATAATCGATATTTCTGAGTTCTTTTGTAAGAGACATTTATAAAATGTTTGTACATAGAATTTAGAGGAAAGAAGATGAGGTGAAAGGATGCAGAAATTTATTTGCTGGGCACCGCGGATACTATCCATCCTTTTTATACTCTTTCTGGCAATGTTTTCGTTAGATGTCTTCTCGGAGGAGTTGAATTTATGGCAGACGCTTTTAGGCTTGTTCATGCACAATATTCCATCGTTGATCCTTACAGTTATTTTGATAGTATCATGGAAGTATGAGATTGTTGGTGGGATTGGGTATATGCTTGCCGGGATGCTATATATTGGTTTAATCGTAAAAAATTCCCTTCAGGATGGTTTTCATGGATACTACATTACATGGTCAATAATTATTACTGGACCGGCTTTTCTTGTAGGTGTTTTATACCTTCTTTCCTGGATAAATAAGAGGAAAAGAAATCCCAATAAGCAAAATATATAGGGAATAGGACAAATCCTGTAGAGTGTGTTTCGGTTTAATATGCGGATTTTGTGTGTTATTGAGATGTAAATATTCTTTTCTTAAAAAAAAGGGAAGTGTTATGAATAAGAATAATGTATTGATGTTGTTTTGTTTGTTTTTTGTTCTTGCATCCTTTTTATGCACGGTTACATTTGCAGTAGAGGCCACTATTGCCGATGACAGAATGCTGGTTGTTGATGGTCAGAGGACTTTTATTTTAGGACTGTATAGTCCGAAAATAGATAACCCCGACGAATTGCAAACTCTGGCGGATGCTGGTTTCAATCTGATTTCTGTTGGACCTCGCAAAGAAGAACTGGATATCGCTAAAACACATAATCTGATGGCATGGACTAACATCCATTCTGTTGTTGCTTCTCCTGATGCAGAGACACGAAAGCAAGAACTTCTGAAAATGATAGAACTGTGTTCAAAGCACCCTTCTTTCCTGGTATGGGAAATGCCGGATGAAGCCCTTTGGAATATCTACTTGAGCAATCATGATAAAAAACATTATGAAGAGCCTCATGTAATTCGGGAAAAGTTGGCAAAAGTTGCGGATGAAAACCTCAAAAATGAATTAGCTACCCAATTACAGATGGCGTTAGATTTCTACCGGAAGGGGTTATGGGCCGAAGGTGAAAAAATTGTAGAACAAATCTGGCAGAGATTAGGCGAACCATCTCCCTTTGCTGACTATTCCATGGCAAACATAGAAAAAACCAAGGCGGAGATTTGGGAAAGACTTATGCAGTCGTATCAAATCATTAAAGAGATTGACCCTAAACATCCGGTTTGGGCAAACCATGCCCCGCGGAATTCAATGGAGAGTTTGCGTCGGTTTAGCACCTGTGCGGATATTATCGGATGTGATATATATCCTGTGCCGATGCATCCTAAATTACGGCACTCTGACCTGATGGACCAGACGATGTCCTCTGTCGGAGCCTATACACGCCGTATGCAGGAAATTGACCCGAAGAAACCTGTCTGGATGGTGATTCAGGGATTTGACTGGGGTATGTTGCAAGGGGATGTTTATGAACGAAGCGGTAACGAGCAGAAAGGATTCCGACCGCCAACCCTAAATGAGATTCGGTTTATGGGGTTTGACTGTATTGTAAATGGGGCTCGTGGTATTTTGTTCTGGGGCACACATTGTGTTCCGCGGGATATGCAACTCTGGACCGATTTAATAAGCTTCGCGAAGGAGATTAAATCTTTACAGCCGGTTCTTTCTGCTGAAGATGCTTCCCAACCTATTGAGATAAAACAAGATGAAATATTTGGTTCTGGAGACCGGGGTGTGCTTGCTTTGATAAAAATCTATCAGGGGAAACCGTGGGTTTTTCTTGTGAACGAGTGGCACGAATGCGGTATCCGCTACCACCTAAATGGTCCCGTTCTATCCGATGGACAAAAATTCCATGAGTACTACACTAAAACAGAAATAGAAGTCAAAGACAATACCCTTACCTACGGCATAGAGCCCCACGGCGTCCAAATCTGGCACCCCGTGGAATGAGTCAGACTTGTCGGATGCGTCGGACCTGTCGGATATTATTTCTGAATGATTTTACCGTCGGGGGTTTGGTATTTGTGGCCGGGTTGGAGGATTTGGGTTCTTGCCTGATAAAAGGTCTCCTGAATAGCCGATAGGGATTTCGGGGGATAATTGTTGGCTTTGATGATCCCCTCATATAAAGCCCAGCGGTCACTATTTTCGCCCATTACGATTAATGCGTTTTTGTCGCGTTGTTGGCGTGTTGTGCTTCTTTTATAGGCACTGTTCCGAAGGATGGCCATAAGTCCCCCATTCTGTTCATAAAGGAAACCTTTGTCAAGGAGGTCTTTAATCAATTCACTCCGAACGGCCCGTGTGCGGATTGCTTGTTTTATTTGAGGAGTATCTAAATTGATGCCATTGATTTTGGATAAATCGGGTTCGCGTTCTCCAGCCCAGATTTTTTCTTCAATATACTGTGCCGTCTTCACGAGTTCTTCTTTGGGTAATTCGGAATAGTCGGGTGTAATACGGATAAAAGAACGAAAAGTTCCACAGGAACTTAGCAATAGTGAGAAAAAAAGGCCCACAAATAATGTTAGAATAATGGACTTTTTTGAGAGCATTGGTTTCCCTCCTTCTTTTTAAGATAGGTTGTTTTGTTTGGGTGCTATTATTCTGTTCTTACCACTTCGTTTGGCCTGATAGAGACATTGGTCCGCAATACGAAGTAAATCTTCTACAGTTAAAGTTTCGTTTTGAACAACTTCTGCCACGCCACCACTAACGGTAATGCTTACACTTTTGTCCAGGTAGTCGAAAGGCTTATCTTCAATAACTTTTCGTATTCGTTCAGCCTGAATGTAAGCACCATCGATAGATGTTTGTGGCATGATAACAACGAACTCTTCTCCTCCATATCTTGCGACAATATCTGTTCGGCGGACCGTTTGTTGCATTCGTAAAGCAATTTCTTTCAATACCACATCTCCGAACAGATGTCCGTAAGTGTCGTTGCATTTTTTGAAATCGTCAATATCAAAAAGGGCACAAGATAGAGGCACGCTGTATCGCAAACTTCTAAGAATTTCACCTTCCAATCGTTCGCGAAAATAACGATGGTTATAGATACCTGTTAAATCGTCGGTTACAGCGAGTTTTTCTAATGTTTTGTTGGCTTGCTGAACAGACTCGAACAGTTGAGCTCGTTCCAGTGCACTGCCCGCCGCATTGGTTACGATTTCGAAGAAGTTAATCTCACGAAGTGTAAAACCCACTTCTTTCCGAACAGCGCGGAGTAATAAGGAGCCGACTTCGGGGTCATATAACACAATAGGTATTACCAGTATGGAATTGATTCCCTTCTGGATAAGGGAATCCAGACAGGGTTGCATCAGTGGGTCTGCCCGAACATTATTGATAACGATTTTATCACCGATGGCTAAGGCTTTTTTTATTTCCGGGTATTTGCTTAAAGGCACGGTCATGTCGTAAAGGTTGGCGTCATCATGAGATGCCAGAACATGTACCGTGTCCTCCTGTCCCCAGACACGCACGATGGAACAACGGTCTGATGGGATTACTCTGGATGTTTGTTCAACGAAAACATACAAGACATCATGAGCACGCTTTTTGGACGATATTACTTTCAATATTTCGAGGACGGTTGCCAATTCGCTTTTATCCATATCAATGATTGACTCATGCCCGGAAAGTAACTCGGCCTGCATGGCCATGATACGTGTGGTAATCTCTGTTATTTTATCCGGGTCTTCTTTATAGGAAAGGAATGTTTCTACAAGCGAGGGTGCAAAGAGATAAAGCAAATGTTGGATATATGTGCGATGGTAAGACCAGCCCCCATCGAAGGAGGTATGGCCATTTGCACCGTCTCTTTTGATTATAGTTCCGACAAAGGAAATAGCAATGGACGACGATACCAATACAAAGAGATGATCTGTACTCTTGAAAATGGGCGGAGGATTATGTGTTTCAATGGGAATATCCCAATGGGAAGGGGGCAGGCCCAGGACAATCATTTTGCTAACATTTGGTAGGAAGTTATCGATTTCCTCTAACTGCTGGATGGTTTCTGAATCACAGATCACAACAAGGTCGTTCCCTCCAAAACGGCCAATCTGTCGGAGGGTTTCATCACAAAGTGAATAGTAAAGGGTAGCGTTATTAATGGGTATTAGAGCATGGTGAGGAGGTAATGATTGAAATTCGGAAGAAATAATTCTTTCCCTTAATGTGGTATTTCCTATATCGGTGTTCATTCCCTTATTATCCTTGAACTCTATTGTATAAACATCTGTTTTTAATTTTTATCCTCCGACGGAGGATTTGCTGTTGTCTCACTTGTTGCAGGTTTTTCCTCTGTCTGTGCCAGAGGATAGACATCTTCAAGTTTTACTTCCTCTTTGATAATAACAGGGGTGGAACGGACAATCAAATCATATATTTCTTCTACCTCTTCGGGATAGAAGCGGATACAACCGTTAGAAGAAAAGGTGCCAATGGTTTCGGGTGCGATGGTTCCATGCAGTCCTAAATCCGTAGGCAACCCGGGTTCAGAGGGAACTAAAGGCATCCATCGTGTGCCCAATTCATTTCTTGGGTCGCCAGCAGGGATAGCACCCTCGCCGGGTTTGAACCAGGTTGGGTTTTTTTGTTTATTGCCAATTTTATAAGTACCTAAAGTTGTTTCGTGTCCGGGTTTACCAAGCCCTACTTTATACCTTTTGAATATTCCTTGTTCATCTACCAGAAAAGCCCGACATTTTGACCGTTCAACATAAAGTCGAAAATCTTTGGGCGTATATTTCAATGTCTGGTTTAAGCGAAGTATTGTATTTTCATCCAGTTGATTTGCACGGCAGAGCATACCGACAGGTGTATTTAGTTTGGCACCGATACTAATTAATGAATCCCCTTTTTGTACCGTATAAACTTTACTTTCGGGTGTGGAAATATTTGAAAAGATAATTTCTACATTTAATTTTCCTAATATATCCAATGATTCATTCCAGACCTGAGAATCCCATTCTGCATCCATTGCCGCCTTCTGAGCGAGGTCGCGTGCTTTGATTTTATCGTTTCCTTGTTGTTCCAGTCGGGCAAGACCTAAATACCCATAGGCCCGGTTTCCGCGAGAGGCCCGGTCTACGATGTCCTGGTAAGTGGAGCGTGCTATATCTTTCTTCCCTATTTGTTCTGCAATTTGAGCATAATGATATTTCAAATAAGGGATTCGGCTACTGGTTTCACATTTTTGTATAGTTTCTTCTGCAATAGAGAACGCATCGTTTGGCTTGTCTAGTTTTAGTTCCAGGTCTATCCATAATAAATATGCTTCGGTTAAGTTTTCTATTTGTTTTTCTTTCTTAACATAATTTTTTAATTCATTCCGCAACTCATAGAATTGGGATTCTTCGAACATTTTCTTAAATTGTTCCAGAGTATTATTTGTAGAGGTTGTTGAAGAAGTTGGTAATAGTTTTTCCACAATTTTTTCTTTGGAAATGAGTTCCGGAGCACTGTGTACAAATCGATAGATAAGGTAACCTGCTATAAGAAACAGGATAACACCGATAAAAATACGAAACAGAGTATTATCCGCATTTTTTTTTGATGAGAAATATTGTTTTGGCATAGTTTTTAGATTCTCGATTCTGTTGCTCGTTTCAGGTCAAGTAGCAATTCTGTCATAGATTGGTACCGATGCTCTATCTTACGACGAAGTGATTTTAATATAATACGGTCTAAGGCAGGAGTAAGTTGATGGTTATGACTTGAAGGGGGAACAAATTTATAATTAGGGTCAACCAGTTGGCGTGTTACGATTTTTGCGTCATTTGCTTCACAGGGATGTTTTCCGGAAAATAGTTCGTATATTGTTAGTCCAAAGGAGAAGATATCGGAGCGAGCATCCAGACTTTTCTTTAATATTTGTTCGGGTGACATATAGATTCGTGTTCCACCTGTTTCTTTCATTAACCAACCTTGCCAGGTTGCATTTGTCTTGGATAGTCCGAAATCCACAATTTTAACTAGTTTGCCATCTTTTGAAAATAGGAAGTTTGCAGGCTTAACATCGCGATGTACAATCCCATGTTGATGTAAGTAATCCAATCCATGACAAAGTTTAACGCAAATTTCAATCATCTGTCGAATGTTCAGATCACGGTCGTTAATGTGCTTTTTTAGGTTATAACCATCAATAAACTCCATTACAATACATCGGCGAGTTCTACCCATATTATCAATCGCCTCGTGTATCGTTTTATCCATCCGAATAATATTGGGATGGTTTAATGAGGCTGCTATCATTACTTCCCTGCCGAGAAAGTCTTGTTTCCGCCGTTTGGGGTCTTCATCGAAGCGAGGATCTAAAACCTTGACCGCAACAGTTAAATCTTTTCCCCGGTCTATGGCTTTATACACAGTCCCCATGCCTCCACTTCCGATAGGTGCAATAATTTCATACGGACCTACCTGACGGATTTCAAGTTCAGGCCTATTGGGATCATCCAAATGTGATGTAACAGACGATTGCGATGAGATATCGTTTTTCTTTTTCTTAAATATCCAGAACATTACCCCTCTCAACACTTTCCTTTTTTGTCTTTTTTATAATAATATCATAATTTTTCATGAAAAGTTAATTCAATTTTATGTTGTTTTCCATTGATGCATTCCCGGCGAAGGAACAGGTACTTCATTAAGAATTTCTTTTAATACAGAAGAAACAGTTACTTTTCTTAATCTACTTTCTGGATTTAAGATAAGACGATGTTCTAAAACCGGGAAGACCAGGGCTTTAACATCATCGGGGATAACATATCCTCTACCTAAAACGGCTGCATATCCCTGGCAACAACGAAATAGCATTAGAGAAGCGCGAGGACTCGCTCCTAATAATAAGTGAGCGTGGTCCCGGGTTCGTGCCACGATACGCAACATGTATTCGCGCACTTTGGCATGAATGAAAATGTCACGAACTTTTGCTTGCATTTGTATAATTACTTGAGGATCTGTTACTGGACTTAATTTTTCAATCGGATGTAAAAGTCGTAATCGTTCCAACATATCCAGCTCCGCTGTCATTCCGGGATAACCCATAGAAAGTTTTATCATGAAACGGTCTAGCTGTGCTTCCGGTAAAGGGAAAGTCCCTTCATGCTCTACGGGGTTTTGAGTTGCAAAAACAATAAATGGTTTGTTCAATATATATGTTTTCCCATCCACCGACACCTGCCCTTCTGCCATTGCTTCTAACAGAGCGGATTGTGTTCGAGGAGTTGCCCGGTTAATTTCGTCGGCTACCACCACTTGATTGAAGATGGGTCCGGGACGGAATTCAAAACCCTGTGTCGATTGGTTAAATATTGATACACCTGTTACATCTGTGGGCAGTAAATCGGGAGTACATTGTATCCGGGTGTATGAACAGCCACTGGAAATGGCTAAGGCCCTCGCCAGCATCGTTTTCGCAACACCAGGCACATCCTCCAATAAGATATGACCCCCTGATAAAAAAGCACCTAAAGCAATCCGAATAACAGGGCTTTTGTCGAGAATTACCGTCTCAATGTTTTGAAGTAATTCTTTAACAATATCTCTGAATTGTCCTGCCATAAGAGCCTTACTGTTAAAATTGTATTGAAAAAAAAGAAATTGGATGATATTATATATTATATAGGTGATAAATAAAAAGAATTAAATGAAGGAAGTGTAGATATGAGTATTAAGAATAAAGAGAAAAAACAAACTCTGTTGATAAGTTTGTTAATTATTTGGCTCTTTTGCTCATATCCCTTAGTGGCTGACACTTTTATTTCAAATGATAAAACTTACTATGATGTATACATATTAGAAGGTATTCATAATTATTATATTCTTTTCCCGGAAACAGGGGCTATTGAAAGTGTATTGAAACAGGACATTATTAGTAATACATTAATCTTTGATGAGCCTGAAAAAAGGATTGCATTGAAAAAGAAATGGGATGAGAAGCAACCTGTTTCTGTTCAACCCCCAGAAAAGATACATAAAGTATTGAATGTAACAGATGAGGGCTACCCTGCAAAATCTACAATAGAACCTTCGGGTTTTGTATTAAAGCGAAAAGGGAATGCTTCCCAGAATAATGTTCTCAAAAAACTATATTCTAATAGAGAGAATAATACAAGCCATGTTTTGCCCGGAAGTGATTATTATTCAAATAACACTTATCGCAAGGTCGATGGGAAATCTTATGGTTTTTATAATGCACGGGGTGTGGATAGTTTACCCAAAGTGGTACTAAGGAATCCCCCTGTTTCAGGAGGGGATTTTATGTACCGGAATTACGGTAGAAATCCCTTTATGGGCTTTGGAGGAATGGTAAGAATGCCTGCTGGTTATGGTTATGGGATGGCTATGTTTAATGATGTTACAGTCATTAGTAACATTTCCGATTTATTTTCAACAATTGATGACCGCCTTGTTGGAGAATTTGGACCTACAAAGTTAATCCCTTCAACTGTTAATTCAAGAAATAACCGTTGAAGTATTACAACTATTCTCTACCACAAACAAGGCCTCAAAAAGACAAACCAAAGGATTTATTCTGTCTAATTTTATAGGAATAAAGTTGATATTGATTTCTGAATGGACAATATCTTTATGTGTTCTATTTGGGCATTGGGGTGTTCTGGAAATAATAATTATTGAAAATATTCCAGTACTTAATTATTTTTATCAAGATGCAGATAAAGGAGTCTAAAAAGGTCCGGACCTTACTCTCTTTTATTTGTTTAATAGGTATTTTTATTATTCAAATTTAAAATACTTGGAAGGCTATAAAGATGTAGTAGGTGTTTTTCTTCTGACTATCGATAAAAATTTTATTTCTTGATAAAAGTAGCGGACTTTGCTATTATAGAAACATTCATGATGTTATAAAAACATTTAATATAAGGAAGCAGGTTATGAGAAGGTTTTTTTCTGTGGTCTGTGTTTTGATGGCCCTTATAGTTTTGTTATCAAATGTGTCTGTTGGGCAGGAATGGGTATATCAAAATTTTAAAGAGGCCAAGCCTGAGTTTTCGCCGGTGCCTATTTGGTGGTGGAGTGGTGGCAAAGTAACAAAAGAAGGTATAACCTGGCAATTGCAGGAATTGGTGAAGGGTGGTATTCACAATGCTATCATTTTGAATCTGGCACCGTCGGGTCCGTTGTATGGGAGTGCGCCCGACAACCCGTTGTTCTTAACCGATGAATGGTGGGACCTTTTTGCACATACGCTTCAAGTAGCCAAACAAGTGGGTGTCCGTATTTGGTTCTATGACCAATTAGGATTTTCAGGGGCAGGATTACAAGCTCGAGTTGTTCGGGACAATCCGGAATTCCGAGGGATTGAACTTAAACGAATTGTCAAAGAAATAAAAGGACCAGGAACATTTGTTATTGAAACTCCCCCAGAGGGTAATCCGCTGGCTCTGTTCCGTTCTGAAAAGTTCGTTAGAGAAGTTGCTCCTTCGGGTACGGCTCCAAACTGGATATGGGGAAGTAAAGATACAGAGGGGACTTCTCATGTATATTTTCGCCGGGGATTTGACATAGCCGAATTGCCCCCGAAAGCGGTTATTACCCTTTCGTGTGATAACGGTTATGAACTTTATGTTAATGGCAGACGAGTTGGTAATGAGTTGCTTTATGACTCTGACGGATGGGAAGGTGCGGAGATATATGATGTCTTACCGTATCTGCGAACCGGCAAGAATGTAATTGCTGTGCATGGGACGAATTTGGGAGGACCCGGCGGGTTGGTGTTTTCTTTACGCCTGGGAGACAAAACTATTTTGAGTGATAATCAAGTTCGTGTGTCATTAAAGGAAACGGCAAACTGGTTCGAGGTTGATTTTAAAGATGAAGATTGGAATTCTGCAGTTATCATAGGTCCTTTGGGTTGTACTCCATGGGGTGCAGTAAGGAATATGGATGGAGGGGAGGTTTTACAATCATTGGGTACGCCTGTGGTTCGAGTTAACCGTATTCCAATAAATGTTTCTGAACGCAATTTTACAATCGATGTACCGGAAGGGACCTATCAATTGGAATTGTTCTATACGGTGCCCGCAGGTTTTGATTATCATAATCCGTCTGCATGCCATGCATTATTAGATATGCTCCATGGTGAGATAGAACGCCGTTTTCCGGAAGAATTAGGGAAGACGATTGCGGGTTCGTTCCAGGATGAATTTCCCCCTACTCCGCGTTTTTCTTATTTATTTCTTGAAGAATTCAAAAAGCGGAAAGGCTATGATATCGTTGATTATTTACCGGCACTTTTTGAAGATGTAATAGACCGATTTAACAGTGAGACCGCGCCGAGTACAGTAAAAGTTCGTTGTGATTCTGCGGATGTTTCTGCATCATTAGCGGAAGAAGCCTTTTTTATTCCTCTCTATCAATGGCATGAAAAATACGGTATGCTCTGTGGTTATGACCAGACTGTACGGAATGCAGACCCCTTCCGTGGAGAGTCTTATTATGTAGATTATTTTAAGACCATGCGACATTTTTCGGTGCCGGGCAATGATATGGATGGAGATTGTAAGCCCCATCAGTCGATGGCAGATTTATACAAGAGACCGCGGGTATGGGCTGAAGTGTTCCATTCCAGTGGCTGGGGGCAAACTATAGAAGAGATTGCGGTTCTACTTCACCCCTGGATATTAGACGGAGCTACCCTATTTGACCCGCACGCTATTTATTATTCCATTCATGGCTCCTATTGGGAATGGGCTCCCCCCGACACAGGTTGGAGACAACCTTACTTCGTCCACTATAAAAAATTAGCTGATTACACGGCTCGTCTCTGTTGGCTCTTATCGCAAGGAACGCATAAGGTTGAAATAGCGGTAATTCATCCGGCTACAACGGCTCATGCCTATATCGGCTATCGGATAGACCTACCTACAGCAAAACAAGTAGCGGATACATACTGGAATGTGCAGAATTTCCTGCGGAAACATCATATAGACTATATCATTATGGATGAGGATTCCTTAGCCAGGACAGAAGTCTCTCCGGACGGTGTGAAAGTTCATGACCTGGTGTTCAAAGTTTTTGTTTTACCTTCTAACCAATTTTTGCGGTCTACATCGGTGGAAAAACTTGCCCAGTATGCGAATCTCGGAGGAAAGGTTTATATCTATGGGCTGGTGCCGGAACAGATTTCGGATTCCATTCCGTTGAATGAGGAACAACGCAATGCGTTGATATCTCTTCGTGAGAAAGGACAAGTCATCTCGAATTTGGATGAATGGGCATTGCAGTTGCGATCCTCTTCTTATGTGTCCACAGAAGAATCTATTCCTATATTGGAACGTAATATAGAAAACAGACCGTTTTATTTTATTATGTCCGATGAAGGCACACCCGCCACTTCAAGAGCGAGATTTGATATAAATAAACGCGCCTTGTATGAAACCCCTTCTGCTAAATGTGAGGTTATGCAATTGACATTTAATCAGGAGGGTATCCCTGAATTCTGGAATGCAATTACGGGAAGTGTGGAAACGATATGGAACTATTCTATTGAAAAAGGCAGGACAAAGGTAGCTATTGATTTGTCTCAGACACCGGCACCATTAATTAGTATTCGGAGTAAATCAGAACAGGATTTCGACGAAATCAAATCGGACATGAGGATATTGAATTGTAAAGAAGAACAAGGTCAAATTCAAGTAACTGCGATTCCTTTTTTTAATCAGATAAGCAATCAACCCCATAATCAAACCATCCGCGTCCGTAAAGGGACACAGGAGCGCGAAGTAAGTGTAGAAGTACCACCTGCAATTGAAAAGGTATATGAAGGTCCTTTCGCTTTCCAATTAATACCCACCTGTGATAATAAGGATGGGAGTTTTGCCTATCCTCCTTCCACAGGACCTATCCCTGTAGAAACGCGGGCATTTAAGGGGCAAGAAGAGAAAGATAATAGCACGGAGTGGCTAAATGCAGAATATGATGATTCTGGGTGGGAAATGATGCTGGCATCGTTTGGTCCAAGGGCGAGATGGAAGGGACCTATCGTGTTATCTGAGAATACTCCATTGGACAACCTGAAAAAGATACCGGATATCGATGGAGAATGGAAAAACAGTGAATATTCTCTTAAGTTAGGTATCAATGAAGACCCCGTTTTCTCCAGTGCATTAGGTGGAAAAGGACGAATTCCGGAAGAGTTTATTGACTTAGGAAATGTGGCTAAAGGACAAATATTCCATATCCAGTGCTTTGTAGAATTACCTCCGGAAGGAGTGCCTGCAGACCAGCGCTTGGATGCCATATTACGGGTTGGTGCTACTGCTAAAAAGAAGGTGTTCCTAAATAAAATTCCGGTGGTAGGTGAAGGGAATGGTGAAGAGCGGGTTTTCAAGGGAAAGGTTCAACTTTCTTATGGAGTAAATGTAGTAGATGTTTTTGTAGAGAGTGTTGTAAATGGTCGATTAAGATTATATGTCCATTTTATTCCGGAAAGTGAAGATGTCCCTACCCCCGAATGGGTATGGAGTCAGAACCCCAGTCCAACGGGTAGAACAAAATTTTTGCGGACATTTGACCTTTCTGCCGAAGTTGTATCTGCGAAAATGGTCGTGGCATTAGGGGATATACATCAAATCTATGTGAATGGACAGAAAATATCGGACCAGGGAAATTTTGACCCTTACTTCACCAGTCGTGCGGAACAGTATGATATAAAACCCTACCTCAAAGTTGGTGAAAACAATATAGAGATTATTGCCCGTGATGTGGACGCACAAACGGGACTCTTATTGGATTCGGATATTAAACTGGCAGACGGGAAAGAGGTTGTAATTGTTTCTGATGCAAACTTTAAATGTGTACCGGAGCCGATACGGGATGGACAGGCTGTTCCTGTAAAACTATTACCTCAACCTGCACATGGATATATGGGAGACCCTGCACTGCTTTTAATCAAGCAGAGGTCCCATCCGTTACCATTAGCAGGCTGGTTACAGAATCAACCGGAACCACCGGAACCATTCAACAAATTGGTTTTCTTCCCCTCAACAGATACATCTGCACCTTATCGTTTTCGTTTCTTGCTTCCGCCGGGGGCGAAATCGATGACATTAAAATGCGTAGGCCAACTGGAATGCTGGGTGAATGGAACTCCTTTGCAGATAGAAGGGAATGGACCCGAATATAAAATTGCATTGCCATCGCCTGAATCGCCGCGTAGGGTTGCCTGTTTGCGTATTGAAACAAAACGAGGTTTTACAAAAGGGTCTGCAATATTAGAGCCGATTACCTATGAAATGGGAGAAGGAAATATTCCTTTGGGTTCGTGGGATGAATTAGGGTTCATGCATTATTGCGGTGGAATGGAGTATCGGTTAACCGTAGAACCTCCTGCGGACGCCAATCGAAAGGTATATCTCCATTTAGGGCGTGTCCGTGGAACAGCGGAAGTATTTGTGAATGGAGTATCCTGCGGAACACGGGTATGGCATCCGTATCTCTTTGACATTACATCCGCATTAACTCAACCTGCTAATGATGTCCGTATCCGAGTGTTCAACACATTAGGTCCACACTTCGCTATTGGCCATCCCAGTGCTCATGTATTCGAAGGTCATACCAAATCCGGCATTTTCGGTCCGATTAAAACCCTGCAGATGCCTGTTCTCGATGTTGTATTACAATAGAAAATGTCAGGGGATTAATTATCTTATAATTTTTGAGAGCATATCGAGTTACCTTATAATACGTTTTTATATGAAAGATTTATGTGAATAGAGATTATGAAACAATTAGAGAAACATGACTATAAAAACAGGTCTTACTTATCTGCGATAGAATCAGCAAAATTTTTAGGGATTCGTGTTAAGGACCTCCATAATCTTGTAAAAAAAGGTGTTATATCAACTCAAATTTCAGCAAGTGGACAAATGCGGTTCCATTTATCCGAATTAACAAATGCGGAACAGAAATTGAACTTAATAATTAATAAAAAGGCCCAGAATATCTCGAATAGCAATGTTTTTGAAGTCAACGGAACGGTTCAAAGAATACTTGTAAAAAATTCTGTTCGAATGGATGAACTGGAATCTGAGAGTATTCATTTGATGATTACGTCGCCTCCTTACTTTAATACCAAGATGTATTCTAAAGAACCCATAGAGGGAGATTTAGGTAACATTCATGATATTGACAAATGGTTCGAGAAAATTAGCGAGGTGTGGAAGGAAGTTTTCCGCGTTTTGCAACCGGGGAGAAAAGCATTTATCAACATCGTACCTAATAATCTTGATGGCATTTTCAAAGTATGTTTTATCCTCGATAATATCAATAGAATTCCAAAAAATATAAACTTGTGGCTTACTTATCTTCTAACTTTTGTGAATGAAAAAACGCATTATCAGAAATTTATAAATTTTGTACTGTTTGGATTTTTTATATTCCAATATAGATATAGGAAATCTAAGAGATAATGAGATTAATAATATAATTAAAAGTATAAAGCAGATTGATAAAATTTTAAAGAGATGTTATCAATGTAACAGTTCTTATGTCTCTTCTTCCAAAGACAGTCCTTTTGAGGAAACAAGGTATGCTTTGTTTTCTATTAACTTACTTGAAGATTTAATTCAAGATTTGATTTATAATTATGAAGTAAAGGATTTAAAGCCGATAAAAAGAATCTACCAGAGTTTAAATAATTTTTCAAAAACATATGATTTTGTGATAAATAATCAGAGTTAAATTGGGACATATTTTTATATGCGGGTGGTTTTGAGCGATACGGAATGGTATTATGGAAAATATGTTTTATTCGCAATCATTGGAATAGTGGCGGTAGGTGGAGGGGTAGGTATTTACTATTATGAAAATCGAACAAATGGAATGTCTCAAACAGAAACTGTAAATATTCAATCTAAAACAATTGCTCATCTACAAACAAACACACCCTTTGAAAATGATAGCAAAGAAAAAGCGACAGAAAAGCAAGGGATTCCTATTGGGGTACGTCTGGATGAAAGTTTGAAAGTAGAAGCAGTAAAGAATGAGGAGCCCTCTCAAACAGAGAATAATCCACAGATGATTGCGGTAGGAATTCAAGGAGCCGTACAAAAACCGGGACTATATTGGATAGCAGAAGGCACCCGATTACAGGAACTAATCGATAAAGCGGGTGGTCCTTTGGAAAATGCAGAATTGCGATATTTAAACATAGCAGCGATTTTGTTGGATGGCACAACTGTGGTTATTCCTGAAAAACAAAAAGTAGAATTTGATGGTCAACGGCTCTCGGCTCGTGGAGCTTCTCAGCCGAAAACGGCTGTTCTATCAGAAGGAAATGCTTATGTTCCATATTCTGCTCATGCAAGTAGCATACAAAGGAGTTCTCCATCGGATATTTCTTCTTCTGCTCCTGGTGAAAAATTGGGTGCGAGTTCGACAGGTTTGATTGATATTAATCATGCAAGTCAGAAGGAATTGGAAACATTGCCAGGTATTGGCCCTGTGCTGGCCCAGTCGATTATTTCATATCGCGAGAATCAGCCGTTTCGGAGCGTTGAAGATTTGTTGAAGGTATCCGGCATCGGTCCAAAACGGTATGAAAAGATTCGGCATCTTGTTACGGTTTCCCCTCCTTAATAATATCTGATTTATTTTCTTTAAATGTAAGGTTGTTTTTATCCCTCTATATGAACATATTCTGAAGAGTGTGTTAAAGTATAATTGATTGTATGAGTACACAACACTAAGAAGTAAACATAGAAGTTGTCTCTATGCATAAAGAAGAAAGTATATCGGTAATTGTTCCTACTTATAACGAATGCGAGAATTTACCTGAACTTATCCAACGGATTCAAAAGGTCAAAGATGAACAGAACCTGAACCTTGAACTAATTATTGTGGATGATGATAGTAAGGATGGAAGTGAGGAGTATATTGAGTCGTTAGGAACTCCTTGGTGCCGAATCATTGTGCGTCGAGGAGAGAGAGGGCTTAGTTCTGCGGTGCTGAAAGGTTTTTCTGATGCGAAAGGCGATATTCTCATTGTGATGGATGCGGATTTGAGTCATCCGCCGGAGAAGATTCCGGAATTTATAGAACAGATTCAAGCGGGTGCGGATATGGTTATTGGGTCCCGATATGTTGCTGGGGGAAAAACGGATGAAGAATGGGGAGTCTTCCGCTGGCTGAACAGTCAGATTGCAACTTTATTAGCACGACCACTAACATCTGTCAAAGACCCGATGAGTGGTTTTTTTGCTTTGCGGAAGGAGGTGTTTGAGAAATCTGCGCCATTGAATCCTACGGGATATAAGATAGGTCTTGAATTGTTGGTAAAATGTCCGGTGAAAAAAGTCGTAGAAATTCCTATTTATTTTTCACAACGGGCGAAAGGGAAAAGTAAACTTTCATTGAAGGAGCAAGTTAAGTATCTTGTGCATCTACGAAGATTGTATTTTTTTAAGTATGAGAATTTAACTTATCTATTTCACTTTTCTATTATTGGTTTTTCTGGGACACTGGTCAATTTGGTGGTTTTAACAATCTTTGTTTTTTTGGGAATTCCTGTTCGTTTATCTGTTGCAATGGCTATAATCATCGCGATGATTTCCAATTTTATACTCAATCGTAGGTTTACTTTCCCACATGCAGTAGCAACCCCATGGTTTCCACAGTTGGTCGGTTTTGTAAGTGCTTGTTCTTTAGGGGCTGTAATAAACTACATTATTGTGATTTTACTTTTGTATGTTTTTCCTATATTTGAAAAGATACCGCAAATCCCTGCTCTTGTGGGTATTCTTGCAGGATTGATGTTTAATTTTATACTTAGTAAAAATTTTGTTTTTCGGAAGAAACAATATTAGTTGTGTCGGACAAGTCGGAGGGGTCGGACCCGTATTACTTCTGTTTTGGTTTTGTATTTTCTGCCATTTGTCTTTCAATACGATTGATAGCATGTTGTGCTTGACGTACTTGTGAAGGGTCTTTACAGGTCTGGATGATATACTGATACATTTGTAAGGCCTCGTTCATATCACCCTGTCTTTGATAGGTTTGAGCGAGCAATAGTTGTGCGGTTATGTTATTCGGCTGAAGTTGGAGCACTTGTTGATATTGTGCTTCTGCCTCTGAATACATTCCCATACGAGTATACAGACTGCCCAGAGCCACATAAGAACTGACATTTCCCGGTGCTAACTGTATAGCGGTTTGATACTGATTAATAGCGGAATTATAGTCATTATTTCGTCGATAGTAATCGGCGAGGGCTAATCGGGCATCGGAGGAGTTGGGATCGGTATGAACCCAATTTGTTAAAGCCTGTCCTTCTTCTTCCTTCATTCCCATCTGTCGGTACACACCGGAAGCCATTGCGTAAGTAGAAGGTATTTCGCCATTCATCTGTACAAATTGTTGTAATTCTCTATAGGCTTGGTCGTAATTTCCCTGTCGGCGGTAGGTATCTGCAAGAAAATAGTGTGGTGTCGGGTCGTTCGGGTTATTGGATATCCATCGTTTATATACATCTATCTCACCTTGATAATCACCTGTTTTTTTATACAGGTTGGCCATCGTCCGCAGTATATCTCTTGAGTTCGGGTCTAATTCGAGTCCTTTCTGGAGGAGTTCCGATGCTTTATCATAATTACCTTGGTCCAATGCCTGTTTTGCTTCGTTCACCAGTGATTTTACCTGTGCCTGAATCTGCTGAGACTCAACATCGCCATCTTTTTTCATGGTTTTGTTATCTTTGTCTCTTCTTCTTCCTCTTTCAGTAGTAAAATCTCTATTTCCCCTATCATTACTTGCAGATGAACCTGAACGATTCTCTCTTCTTTCTTCTTTTGCTGGGCTGTTGTTTGTACCTTTATCTTTACCACCCCCTGAACCATCGGTATTCTTTGTTATAGATTTCGTTATAGATTTCATCAAATTTTCCAGAGCATTTTCTACAGATTTCTCACGAAGATTCTCAGAAATATTGTCATAATCAAGGGCAGGGTTGTTTTCCT
>CAKZKR010000073.1 GCA_937124615.1 uncultured bacterium
TTTAGAAGTTGTAACTGATGGTTCTGTTGATGTAAATACGCCGGGAGTTTATACACTCACTTATACAGCAACAGATGCTTCAGGTAAAACAGATACAAAGAGTCGTCAAGTTCGTATCGTAGATACACAAAAACCGACAATAACACTTAATGGTGCCAGTGAAATTGAAATTCAGGTCGGACAAGCCTTCAACGACCCAGGTGCTGTTGCGGTTGATGATTGTGCGGGTCAACTTGATGTTCAAGTGTCCGGTAGAGTTAACACAAGTGTAGCAGCGACATACGAACTTGTTTACTCTGCAAAAGACCCATCGGGGAACAAAGTGCAAGTTAGCAGGAAAGTAATGGTTAAGGAAGCTCCAGTAATCATTACAGGTAATTTGTCTATAACTCCTGCGGAAGTTGACTTTGGTAAGCAGTTAATAGAGAAAACATACAAACAGAAGATTGTTCTTGCGAACAAAGGCAAGATCGCTGTTAATGTATCTATTGATGTCAAAGATACAGCCAATAATGTGTTTGCTGTAACATTTGATTCTGCAAACCTTGAAGTACCGGCCGGTGATGTGAAGTATGTTGAAGTTTCCTTTATTCCAAAGAAGGTAGGAACATACAGCGGAACGGTACTATTTGTTGTATCTGATGGTGTACAGCCTGCGAAAGAGGTTTATGTTGCCCTTAAAGGTGAAGGTTATAAACCAAAACGCAGATTCTTGTTTATCTCATGTTCACCGACTGATAGAACGACAAGTTATGCAGGTGACTTAATGTTCATCACCATGACAAGTGCAGTTATGTTCTTTGTCCTTAGACGGAAAAGAGCAAAGAATAGTTAAAAAGTAGGATAGTTGATACAGCCTCAACCCCTGCATCCCAAAAGATGCAGGGGTTGTTCTTTTTTATCTGTAATTTTTTAAATTTATTTTTTGTTTATACTTTGTTTACAATTATAAAGAACTAAAATTTGTAAAAAGACATTATAATAATAGTTTTTTAAAGAAAAATATTGGAGAAACTCAATGGATAAAGTGTTTGTTTTGTGTTTAATTGTTTTTTTCTCGTTTTCGGTTTCTATGCACTTGTGGTGTGAAAATCCCCCTGTGTTAAAAATTCAACCGGCTCCCGAATATGAGTATATATTTGGTTTTGTAGAGGTAGGGGAAACAATTGAGAAGGAGATGTATATAATTAATGCAGGACAGGGAATATTATCGGGCTCTGTTATCGTAGATGATACGAGTCAGAGTTCATCTAATGATAAAGAAGAGAAGGTTTTTTCTATATCTGGCGATATAAATTTTTCACTTTTTGAAAACCAGTCTGCCATTATCAAAATACAATTTACTCCATTAAAGGCAAAGGAATATCAAGGGAAATTAAAAATAGTGGCTTCAGAAGGACAAAGTGCAGAGGTAGCCTTAAAAGGAATTGGGAATAAACAGAATAAAGTATATTATATTTTTGGTTGTGGGGAGAGAGACTTTAAGAAGGGCATCTTTTGTTGCTCTGATTATATAGTCTTGTTACTTCTTATATTCTTCCTTTCTAAAAGAAAAAAGGTTTTGGTGAATTAGAAGACCAAGAAGAGATGTAAAGGGTTCTCTAAAAATGAAGAAAGTCCAATTTGTAGTTTTTTTTATATTGTGGCTATTAATTTCCTCTTTTGTTTTTTGTGAAGATACAGGGAAAAGATTGCTTCCTCCACCAAAACATGGAGGTATATATGTAATCGCCCATCGAGGATTCCATCAGGGCTATCCTGAAAATACATTAATAGCCTACCAGAAAGCGATAGAATTGGGCGTCGATTTTATTGAAATTGACTTGCGGACAACAAAAGATGGGGAAATTGTTAGTATTCACAATAGCAAAGTAGATGATTACACGATGGATGCCAAAGGGGCTGTCTCTCAATTTACATTGGAGGAATTAAAAAAGATGGATATTGGGAGTCGCGTTGGTCCTGAATTTTCTGACCAATGCATACCCTCTCTAGATGAAATTTTGGAATTGTGTAAAGGCCAAGTTGGTTTATATCTAGATATGAAGAGTGCAGACCCTAAAATAGTTCTCGATAAGATTGAGAAATATGATATGAAATACCGGGTTGTTTGGTATGCGGGTGCCAAGGACCTTGAAACGGTTAAAAAAGAGTGTCCTTCTTGTTTTATTATGCCGGATCCTGGAACGGAGAAGCATTTGCAATATATTCTGGAACGATTTAATCCGCCTGTAATTGCTTCCGATTTTAAATCGTGTTCAAAAGATTTTGTTAAAACCTGTCATGAGCATGGGACTATTGTTTTTATGGATGATGCAGGGCCGGATTCCTGGGAAGAATCGTTAAATTGGGGTGTCGATGGAATACAAACGGATTATCCACATCAACTTATTGAATACTTAAAAAATCGGGGTCAGAAAAAGGAATAAATTTTAATGCTTTATTTAAATCAGAAGAGGGTCTTGCAGGCAATTGATTTCATGATGACCTTACATAAAGAGCAAAAAAGAAAGGGGAGAGATGTCCCATATATTACGCATTTGTTCAGTGTTGCGAGTAAAGTTCTGGAATGTGGGGGAAATGAAGAGCAATTTATTTCTGCATTATTGCACGATTCTGTAGAAGACCAGAGTAAATCCACTAACGAAACAATTGCAAATAGATTTGTATCGATGTATTCAGAAGAAGAAGGGAATATTGAATCATATCTTTCTTTATGTAGCAAGGATGAAGAAGCGAATAAGGAGGCTCTTGTGTTATTAAGGATGATAGCAAAGATGTTTGGAGAAAAAGTTGCCTATTATGTAGCACAGTGCTCTGACTCTTTTACCTATCCTAAAAAACCGTGGGAAGAACGGAAAAGGGAATTTATTACACGATGTTATTTAATGCCCCCTGATGTAAAGATTATTGTTGCCTGTGATAAATGGCATAATTTGTATTCTATTTATCATGATTATTGCGGGGACGGGGACATCATATGGTTACAATTTAATGGTAATAAAGAGGGTTCGCTCTGGTATTATCGTGAAATTATTCAGGCATTAAAAAAAGACTGGTCTCATCCTATCCTTTCCGAATTGGACTTTTATTTTTCCTGTCTTTTAGAGAAGACAAAATAATTTTAATTAAAGCCCACTTTCGGGACATGCGGGATTTTTAACTTCCTACCTGCAGGCAAAAGATAAGGCTTTTTCAAGTTATTTATTTGAATTATTTCCTCTTTTGTGACACGCATATCGCGTGCTATGGAATCTAATGTGTCGCCGTATTTTACTGTATATATTATTGTCTCCTTTGTTGGGGATGTATTGTTTTTTTCCTGAATTTGGGATTCTTCATTTTTTGGTTTTTCTTCAACAGGCTCTGAGGAAGGCTGAGGTTGGGTATTGGTTGTATCGCTTGATACTGTTTTGGGTAGGGTTATAGGGGGAATTGCAGATTTTTCGGGTGTAGGAGGGGTCGGTTTTTCTTGTTGCGTTTGTGGTTTTTGTCGAGGTTGACTTATTTCCATGTCCTGTGGAATATATACAACCAAGCTAAATCCATATTTGATTAGATTAGGATCTTGAATGCCGTTCCATGCCATAAGGTCCTTTGGTTTTACCTGGTACCGTTGGGCAATGTTGTATAAAGTTTCTCCGCGGGCAATTTTATGATTTATTGCTTTTGTGCCGGGTGGTTGGGGCTCCTTTTGAGAGGGTTTTTTTTCTTGTTCCGCTTTTGTTTCCTCTTTGATAATTTGTTGCGAAGTTTCCGGAGGTTTCTCTGCTTTTGGAGGTATTGCTTCTGTGGCGATTTGCACTAAATCCTGTGCAACACTTTTTTCTGTTGATTTTGTTTCAGCGGGGGCTGTGCTTGCCATTTGTGGAGCAGAACTTTCTGTATTCCTATCCGTTGGAGTTGTCTCTTTTTGTGGTATCTCAGGTGGTGTTATTTCTTCAGCCGGTGGAGGAACACTCTCTGGAGGTTTTGGTGTATCTACAGTTTTTGTGGGAGGTATTTCAGGTGGAGGAGGTGGTGTTACTTCCTGTGATTCTGGGATTGGAAGTTCCTGTTGCCGGGCTATTAGAGGGCTCTCTGAAGAAGGAGTTGTATCTTTTATTTCTTTTTTCGGTAAAGGACAAACTGCAGATACTAATTTTGCCAATTTCATACAACGCTCTTCTTTGGCTTCCTTTGATATATTTTGTTCAATAGTATTTATTATTTGTGAAATTTCGTTTGCATCTTCTAAGGATATGCAGATTAAGTCGATACCTACACCGGTCATTTGTAAAGCAATATCTGTATAGGTGGCGTTTCCATTTAATGGATATTCGGCAATATCATCAGCGATGAGAATCCCATCATAACCCCATTTCCCGCGAATTAAGCCATAGATGATTTTTTGTGATACAGAAGCCGGCAGGTATGGATTTTCATCATCTAACAAAGGTATGGATACATGCGAGACTAACAAGGCCGGCAGGTTTTGGTGGACGGCCTCAGAGAATGGAAATAGCCATGTAGCCAGTTGAGATATGGCTTGATTTATATCACCGCCGGGATTGTCTACTTCCAGGGCTATATTTATTTTTCCATCTATTTCTTTTTTTAATGCAAGTGTTTTGCTTGGAAAACTTTTTGTTACTGGGATAACTTTTCCTTCCCAAAGCCCCTGTCCGAATGATAATCCAATCCATTGTATTGCTTCTGTTGTTTCACCGATATAATTTGCTTTTTCCGTTTCAGGGACTCGTCCTGGTACATATAGTTCTATCATGGGTCCAAAAAACATAGAAATTCCCCATTCCCGAATGTTTTTAGCATAAAGAGTCCCTGCTTCAGTTATCTTTGCTGTTTCTGTATTTGTGTTGAAATCAGAAAGTTTTGGCAAGTCCTGGAACTCAGGAAACGATTTTAAAAGATTTAAGTCGAGATTCATAGCGAACAATGGCAAATCAGAATTACTATTTCGTATACCATCTCGAATATTTTGCAAGAGGCTGAGGAATTTGTTCTTATCGAGGGTCCCTTGTGCAGGTTTTACTAATATTGCAAAAGGACGAATCTGTTTTAGCATATTTATTGTTGAATCTGAGAATTTATTTTCATCCAGGATGTATATCAGTGGGGCCATGGATTCCAATTCAGACAATAGTTTTTGTTCTTCGTTGATTATTGGAGATTCAGATGGTTTTATTGGTTCTTCTTTTTTTTCTTCTGATGTTTGGCTTACGGGAGGAACAGGTGAGGGGGTTTCTTTGGGGGGAGGGTTAATTTGTGAGTATATGTAAAACAACGCAAATCCAACAAACACCCCCAGAACAAAAATAATTACTATGCGGAGAGGAGATTGTTTTTTATATGCTTTTACATTCAAATCAATGATTTCCATCTTTATCCCTCCAAAATTCAGTTTATAGTGTATCAAAACAGCATTGTAATCATAATAAATGAGAATCAATTCTCATTTCAATAAAAGATGTACAGGAATACAAAATTCATTTTTAACCCCGTTTATTGTTAAAATATAGAACTCCAAAAAGAAGTAAATAAGAAGAACGAAATGTATGAAATCACCTCGCAAGCCTAACAAATCTTCATTTTTATTTGATTTATTCGGATTTCCCTTGTTTCCGATACAGGGAGCACTCCGAGTAAAAAAAAGAGATGGTCATGTTGAACCTTTCAACCTTCAAAAATTATCTGCCTCAATTAAAAAAGCTCTTCAATCGGCAGAAGTTTATGAAAATGGTTTGGAATACAGTCTTGCAACTGCTATAAAAACTTACTTGCGGGAATGCCATGGACTTGAGGCGATAGTCTCTTCAGAAGAAATAAACGCTATTACCATTCAGGTACTTCAAGAGATGGGGCAGACCAAAACACTTCGTAATTACAAAGAGTTCCGTCGACAGAAGCATCTTCAACAAAGGCTTATTGCAAAAGACAAAGATTCTTACATGAATATTAAAAAGTCTGACGATAGTTTCTTTCAAGGGCTCTTTACAGATTCTCTATCAAATGACGACCTAATTGTCCAGGAAGTTGATGATTTATTAAAACCATTACAATTAAAAAAACAAATTCAAGAAAAGATTATTCAACAGTTATTGGGTATCCTTCATAAAATTCAACACCTGCGTCCCTCTTCTATTTTTATCAGCGAGTTAGCTGGACTTCTTTTGAAAAAGGAGGGAATTCCAATTCCTTTTAAACAGCCGTTAGTTAATTTGCATGTGAATGAGTGTATTGAAGTCATAAAAAGCATCAGAATAGAAGAGAGAACACCGGAAGATACAGATATTATTTTAGGTAAAAAGGTCAAAGAGCAGGTATCTCGTTCTTTAATATTCTCATCAGAGATCATAGAGGCCCATGATAATGGAATTATTTATCTTCATGTATTAGACCAATTGGACAGATTGTGGTCATTAAATCAGCCATCTCATTCTTTATGGTTGTTAGAAAGAAAAAGGTCAGCTTCTATTCAGACCCCTCGGGATTTTTGGGATTTGCTTATAGATACATATTATGAATGGACAGATTATTTTATGAATCCCATAACATGGTGGGGATTTAACTGGTCCATTGCTCCACTATTAAAAGGATTAGAGGGAAATGATTATAATAATTGGCTTTTCCAGTGGATGGAAGATTGTGAAGAAATAAGTGAAGATATTCCGGGAATGCAGGTTGTCCTCGATTGGGCTATTCCTGAAAAGTGGGCCAATACTTCTGCGTTGGGCCATCGAGGGATAAATTTGGGTACTCCCTATTCTACATATCAACAGACAGCCCAGGAAATGATGTATGATGCCCTTGAATGTATCAATAGAAGGGAAACAAAGTCCCCTTTTCTCTCCGATTCTTTGTTGTGGAGGTTTAATCTTCCGTTACAAATAGCACCTTCACATGGTTTTTGGAATTTACTGGTATCCTGTGTAGAGGAAAAGAGAGTTCCTATTACAACTTGCTTCACTCCACTGGATTTGGTAGATATATCGCCTCAAATTGGATTGGGTGGTATTACCATAAATCTTGCGCGAATAGCATATAAACAACCAAAGGAAGAATATTTCTACTCCTTTCTTTATCAAGTTATACTGTTGACCATTTGTGCTTATGAAGAAATGTTATCTTTTTTTACGACGCATTACAGTGATATAGGTGGCACTATTTGGAAGTCATTGTTGGAGCAGGTTTATAAAAAGTCCGGTGATGTTCCTTCAATTACTGCATTTCCTGTAAATTTGTATCTGGGTGGTATAAGGGAGGCTGTGCAAATATTAAATATCAACAAGGAACAAAAAGATATCG
The DNA here is from genome assembly GCA_937124615.1 of uncultured bacterium. Lineage (GTDB taxonomy): Bacteria > Hydrogenedentota > Hydrogenedentia > Hydrogenedentales > Hydrogenedentaceae > Hydrogenedens. Next base: position 7,306 of record CAKZKR010000073.1, read on the forward strand.
AAATATTGGAACAGTCTAAATATATACTGAAAAGAATTAAGAGTATGATTAGAGGGTGTCTTAAAAATAAAAATTTAAAATTACAATTGTGTTTAGAGACGAATACAAGAGTTTTGCGGAAATTGGCTCAGAAAGATATGGATGAACTATATGACTTATTTATTATGATAAATCGTGAAGAGTCTTTCCAGTATGTCCCTCAGTATTCAGATGAAATGGTTCCGTTATGTTTTTATCATCCCGATGAACTTGTAGCACCATTTAAAGAACTGTTTCGAATTTCGCAGTTATTGGATAATCCTGTTCAGGCTCGGTTTGCTCCACAACGAGTCTGGGACGGTTTGCTTCTGGGAGAAGTAGTAGATATATTTACCCGCATAAATGATGAAAGTATCCCTATTTCATTTCGGTTTATCCCCTCAGAATGATTTGGAGTTGAACAAGTTAGAAAAATCTATTCCCATTCTATCGTTGCGGGAGGTTTTGATGTAATGTCTGTCAAGACACGGTTGATTCCGGGTACTTCATTACATATCCGACTTGCTGTTCGCTGGAGAAAATCCGGTGAGAATCGGAACCAGTCAGCCGTCATGGCATCCTCAGATGTAACTGCACGAAGCACACAGACCTCTTTATAGGTTCGTTCATCTCCCTGGACTCCAACACTTTTAACGGGGAGTAAACATACAAAAGCCTGCCAGATTTGGTTATATAATCCTGCTTTTTGTATTTCCTCAATAAATATAGCATCGGCTTCACGCAGAGTGTCCAGTCGTTCTGCGGTTACTTCGCCAATACACCGAACAGCAAGACCCGGTCCGGGGAAAGGATGACGATGTATAATCTCGTCCGGTATTCCTAATTGTTTACCTACATTCCGAACTTCATCTTTGAATAACTCTCGCAAAGGTTCTATTAGTTGTAAGTTCATCTTTTCAGGTAAACCACCTACATTATGATGGCTTTTTATCGTTGAGGAGGGACCGCCTGTGGCTGATACGGATTCAATAACATCGGGGTATAATGTGCCCTGAGCTAAAAAGGATAAATCTCCTAATTTTTTAGATTCTTCTTCAAATATTTCAATAAACAAGGTCCCAATAATTTTCCGTTTCTGTTCTGGGTCTGTTACCCCTTTCAGAGTAGATAGAAACCGTTCCTGAGCTTTAACACAATGCAAATTGATGTGGAAATTGTCACGAAACACTTTTTCCACCATTTCGGGCTCCCCTTTTCTTAATAATCCATTGTCCACGAATACACAATGCAGATTGTCCCCTATAGCATGATGTAGAAGTACAGCGGTTACGCTGGAGTCTACGCCACCGCTGAGAGCACACAGAACTTTTTTGCCGCTGATTATTTCACGCAGTTCCTGAACGGTCTGTGTTATGAAATTCCCCATAGTCCAATTAGAATCTGTTTGGCAAATATTGTGGACAAAGTTTGATATAATATTTTGTCCTTCGGGCGTATGCACAACTTCAGGATGGAACTGAACACCATAAAAATTTCGTTCCGGATTACCAATTACCGCATAAGGACAATTTTCTGTGGCTCCCATTGTGATAAAACCGGGGGGAATTGTAGTAACATGGTCCCCATGGCTCATCCAGACAGGGGTCTCTTTATGAACACCTTTTAGTAGTTCCGAGTTTCCTTTATGTTTCAGGTAGGCGATGCCATACTCTTTTTGGGGAGCAGGCTCAACTTTTCCGCCGAGCAATTGTGCAAATATCTGAACACCGTAACATATACCTAATATTGGCACCTGTAAATCAAAAATTTCTAATTTGGGTAACGGTGCATTTGGTTGATGGACACTGGCCGGTCCGCCACTCAATACGATTCCCGATAAATTTGGAATTTTTATCTTTTCCATGGGTACATTATAGGGAAGGATAATACTGTAAACACCGGCTTCCCGAATGCGTCTTGCTATGAGTTTGCTATATTGAGCACCGAAATCAAGAACAACAATAACGGGTCCTTTGTATTCCATAGTCGATTACCTCGGTATTTGGTAATTGGGGGCATCTTCTGTGATGGTTACATCATGGGGATGGCTTTCTTTAATACCTGCAGATGTGATGCGTATAAGTTTTGTATTTTCTTGCAGAGATTTTATGTTGGGGCAACCGCAGTAGCCCATCGCTGCACGAAGTCCGCCAACTAATTGATGAATAACATCTGCTAATGCTCCACGATAGGGGACACGCCCTTCAATCCCCTCCGGGACGAGTTTGGTCGGTTCGGTGTCAAAATGCATATAACGCGTTTTGCTCCCTTTTTGCATGGCTTTTATAGAACCCATGCCTCGGACCAATTTATATGTCCGTCCTTCATACAAAATCCGTTCGCCGGGGCTTTCTTCCGTCCCGGCAAATAAACTACCAATCATTACGGTATCTGCACCTGCAGAAATGGCTTTGGCTACATCACCGGAATATTTTATTCCACCATCCGAAATAACTGGGATATTCTGTGGTTTGCACACACGCGCCACATTCAGAACTGCGGTAATCTGGGGGACCCCTACTCCGGTAACTACACGGGTTGTACAAATGGCACCGGGTCCCACACCTACTTTAACGGCATCTACACCGGCCTCTATTAATGCTTGGGCCCCTTCGCCTGTAACAACATTCCCTGCGATAATGGGAACATTTGGATGCCGTTTTTTTACAATTGAAACCATCTCAATTACAAGAGCAGAATGTCCATGAGCAGAATCGATAACCAGTACATCCACACCGGCCTCAACCAATGCATCGGCTCGTTTTAATTCATCTTCTCCGACACCGATGGCAGCACCTACTCGCAATCGTCCCATATCGTCAACAGAACGATTAGGGAAATCCCTCGCTTTGATAATATCTTTTACGGTGAGTAAACCAATCAGTTTTCCGCGGTCATCCACTACAGGTAATTTTTCGATACGGTGTTTATGTAATATCCGTTTTGCTTCTTCCAGCGTAGTGCCCGGAGGAACGGTTACAATACGCTCTTTGGGGGTCATAATTTCAGAGATTTTTCGTGTAAAATCTTCTTCAAATCTTAAATCACGATTCGTGAGGATTCCCACCAGAATCCCCCGTTCGTCAGTTATGGGGACTCCGGAAATTCTATAACGAGACATAAGAGATTCTGCATCAGCAAGAGTATTATCCGGTGATAGGGTAAAAGGATGTGTAATTACTCCGGATTGGGACCTTTTGACACGGTCAACCTCTGTTGCTTGTTCTTCGGAAGTCAAATTCTTATGAATAACACCAATTCCCCCTTCTCTTGCAATTGCAATTGCAAGGCGAGACTCAGTTACCGTGTCCATTGCCGCACTAATAATGGGGATGTTTAGTTTGATATTCCCGGCAAGTCTTGTGCTTACATCTGTATCCCGCGGGAGTACAGAAGAATAGGCCGGTTCTAATAATACATCATCAAAGGAAAGCCCTTCGCTAATTCGTTCCTCTTCTTGCATAAACAATTATCCCAATATCAAAATGAACTATGGATTTTATTTATTTTGACCCCGCGGACTTCCCACGGGTATATAATTATAAAGAAAAAAATGTAAAATTGCAAAAAATTGTTAGTTAAGTCAGACAGTTCAGACGAGTTAGATAAATCGGTCATCTCGGACACAAATGAGGAAGTTCCCCTTCCTATGGTATTCGGAAATAAAGATGGGTTGGTTTCCCTCCACGAATAACCTGAACAGATAATTCTTTTACCCCTTTTAATTGCTCATATAAAGGCATAATTTGAGAGAAATCCGTAATAGGATAGCCATTGACTGAAGATATAATATCTCCATCTTGAAAACCGAGGGTATTGGCATACGGTATCTGATTAATATTTGGAACACTTAATCCAATTGGTTTTCCTGTCTCATCACGGGCAATAGTAGGAGTATGTTTCATTAATAATTCATTGGGGTCTATTTTTGTATCTTTAAAATTAATTTTTGAGACATCCACATAGGGTACATTAGAAGAAGAAAAAGTCCCTTTGTATACTTCATTTCCTTTTGCTTTTAAGATTATTTTTTCGTCCTTATTTTCCTCTTTGGACTCTTCTTTCTTTTCTGTTTTATAAGTGATTTGTGGGAGTCCTTTACTTCTGCGATAATCCCATGGTGCCAGTGGAGAAACATCTGACCACAAACCTTTCTTTTGACGAATTGCTTCTGCGCAAAGTTTTTTGAGTACTAACGCTTCTTTAGTGTTTTCTTCATCCCACCAGGCATATCCTTCCTTTATTAAAACTTCACTGATACTATTCCCTTCGCTTGTAAAAACATCACATACCTTGTAATCAAGATTATCCATCGTTAAAACTTTTATTTCCACTTCTTTTTCACCTATCAGATTTTTTAAATATTGTTTTGCTTCCTCATAAAACTTTTGCCCTTCGTCGGGGCTGTCTACACCATAAATCCTTGCCCGGATGACCTGAGGGTCATCTCCTATTGTTTGTGCGATAAAAGTATCTCCCCCCATTATATCTGTAACTTTATATTTTAATATTTCTTCGGATTGACCAATGTTAGCAGTTGAGAAAGCAAGTAAAATTGTGATTGTGAATTTATGATAATATTCCATTATTGTAACCTTTCTTTTTAAATATATTTTACAATAAAAGCTCTTTGAAGTAAAGATCAAGTTTTTAAACCGGACAAAAATTTTATTTTTTAATAATGTTAGGATATTAGACCATGGATTCCTAAGATGAGTAGTAAATGGAGGAGAAGAAACATAAAAGTAAAAGAGACCAACTTTTTACAATGTTATATTAAGAAAGAAGATTTTTTTGGATTTTAGTTAAAGTTAAAAAACACTATTTTGCAAACTGCATATTCGATAGGATGTTTTCGTGAAAATGGGCTCTGAATTTGCATCCGTATTCTTTTTCATACCAATGATTGAATAAAGGGGCATATTTGATTATCCATTCGTGTGTGGCTTCTATTCTTACATTTCTACCACATTTTTCGGATTCAATCCAAATATGCTTCTCTATTTCAATTTTTTGAAGGATGTTTTTATGCAGAACTTTGATATGGTTCGGTGAGAACTCACACAGGTATTTTGTCATTTCGTCAATGATATGATTGTCAAGATGAAAACAAACAAATTGCCGAAGATTGGATAAAAATAATTCTCGATTACATCCCACGGATAAGAATGCTTTACCATAACAACATTCACTATCCATTCCCTTTACTCCTTGTATGGATATATCTCTTATTAATCATGAATATAATCTACTAAAAAAAATATATTAATTTCAACATTGTTTGTAAATAATTTTCTATAAAATTCTACCATACTTTTATTTTTCTTGTCTTATTATTTACAAGTGCTTGATGAGACAGATATTATATTGTCTTTATTATTTTGTAATATGTGTTGCGTTATTGTTAAATTCTACGAGTCCTGCTATTTTTAAGTGTCCTTTATTAAGGCTTAACTTAATTTTGATTTCTTTGAATAATTTAATTTTATTGAATAAATCATTAATTTTTTTCGGGTCATGAAATCGTAAAATATTTGATTCTGTGAGGACTGTTATGGCGTCATTTATTTCTGCAATTATTTTTTCAGGTTTCATCTGGAGTATAAGAGAATAGTTGCCTTCTGTATTTGTGGGATGTTTCTTAATATACTCTACCATCTGGTTTTTTAAGTCTATATTGTTTGTGAATAGCAACTGTTCCTCTGCACATTGTATATGTAAATCTGTTTGAGAACTACCAATGAGTGGCAGGATATATTCATTGGAATTGGATAAAGAAATAGCCTTGTTCTTTTCGCCAAGTATGATAATGGTTGGTTCAATTATAGTCTGATTAATGTTTTCACACATATTGGGTTGTGTCTTTGCTATAACACAATATTTTGGGATAAATGGAATGATTTCGTCGGTATATAATGAATCTATTGCGATGTGCAATTGTCCGCTTACAAATGGAGAGAGCGTTCGAACCCATTCTACAAAAGGGATTTCCTTTGTTTGAACAGAGGGTAATACAAAACTGGTTTGAGGGATGGTCTCAATAGCTCGAAGCCATGTTTTGATTGGAACGCCTGTGTCAATAGAGCATGATAGCAGTGTATCGATGGGTTCCTGAATGGGTTTCGAAACAATGTCTGTAAGCAAGATGGTCCAAGGTGTTTCTGTATCGGGAATGATTTGGGTCTCACATTTAAGTCCTATTTGGTTTTGTTTTAAAGCGAGATAGAAATGAATTTGTGAAACAAGCCCCTGAAATTCTTTATGTTGAGGCGTAAAGGTGCCCCATGCTAAATGTTTTTCTTGATTTTTTAGTAATTCTGAAGCAAGAACGGTTTGATTTTTTTTGTTATTTTTTTGCGTTATTGTTTGGACTAATGTATCACGATTGGGGGACAATAGTAAGATTCTTCCTTTACGAGAGTAGTATATTTTTTGTTTAGGTATGAATCTTAGATTTATTCCTCCGGCCCAGTCCGTTTCTACAGGCTGGGTCCACGAGTAGATTTGTTCAATAATACAACCGATGCGTGATAGGCGAGCAATTAGTAGCGCATCTTTAAAAGTTTTCAGGTCACTGACGGAGAAATAGAAGGAGTCGTAGATGAGGTGTTTTATTATCCATAACGGAACTTTTTGCTGATCTGATAATAGTTTTTTTATCTCATAAATGGTTGAGGAAGGTTCTGCTAATTCCCACAGTGGTGATTGAACTATTGTGTGGTAATTTTGCATTAATTGTGGGCTGAAGATTTGAAAAACGGAGGATGTGGGGATAAATTGTTCAACAGGATATAAATCTCTTGTTATCCAGAAAAAGCAAATAGATAAAAGGATAATTGCTAAGATAAATATTTTAAATAGAAACTTCAGGAAACCGCGATTGTGTTTTTTTCTATGCATTGTGAACTCTCTATATACGCGAAGGGTTTCACTCATAAGAACTACAAAGTCCCCAATTCTAAAGATGTGAAATCTGAGGGTTTTCCTTCCCTGTTTCTAATGGATAACCAGACCTTATTCTCTGTTGGCTCAAAAATGACACTCAATCGGCTGTTCTCATTCCATATCTCAGAAAAAGGAATGTCCGAATTTTCTGTGGATGTCATTATGGCTTTTAGTTCATCCAGACTGATGATTCGTTCATCTTCTAATTTATTTAGGAGATTTGAATATCTTTTTACTGTAATTTCTGATGCATCTGTGATTGAACCACAACCCAATAAAATCCCCTGTTTGCTAAGTGTTTGAGCAATGGTATCGTGGGGTTTGGGAGGAGGAAATACCTGTGATGACCATTTCCCTTTATTGTTCTTTCCGGTAAGAATAATATGATAGGCTTCAGGAATAATTGTTTTGGATATTTCATCAGTAGCTGATTCAAAAGTTGAGCAGGTGGACAGAATATGCTTCAGTGTAAGTTCGGGGCCGGGGGTATCTATGGACAAATTTGTTTTGGGGAGAAGATCGCGAGTTATTGACAAGACGATTCCCGAGAGATTTATTCCACATATCATTCCTTGATACCATGGAAATCCAATCTCAATATAATTTATACCCTTAGTCGGTTTATGGCAGAAAACCATGGGAGACTCATCTATTGCCCAGTCAATTGTATGAGCAATGAGGACATCTTTTGCCCCTGCTCGTTCGCTGGAAATAGCAATAGCGGTGCATAAAGGTGTGTCAAACAGTGGATTCAGGGTTTGGGCGTTTTGAATATTAATGGCATTTTGTAGAAGCCAGAGTTTATCAAAAGGGATTTCAGATCCGTCTGAGACACCTATGAGTTCATCGATTACTTCAGGATGTAATTTCTTTCCCCATGGGCGGATACTTATGCCCATAGCAGGTAGCATTAGAGAACTTATATCTACCCATGAATAGGGGATTGTGGAAAAGAAGCCTTGTTCAGGGACATATCGTCCTTCCAGAATAGGATTATAAATTAATTCTATGAATCTCTTATGTATTTGTTCTTTTAAAAATTGTCCCCGTGCAGAACCTCTTTCATAAGAACTACCGGATAGACTTACGACATCTATATTGTTTTCAATTTTATTTGTTGTTGGGAAATCTACTTTTGGAGTTTGTAATTCTGGTTTTTCTATCTCTAACAGAGAGAGGCAGGTATTTAATACCCAGTTTTCTGCCTGAGGACCGAATAAATGTGCTCCTGCTTCATAGGTCTTATCGAAAAAAAGATGTTTGGGGACAAAATATGCGAGATAATCATTTGCCAGTCCTACTGTAAAATGAGCCTTAAAGCCTGCGGTTAAAGCATATTCGCGTAGTTTTAGAGCATATTCTACACACAACTCACCCGGGAAGAAAGAGATAGCAAGTCCGTTTACTTGTAGTGCATGAAAGAGGACTTTTTCCGGAAGAAAGGTCGCAATACTTTTTGGTAATGGAATCTCCTGGGCCGTTAACTTTATCTTTGTATCCGATAGAGGGACATTTTTTTGTGCTTCGTATACTCGTTGGGCCAATAATCGGCCTACTTTTTCTGTTCGAGCCCAGCCCGAAGTGTTTTCAGGGGCCTGGATCGTCTGGTTACCTTCTGCACCATTCAGGAAAAATGGGATACAGCCTGGTGACGCCAATTGCTCTATTTCGAGATAGTAGTATCCCGGATAATCGGCTGAGAAGGAATAAAAGTCTTCATCACCTATAGATGTGGGGTGTCCCGCCATATTGGCAATTATTGCAATCTCATTTCCATTTGCATCTTCGATAACGAGGAAGCCGATTTGGGGGTCCATTGGTCCTCCTGAATAACGGCGGTTGCATGTCAAATCATTTTGTTGAATACAACCATATCCCAACACTGCATTTTGTGCTTTTTCTTTTGCACTACGGAGTGCTTGGCTGATAGTTCGTGCAGTCTTCTCCACCAGTTCCGGCACATATCTGCCTGAAACGAAACGAATGGGGTAATTCTTACTCATTCCACCGAAACCATTGTGAGTATGTGTTGCGGTCATGATGACATTTTGTGGGGGAAAATTTTCTGGAAGCATCGTAAGAACTTTTTCTCTCAGTTCTCGGTCCACAACACACAAATCTAAACTGATAAGAAATAACTCTGTTTCATCATCGGCAAGGTACAAGACATGAGCCCATAGTGGGTCATGAACTGCTCTTGCTCCTTTGCCGAATCGTGCGCCATAACCGTTTAGAGGGACACCTAAGTCTGGTGTAATTTCTGCTTTGACGGCACCTGCTTTTAAAGCAAATGCATTTGTATAGAAAGGTATAATAGAAATTACAAGAATTAAAATAGTTGTTCTGTATAAGAAATAAAGGATATTTATTGCTTTCATAAAAATCTCACGGATCTGTTTTTCTTATTGTATCACTGCGAATAGTCAATAATCGACTACAGGATAGAACAAATAAAGAAAATAAAGAAGGTAAATGATATAACAACAATTCTATGTTTCTATTGGAATTATGATAATGCTATATACCCTTAAATTGGGGTGTTCGTTTGTTTAAAAACGCTTCTACACCTTCTCGGGCATCTTTTGACTTAGCACATTGCTCGAAAGCCGACTTTTCATAATCGGGAGCATGTGCCGGTTCAGCGATTCGCTTTTGCTGTAATTGAATAAGTTCACGAAGAGCAATAGGGGGTTTGCTTGCGAGAAGGTCTGCTAATTCCTGCGCCGTCTTTTTTAATTCTTCATGAGGAACAACCTTTGTTACCAATCCATATTGCAATGCTTCTTCTGCGGAAATACTTCTACCGGTTAGTATCAGGTCCATAGCTCTACCTTCTCCGATGACGCGGGGAAGTCGGAATGTCCCACCCCAGCCGGGGATTATTCCCAGATTAATTTCAGGCTGACCCAGGGTAGCCGTTGCAGAGGCAATTCGAATGTGACAGGCAAGGGCTAATTCACATCCACCTCCTAAAGCAAAGCCGTTAACTACCGCAATTACAGGTTTTGTGCATGCTTCGATACGGTTCATGGTTTTTATTCCTTGGGCCAGCATTTTTCCTTCTCCCATAGGGTCATCCAGATCCTGGGCTATGGTGGGAATATCTGCGCCCGCAGCAAAGAACTTTCCTTCTCCCCCTGTGATTACAACAACTTTTACATCGGGGTCTTTTTCCGCTTCTTCAATAGCATTATAAATGTCTACTAATAATTCACGAGAAAGGGCATTGGCTTTTGGACGATTTAAGGTTATCCAAAAACTTGTGTTTTGTTTTTCGGTCAGCAGGAACTGGTAATTCATAAAAGTCTCCTTATCTTGAATTTAAATAATTTAATAATACTGATTTTATCAAGACAAATACTCTTCATAACCGTCTATGGAAATTTTGCCTATGATATAATAATCAATTTCAAAATTATAATTCCTACCGTAATAGTTTAATTATAGTGAATAGGCATATTTCAACTAAGTCGTTTGTTAGGGAAAGATAATCCAGAAGAATTTGAGAATAAAGGTTAAAAATCTAATTTGGTAGGAATATCCGCGGTCTCAATTTTCAGTATCTGTTTTAGTTTTTCAAATAGCGTTTTCGCATTAGGATGTCCCAAATATACAGCAATACCGAGAAATATTAGGCTATCGAGATATTTTTTCTCTTTATAATAGCAATATCCCAAACCATAATAGGCTTCGCGTATAGATTTGTTTTCATTTATGACAGACTGAAATAAAGGAATCGCAAGTTCCCATTTGCCTTCTTTAATAAGTCGGACCCCTTCTATAATTCTTTCCATAGGTGGATTGTTTTTTAGTTTTCTATAAATAGCAGTGGTCGATTCATTGGGGGCGATTAGTGTTTCTGGATTTATTCTAATTATCTTTCCACATACACCACAAGTTAACTGGTCTATCAAATCCGGCTTTACTATGGGATATGTTTGTCCACAAGAACATATAACATGATAAGTTTTATTTGTTTCTTTATGGTGCAACATAAAATATATCCTTATCACAATTAACCATATTATTTTATATATGAGCAATCTTTTATTAATATTATTATAATATATGCTATATGTTATTTCAAATATAATTTTTTATTTTCATTATTATAACATTTATATTTATATAAGTGACTTTATTACCAATTGTTTGTGAATATTGATAATTAATGGTCATTTTTGAAAATTGGAAAAATCTTTATTATAAATGAGAATGGTTTGTAAATTTAGAAAGGTTCTGAGAGTTTATGAATTACGCCACAAGAATAAATAATAGTGTCTTGTAGAGATTTTTTTACTACAAGGACATCCCCTGCTTGTAAGGGAATAGAGTCCGGTGCATTGTCATAAGCAAGGACTGCAGGTCCTCTCGTTATTTTTACTTCAACTAATGTATCTTCGGATAAAATCATGTGTGTGACCGCTTCAGAAGTGGCTAAAAAGGCAATGCCAATTCCGTTCCAGAAGATACCCCGGGTTACATTCGCAAAATAAGCCGTACTACCGAAAGGGGTGCTTATCATGAAGCCGTCACCCAGTATTTCTTTATTTTCCCCTTCGTAAGAGATGCCGTCTATCCATATTTTGAATCGCACAGCGGTATTAATTCTCCCTTTTTCAACCATTACTTCGTTTAATGCTTCGAATTGATGGGAGGGATGGTTGGCTCCCTCAGGGTAGACAGAACAAAACAGTTTCATGTATCGATAGGCTACGAGTTTTTCTTCTGCCAATCTTTTCAATACTTCTTCGGGTGGATGGGGAATACAACGATGTCCTCGTAGACTTTTTAAAATGGGAATTTTAGGGATATGAGGGTATGCATATTCCGATGCGAGCAATGTCCCATCACCCCCATAACTTAAAACATAATCTGGAGATTCCTGAACGATTTTTAACTGGGGAAATTTTTTAAATAGGGGTAGGATTTCTTTTGTGTCTTTTCCGAATAAGAGGATTTTTTTTTCGGTGTTATTCTGTTTTTTATTTTTCTTTTGTCTTTTACCCCGTTTTTCTTTGATAGCACCTACTTCTTTATACATATTAGAACACTTATCAATCATCTTTTTTAGAAAGATTTTGGTCTACAAATTCCCTTATTTTTTCCTGGTCTTTTTCATCGATTCGAGTGAAGACAATACCGACCTTAAAATGGTCGTCTCCCAATTCATCTTTATTGCATCGAACAACAATTCCTTCTGCCTGGATACGATGTTTTGATGGTTTTGGGAGTTCTACTATAATTTGCATTCGTGTCATTAGCGGAATGGGTTGAACGGTATGACACAAGACTCCATTTGCACTAATATTGTCCACATGATTAAGAATTCCCGGTCCTTTCGATTCGATAGGAATTTTCAGACCGTGTTTACTACGGGGGTACTTTCTTCTGTCTTCAGGATTTGAGGTATGTGCCATTCAAATTTCTCCTATAAATTTCATTTCTACTATTATATTACTTCAATATTCTATCTTTTTTAAAACAATTTTTATTCGGGATATACCAATGACCTGAATTTCAAAAGGAAGACAGGGAAAAAACTTATTACAATTAATAGCACGACAGCCCACCAACTCGAATATTTGTAGATAAAATAAGAATTTTCAAAATAGACGAGTATGGCCTCCGTAACGATAAAGATTAATATACCGTGGAGGACGGTTCTCTTGTCTGCATTTATAGTTCCGGACAGCACGAGATAAAAGGAACTGAACCATAATCCGGATAAGAGTATATTTTGGAAAGGTGTGAGCAAGAAATACAATTGTGTGTGTGATGCTATCACAGATAAAAGAGCAAGAGAATAAGGGGATACTTTTAATTGTGGAGTGAATAGAAATGTCGCTAAAAGACCTTCAACAACAATTCCAATCAAGAACACAGATGTAATTCCCATAGATATACTAACCACAGTTTTCCGTACCTGTTTTTGTGATAGGAATCCCTTTGAAAAAATTCCCAATAATAAGAAAAGTAGGGCTGTTTCTCTTAATGAGATATAAGTTGAAAAAATATAATCGGAAAGGTCTTCACCCTGGGTTGAGGAATCAACCAAAAGTGTTGTGGGTAAAGAATCGACATAGTCAACAATATAGAATAGTATTTTTGCACAAATCCCAAGAGTTATTCCCCAGAGTAACCACGAAAAAGGAAGAGATTTTTTCCATATGATATAGGAACATAAAGAGATTAAAAGTAAGGCTAATGAAACAATGGCACTTTGTGTAAGGAATATTTGTTGTGTTTGGACTGTTGGAGTGACGATGGAATAGATATTTCCTACAGTATTTTTCAGATGTAATGATATATAGATATTATCCAGAGCGATTTCTTGGGGTAAGATAAAATTCCAATGAAGTAAAGAAAAGGCGGGAATTTCTTTTCTTTCGATAATATTTTTTTGTGTATCTTCAATCTGGATAATAACCTGTCCGCGTATAATTTTTCCTGTGAATGAAAAGGCATAACTCTTTGTTTCTTTATTGGGGTTAAGAACTCTATATCGAATAATTTTTGTTTCTGGGGAATGGGTGGTTTTGTAATCTTTTTCGAAAATTGGTTCTGCATGAATGATGGGCAATAATATCATCTGAGAAAAAAAGAAACCTATAGTAAGTAAAAGACTTTTCATCGTTATTGTCGTTTTTTATAGGATAGGTTAGGCATTATTTTGTTTTTAAGTATTGTAGAAGAAGAATCCTTTGTGCAACAATTTAATAACTACTTTACAAAATAGGGCAATAATGGTCTTCTGATAGAAATGGACAAAATTGATAGCCATTGGTATTGAAGAATTGGACCACACGAAGAATTTCTGTAAGATTTATACGCCAATCACGGGGAGAGTAATCTGCTGTATGAGCGGGACATGAAAACTCAAATCCATTATACCCCGGTGCATACCCATCTTCTGTGTTTTCATCACAGTGAAAACCTCCCGAATTAAAGAACTGGATGATTCTTAGTAATTCGGACAATGAGATTTTATTGTCTTGATTTATGTCCATAGAATGAAATTCAGGGACGGGTGGCTGATTAAACAAGTTAAAGATAAAACTTTCTTTACTTCCATTAAATCTCATAACAATCTCATATTCTTTGTAATTGGTCCATCCATCATTATCTGCATCAGTGGTTGGCAATAAAGGGAAGATACCCGAGGTATCAGGATATTCAAAAGGATAATAATTATTCGCTAGGTCAAAAATATATTTCAGATAGTCTATATTTACTCCTATTGTTAGCATACCGGCCAGAACATAGCGGTAACTATAGTACACGGAATAGTATTTTGGTTCCCTTGTGATTTTCTCGTAGTTCTCCACAAATTTACAGATAAACTTATTGTTCCAAATACCTGTAGGGCTACATAATAAATATTTGACGACTTCTATTTCCCAGGAATCCGGAATCGATGAATTATTCGTATCGCAAGTTTCCCATGGCAGTCCAAAATATTGAGCATATTTTGTCCCTTGCCATGTAAAATTGGGACATGTTTCATTCCATACACATACTTCTCCCTCATAAGTTCCCTCGCCTTCTGTGCTTCCTTCAATGGAACCTTCACTCGCGCCTTCTGAAGTCCCTTCTCCCTCAACACAGGGCCCTGTCGAGATTAAAATATTAACCGCACGGCCTGGCGCTAACAGTTCCCCGGCAGTTGGACTCTGTCCAATAACGGTTCCCATTTCTGCTTCATCGTCACATTGCTCAGTGATACTACCCAGTATTAGTTCGGATTCTATTAATGAACTCTCTGCCTCCTCTTTTGTTTTGCCTATGATATGAGGTACCGGGACTGGACAAGGACCCGTTGAGACCCATAAGGATACTGTACTACCCATCTCTACTGTTGTTCCTGCTAATGGGTCTTGACTTACTACATATCCTGATGGATAATCATCACTACATATCGCTATAATATCTGCTATTGTTAATTCAAAACTGACAATCGTTGTTACTGCTAGGGCCTGGGGCATTCCGATTACATTTGGCATTTGCGTTAAATTTGTAAAAATACAGCGAACATAGCGGTCTTTATCCATAGTGAAAGCACAACGATAATAGGTCGGAGACATATCCCCATAATCTCCCTCCCAGCGAAGAAATTTCCAACCTGGCGTGGTTAACAATCTTTCACATCGGATGTATGTCCATTCAATAAAACTAAAATTATGAACACCTGTTGATATTGTTATAGGATTATTGAACCCTTCTCGAAGAGAAACATGGCCTTGACCAATGACTTCTAATGTAAGATTATACCAGGGCTTTTCTATGAATACGGCGGTAATGTTTCTATCCTGGTTCATTGGGAGTTCCATAAGAATGTAGTAACGAGGTTCGTTTAGCCCAATATCCCCTTCCCAATGGTCAAATCGCCATAAACTATTTGTTGTATATGCCTTTACAGATACGATGACATCTGCGGAATATCGATGGGGATTTCCCATAGGACCGGGGGTAGTTCCTCCTTCGCCTACGATGGATATATTTAATATATGCCCGGTGCTTGTGAATCGTGCGTTGATATATTTATCGGAGTCCATGTGTACAATAATAAATTCCGATGCATCTATAACATCACCGCTCCATCCGCCGAAATAAACATTAGGAGATGTTCCAACGCTTATGGGGACATCTTGTCCGTTCTTAAAACCGTAAACCCCGGGCGGTAGCGAAGTGAAACCTGTGGCGTCCCCGCTGTGTTCGATGGTAAGTCTCTTTTCCGCTGGAACGAAAACCGCAGTTACAGTTTTATTGCTGTCCATAACGACTTGAGTATATAAGTCCGTTCCTGAAACAGCACCTTCCCAGTGGTCAAAAGCCCAGTCTGCATTGGGGATTGCATTGATGAATGCTGTAGTACCCGCGTCATAGTAAAAATTTCCCACGCCCGGATTTACTGACCCTCCACCGGTAACCGAAATAGTTAGACGATATTTAATTTTCTCTTCCGCAAAGGTATGAAGCGATAGAAAAATCAGTATCAATCCCAACGGCAACATTATTTTTCTTGGTGTATTCATCTTTTTGTTCCTAATTATTATTTAAATTGCTCATTCTGTTTTCTTCCGGTATACCCTCAAAGATAGTTCTATATACAGGACGTCCCTGTCGGAGAACAGAAATCTCTCGCTCAGTCATAATACCGAATGGATTTTGTTCCACCTGTTTATCTACGATCTTAAAATGGGGATTGCTTATAAAAATATTAAATATATTTTCATGCAATTCTTGTATATCTGTCTGGATAAACACTTTTCCATAAGGGTGTAAATATGTTGCCAGAATGTGCACAAACTCCGGTGTTACCATTCTCCGTTTCTGATGGCGTCTTTTGAACCATGGGTCCGGGAAACTGATACTTACATATTGCAATACACCCATGGGCAAACTTTCCAGCAAAGGTTTCAAAACTACATTGGCATGCCCGGCAAAAAAGAAAAGATTATGAAGTCCCTTCTCTTCTTTCCATCGATTGGCTCGTTCCACAAGAGCTTGCCGTATCTCCAATCCTAAGTAGTTCCAATCATTATTTTTTTGTGCTATTTGTAGTAAAAAATACCCGCTTGCGGAACCCAAGTCAAGGTGTAATGGATTAAAAGGTTTTGCATATACCTTTGACCACTCTGGCATAGGTGGGACTACCAGATATTTTTTATTTAATGGGTTTACATGCTGGTGTATTCTCAATTGTTTGTTGTCCCTTGTTATTAACTTGTCTATTTATGGTAATCTAACATAATTATACAATTTTTTATACAAACAGATTAAGGGTATATGAATGAAAAAAATATTTATGACTTTTTTGTTCTCTTTTGTGTTTTTATTTTTCAGTCGTTATTTGTATTCAGAGGAAACAATAGAGAATATAAAAAAATTTACAAAAGGTATTGTATTAATTGCGGAGGATAGCTCTGGATGGACATCTGTTGGGGATAAGATAGTAAATGTTCTTGAAAATAGTTTTTATGATGTGAAAAGGATATCTGTCAATGAGTTCATACCCAATATGGGTATTCTAAATGATATGGATTTGCTGGTTGTTGTCCCTGGTTTTTCCTTACCCCCTATAACAACCTCAGCTATTATAGAGTTTATTAAACAAGGTGGGGACCTGGCTGTTTTAGGCATACCTCTCTGGAACAACGATTCTATGTGGGATGGTAGCCGTTGTTTAAAACCCATGCAATTTGTTCAGGAAAACTATTCTGCATTAGCATCCAATATTTTCCCTTTTAGTGAAGAAGGATTGAAAGACTGGCAGAGGGAAAGCAATTATCAACAGTCCCCGGTGATTATTGAATACAAGTTATTAAATGATCTTGTCCCGAACCTATCACTCCCGGGGTTTCATGCTTTTATTATAGATATGAGAGGCTGGGATATTTTTTCAACTCCTTCGATGGAAAAGCCGTTTCCTGATAATCATCCGTGTACCGTTTTTTTTGCCAGAGGTAGTAGAACAACGGATTATCTTACAATTGAATGGCGGGAGAGAGATGGTTCGCGATGGATTGCCTCTGTTCCATTAAGTACAGATTGGCGGTTTTATGTACTTACTCCGGATAAGTTTAAGTTATGGGAATCCCCTTCAAGAGCAGGCACCGTATTTAATCCACAAAATGCCGTTAAGGCTTGTATTGGATTAACCATGAGCCATTCACCTATTTCCGGAGGAAAACATGAGTTTTGGTTTGCGGGATTGGGAACTTCTCCGATGACGGAAAAACATCAAATATTTCTCCAGACTATGGAATTACCAAAACTGGAACTATTTTGTCCGGACTATAAATTTTATACTTCGAAGGATGTCTGTTCCATATCTATGGATACGGAGTTGGCGTTGAATTTGAATAAAGATACGATGCCTGTGCCAGAGCGGTTTGCCTTAATACATCCTCGACCTCGTGGAGGGGGTTTTAACAAAGGTCGGTCATGGCGGTGGGTTCCCTTGATGCATGCATGGGGAAAAAGGAAGGATTATCGAGGGACTCTGTCGGCTATGATGATATACAATGATGGCCCTTACAAGGGTTCTGTTCAGACCTGTTTTGCTGTTCAGGAGTTTGAATGGTATCTCAACGGAGAGTTTGTTCGTTACTTTTCGGAATGGGTGAAAAGGTTGAGGGAAAAAGTTTTCTTTGTTGATGGGGGTTGTGCTTATTATACTGTTTTCCCTGAACAGGAATTGCCAATGGGGGCTACTGTCTTTACAACGGGGGAAACAAATATTTCAAGTGCGACGGTACAACTCTCATTGCGGGACAGGTATGATAAGGTTTTATGGAAAAATTGTATACCTATCCAATTAGGAACACAGCAGATATATCAGGTATCAGAGAATATCCCTTATCCGAAAATTTCAGGGGATACTGTTCAAGTGGAATGTTCTCTCATTGTAAATGGGGAGAAGAAAGATTATGTGATGCATGAGTTAAATCGGTGGAAACCGCGGACAAAAAAGGAATTTGTTACTATCAAGGAAGGTGATTTTATCTATCGTGGGAAAAGATGGTGCCCACACGGTGTAAATTATATGCCTTCTTCCGGAATAGGAACAGAATGGTGGCGTTATTTTGAATACTGGATGAGTGCGGAGGCTTACGACCCCTGGGTTATACAACGGGATTTAGAACGCATTGTTAAAATGGGTATGAACTCCATCAGTGTATTTCAATATCACGATGTAATGAAAGACCAAAACCTTCTGGACCTATTGTATCGCGCAGACCGTTTAAACTTGAAAGTTAACCTTTCCTTGCGTCCTGGAACACCGTTCGATTTTGAATGGGAAAAAATCAGGGAAATGATAGAATATTACCGTTTGGCGGAACATGACGAGGTATTTGCATATGATTTAGCCTGGGAACCAATGTTTCCGGGGCATGAAGGGAGGAAACGATGGGATAAGGATTGGTTGATATGGGTTGTTGAAAGATATGGCTGTGTGGAGAATGCAGAAAAGGACTGGAATTGTCCCATCCCTAAAGACGATAACGGGAATATTACAAACCCCGGGGATGAGATGTTAGTGAAAGATGGTGAGTGGCGTGTTATGGTATGTGCTTACCGTCGTTTCCTAGATACACTCCTGTATGAATATTATAATCGAGCCCGAAGATTAGTCCGTTCTGTCGACCCAAATCATGCTGTTAGTTTTCGAATGACAGAAGGCTCTAATCCTACTAATAACTGGGCCAATCCCCTTCCATATGACTGGTATTACCTTTCGCAATCTGTGGATATATTGGAGCCGGAAGCATACGGTAGAATTGGAAATTGGGAAATGATAAAACCGGGCGGGTTTCAGGTGAAGTATGGTGCCTTTTGTAATCCGAATCTACCCTTATTTTGGGCAGAAATGGGTTATAATATTTATCGGAAGAATCCGGAACAGGTGCAACAAGCATTAAAATTCCAGGCGGACTATTTCTCAGATTTTTATCGCTTATTGTTGCAAAGTGGTTCTGATGGAATTTATTTCTGGTGGTATCCGGGGGGGTATCGTGTGAACGAAAAAAGTGATTTCGGAATAATCAATCCGGATGGAACATATCGTCCTGTTACAGAGGTTATAAAAAAACATTCTCGTGTATTTAATAAACAGAGGAAGAAGACTTATGATTGCAAAGTAAAAATAGACCGAGACAAAACTTCTATGGGAGTTTTTGGTATTTATAAGGATGTAAAAGAAACCTTCTGGCAGTTGATTGATGAAGGTAAAGATCCGAAATTGGTTAGTGATGCAACGGGAACGAATTCCCGAAACTGTCCTTTAATTGCGGTTGGGAATGTCGCTTATAATGGAAACAATCCCTTAAAGTATTTAGATGCCTTCTTCGATGAAGTTGTTTGGGTAAAAAGGGAGAAAGAACAGATTATCCATAAAGGTGATACAATTGAGTTACCAGCAAATATTGATAAGATAAGACTAAAAGTAATGTGCACTAATTTAGGAGAAGCTGAATGGATAACAGGTAAAAATCAGAATCCTGAAGAAGGTAGTGTATCATTATTTGTTC
Organism: uncultured bacterium; assembly: GCA_937124615.1. Lineage (GTDB taxonomy): Bacteria > Hydrogenedentota > Hydrogenedentia > Hydrogenedentales > Hydrogenedentaceae > Hydrogenedens. The sequence goes on from CAKZKR010000073.1 coordinate 27,303, forward strand.
GTTATCAGCAGGAAAAAAGAATACCTCTTGAAAAAATATTAAAACGAGGAGAAACAACTACATTTTGTTTTGAAATAAACATACAAGATAACACATCGATTCAACTGACTATGGAAAGTTTTAATCGTGCCCATTTCGGACCAAAGTTTACCTTCAATACTGTAAAAAGATAAAATTCCTCATATTTGTTTTCCTCTTGTTAATTTATCTCAAATATCCTTAAGGATGAAATGACAAATATTTGTCGACAAAAGGAAAAAATCTCTAATAATTAAATATAAAATTATATTTTATATTTTTATAAATCATTATATAATAATTACTTATATTAATATAATAAAAATAATAGATATTTTTATTGTGATTTTTATTTTACAAATGTTATAATATTATATTGAAAAGGGAATTGTACCTGTGGACAATAAAAACTCATAAAATTAAGTTTTTTAAAAAGGAGATTATTTTATGTTTAAAACACAATTAACACAATTCAGATGTAAAGAAACAAACAGTAATGATTAGGATATTTTTAATTCTATCATTTATTGTGATTGCAAATGTGGGTTGGTCTGCAATTCTAATAGGAAGTCTTGAAGATTTGCAGAAAATAGGTAACGACCCAGAGTATCCACTGAGTGGCTTATATGAATTATCACAAGATATTGATGCGAGCGATACGCAGACATGGAACGATGGGGCGGGTTTCCAACCAATAGGAACATCTACCAAACCGTTTAGCGGAACCCTTGATGCAAAGGGGTATCAAATCTTTAATTTGCATATTCACCGTCCTTCGGAAGATTATGTAGGACTCTTTGGTAGAGTGAGTAGTAGCGGTGTTATCTCCAATTTGGGGATGGATAACAATGTCGTTGTTGGGAAAAATTATGTTGGTGGACTTATCGGTTCCAATGAGGGTCGTGCAGACACTTGCTTCGCAAACGGTTCTGTTTCTGGAACGAATAATGTCGGTGGTTTGGCAGGTAATAACGCCGGGACATTAAACAAATGCTATTCCATGGATTCTGTGTCCGGTGCTTCCAATGTCGGTGGTTTGGCAGGAAGAAATGCAGGAACAATATCTCAAAGTTATTCTACAAGTGATGTCTCTGGAACATCGGCCGTAGGTGGACTTGTTGGATTGTGTGCTACATGGAATGCCTCTTTACGTAGATGTTATGCAACGGGAAATGTATCTGGCTCATCCAATGTAGGCGGGTTAATTGGAAGCATGTCTTGGGGTTGGGGCTTTGAAAACTATTCTGCAGGGCATGTAACCGGTTCTTCCCGTGTTGGTGGACTTATTGGGTACCGTTTCTTTTTGGCTTTTATTTTCATGAGTTATTGGGATAAAGACACTTCAGGTTATGCTACATCGAGTGGAGGAACAGGTAAAACAACAGAACAAATGAAACAGAAATCGACTTATACCAATTGGTCTTTTGGAACGGTTTGGGGAATTGTCCCGGGGATAACTTATCCCTATTTTATTTGGAGTCATTCTGTGCCAAATCTTTTGGGGTTAACAGTCGAGCAAGCAGAAAATGTTTTGATAAGTATGGGTTATGTGCTTGGAACCGTTTCAGAACGATGCAGTTATACTGTTCCGGAAGGTCTAATTCTTTTACAACAGCCGTTTCCGGGACAATATCTGGATCCGGGTAGTCCGGTTCATGTAACAATCTCTACGGGACCCTGCCCTCCGGGAATAGTTCCTGATGTTGTAGGACTAAAGCAATTTGTTGCAGAGGATGAAATTGTTTCTGCAGGTTATGTTGTGGGAACTATAGAGACGCAGTGTAATAGTACAATTCCTGCAGGTTATGTTATTAGTCAAGACCCTGTGGGGGGTGTAGAATTAGAACCGGGTAATGGGGTCAATCTTGTTGTTTCGTCAGGTCCATGTCCTGTTGAAGTGCCAAATGTAGTAGGTATGACAGAAGAAAATGCAGATGTAACATTGGTATCTGCTGGATTGTTTTTAGGTGTTGTAACAGAGCAGTGTAGTAATACCGTTCCTAAAGGTAGAATTATTAGTCAGAGTCCAATAGCGGGTGCGCAAGTTGCCCCGAGAAGTTATGTAGATGTTGTAATATCTACAGGTCCTTGCGGAGAAGGAACTCCTGAAGGGACACCTGAAGGTACTCCAGAAGGAACTCCAGAGGGGATAGAGGAAGGTAT
>CAKZKR010000074.1 GCA_937124615.1 uncultured bacterium
GTGGATTCATGAAATTCGTAGGTCTATCATCAATAACTCCATTTAAATTATTATCAACACCATCCTTTTCTAAAGTCCCTAACTTATAGTCATTTGTCGCCGTAACATAACCTCCATCCCCGTCGTTATCATACCCATCATGTTCGGGATCATTAGGCAAAAATCCTCCTTGTAGTACCAATCGTGCAAGGTCGTTTAGTGTGGTAATCTGTTCCGTTTTTCTTCGTTCTGTATTCTCTCCGTCTATAAGTGGAAATTCAACAGAATATAACGGGACAATTCTATCCCACGGTTTTCTTGGACCGGATATATTAAAGTTTACATCATTCGGGGTGCTCTGTATATCATTATCTGCAGGGTTATCCCCCGGATTTCCATCACCATTATAATCTGTAAAATCTTCCTCTAAACTGTTACCAATATATTCCCTCTGGAAAATATTATTTGTATCACTTAAAGCAATAAAAGGCGTCGTTATATTAACAAGAGGTTCGAGTTCCGGTGGAACAGGACTTGTAGGAATAATACTGCTAAGCCCTATCCCATTTCGTTTTATTATAGATGCTGGAGCTAAGTTGGGATCTCGATAATGGTCAAATTTATCTCCTACGAGGTCCGATGATGAATCGAATGTTAAAAGCAATCTACCCTGTGGAGCAATAATATACCTATTATTCACATCATTTGCATCACCAATCTTAGCCGTAACCTTATATGGGTCTGTACGAACTCCTGCATCATCTCTTGGAATACCAATTTCAAGGGTATAACCCGTTAAATCAATAGGATGATCTGAAATGTTTGTAATTTCAATATATTCATGGTCTGGCTCCTGGCTGAAATCGAAGAAATTCAATGAAATGGATTCATTATTAACTGTTTGCTCCAACCAAAAAGCGATACACAATACATAATCGTCTACCTGTCCATTAGCAGGGGTATAGGGTGGGACCGTAATTGTAAATGTTTTTCCATAAACAGGTTGTTCTTCAGGGAAAATACCATCCATCCAGTAATAATCGGGAGGTATTAGTGTTTCTGATTCTAATTGTCCGGGTAAAAATACCATCCCTGTGGTTTCACCCCGTGCATTAACACCTATCCATGAATCTTGAACTCTCTGAAAGACTGCATCATTATTAACAATCAGAGGGTCTGCAAAGACATCATCAATAATAGAAGGTTCCACTAAAGTGTCGTCTGCAGTATCTGTGGGATTATTCACATTGATAGGACAATACTTAATTGCATACTTCAACCTTTTACCACTTCCGCGTTCTAATGTCGGCTCACCTAAAATGTCATGAGTATTTAAAATCAAGTAATATCTACCTGCTGGCAAAGCATTTGTAGCACGAATTCGAAATTCAACTACATTAGGAACATCGACTTCCTGTGGAGGGATTGTTGTTCTAT
>CAKZKR010000075.1 GCA_937124615.1 uncultured bacterium
GTTGAATTGAAATAAATGGAGCCGCTTTCGGTAAAGTAGCGGCTGAAAAACGAATAGAGTTTGTCAAAAAGTTCGTCCCTAAATTTTGGATAGTTTGTTAGCGCTGTTTCAATATCTTTTTTGAGAATGTCCTCAATTTTGCGGTAGTAATTTGATTTAATTCTCATCAAATTAACAAAACCGCCTTCGCCTTCAATCTTGGCGCCGATGAAAACATTTTGTAGAGCTTGATAAAATTTTTGTTCTTTTGTCATAGTTTTATGTTACCCTATTTAATTAAATCATCTAAACTAACGCCCAATGCCTTGGCGATTTTGCTTGCCGTGCCTATTGTTGGGCTTTGAAGTGCCCCGGATTCAATCTTGTTAATCGTATTATGGGAAATATCGACAAGTTTGGATAATTTGACCTGCGACAAACCCCGTTGCTTTCGCAACTTTTTATGTTCTTGGCTATTGTGGATTTTTCGTTTGACATTATGGCATGACCGTATTAGTATTAAAAAACAAAAACTACCTTATAATCAAATGATTAACATTATGACAAACATCTTAATTTCTTTTGTCTACAAAAATCAAGGGAGTTCCTTATTGTTGCCCGCGTATGGCCGGGTGGGACAAGGGCAACATTCTTTGGCGGCGAGCCAACTTCGTTGGCACGAAAAATTGTGGCGGTGAAAAAGCGAGGGCGGGAATTCCTTTCCCCCCAAACCCCCTTTCCTTCCCACCCGAGCGGTTTGGTTTCTGCCCATCAAGGCCGTAATTCTTGCTCAAAATGGGTTCGAGCTTCGTTCAGTAATTGCGACCAAGCAAAACATTGCGAATTTTGCGGGCAGTTTGTTTGGTCGGGGCGACTGGATTTGAACCAGCGACCCCTTGACCCCCAGTCAAGTGCGCTAAACCGGACTGCGCCACGCCCCGACCAGAAACTCTTGTTATTCGTTTATCAGGGTCTTCATTATAAAACGAATTTGATTTAATTCTAATCGAATTTGACGAAGTAAATTTCGGATAGCAATACGGTCTAACGGAGTATCACCTAGCCGTTCCATTTTCGTCAACTCGCTATCAATACCCTGCAGTCGCATTTTCTTATGCCGAAGTAAAAAACTTACTTCACGCAGGGTTTTTATATCTTCATCCGTATAAAATCGCCAGTTGGTTTTCGGATGCCTTTTCGGCTTTAGTTTTTTTATTTTCTTTTCCCACTGGCGTATTTTATATATTGGGATACCTGTAAGTTCTGATACTTCTTTTATTGTATAAACTTTATTTATTTTTTCTGACATTACTTTATTTTACCATAAGATATACAATAATTCAAACAACAAATTTTTTTAGAAAAAAACTTGATAAGATAGAAAAAGTCTTTTATAGTAACATCATAAAGGGACTGTTGTTTCACTGTTTTAAAGAGATAAGAGGGAAAAGAAAAGGAAATGATTCAATATCTATTTTCAGTATTTTGATGGATTTAAGGTATTGAATATTAGACTACCAACCATCTGGATTTACAATTGATTTAAATGATTTAAGAAAGAAATTATAGAAGTTCTGTATTTGCCTAAATGATTTGACAAAATACTTTCAGTTATGTTATTATCACTCACTACAGGTGAGTGCTAACAAAATCAATCTCACGTGCGTTACCTATGATGAGGATGTATATGCATCCTCAAAGAAATTTATAAGTTTTTAAGTAATTTAACTTTAACCTTCAACGAACAAATGGAGGATGGTGCATTATGGCTACAAAAGTTCGTCCATTAGCAGACCGTATTCTTGTGAAACGCATTGAACCTGAAGAGACCGTGCGTGGTGGTATTATTATTCCCGACACGGCCAAGGAAAAACCTCAGGAAGCGCGTGTTATCGCGGTAGGTCCAGGAAAACTGGACGACAATGGTAAACGGGTCCCCATGGAATTGAAAAAGGGTGACCGAATCCTCATGGGCAAGTATTCTGGAACCGAAGTAAAGATTGATGGTGAAGAACATGTCATTCTTCGCGAGGAAGATGTACTTGCAGTAATTGAAGATTAACCTTAAAAGAAGGAAGGATGAATTATGGCAGCAAAACAATTAGAATTTGGTGAAGATGCTCGACGGAGAATTTTGTCGGGTGTTGTTAAACTAAGTAAAGCGGTGAAAGCGACTCTGGGTCCCAAAGGACGAAATGTTGTCCTTGAAAAGAAATGGGGATCCCCCACAGTAACCAAAGATGGCGTCAGTGTAGCCAAAGAAATTGAGTTGGAAGACAAATATGAGAACATGGGTGCCCAAATGGTAAAAGAAGTGGCTTCCAAAACTTCTGATGTGGCTGGCGATGGAACCACAACAGCAACTATATTGGCGGAGGCTATTTTCCGTGAAGGTATGCGGAATGTGGCAGCCGGTTCTAACCCGATGGCTCTTAAACGTGGTATCGAGAAAGCCGTTGATGCAGTGGTTGACCATTTAGCAAAGATGAGCAAGCAAGTCAAGAATGACCGCGAAGTTTTGCGTAATGTTGCTACAATTTCTGCTAACTGTGATACTGAAGTCGGTAATATAATTGCGGAATCTATGGAAAAAGTTGGCAACGATGGCACCATTACCGTTGAAGAGGCTAAAGGGATTGAAACGACACTTGAAATAGTGGAAGGTATGCAGTTTGACAAGGGTTATTTGTCTCCGTATTTTGTTACCAACACAGAGACCATGGAATGTATTCTTGAAAATTGCTACATCCTTATCCATGAAAAGAAAATATCCAGTCTGAAAGATTTATTACCTTTGTTGGAACAGATTGCTAAAGGCGGTAAACCTTTATTAATTATTGCTGAAGATGTTGAAGGTGAGGCTTTAGCAACTCTGGTTGTAAACAAGATTCGTGGAACGATTCAATGTTGTGCGGTAAAAGCCCCCGGATTTGGTGACCGTCGTAAGGCTATGCTTGAAGATATTGCAATTCTGACAGGCGGTCTTGCAATTACTGAAGACCTGGGTCGCTCGCTTGAGAATATCTCACTGAGTGATTTGGGTTGTGCCAAACGCGTCGTAATTGATAAAGATACGACAACCATCGTTGAAGGTGCCGGCAAAAACTCTGATATTATGGGTAGAATCAACCTGATTCGTCGCCAGATTGAAGAAACCACCTCTGATTATGACCGTGAAAAATTACAGGAACGGTTAGCAAAATTGTCCGGTGGTGTCGCTGTCATTAATGTCGGTGCGGCTACAGAAATTGAAATGAAAGAAAAGAAAGCCCGTGTTGAAGATGCTCTTCATGCAACTCGTGCGGCAGTCGAAGAAGGTATCGTTCCGGGAGGTGGTGTTGCACTTCTCCGCTGTCAGGAAGCCATTGATGAATTGAAATTAGAAGGTGATGAACTAATTGGTTCGCAGATTGTGAAACGGGCTCTGGAAGAACCGCTTCGTCAATTAGCCGCGAATGCAGGTGATGAAGGTGCCACTGTGGTACAGAATGTTAAGTCCAAGAAGGGAACTGTTGGTTATAATGCGGAAACCGGCGAATATGAAGATTTATTGAAAGCCGGTATTATTGACCCGACCAAGGTAACCCGTTGTGCCTTACAAAATGCGGCGAGTATTGCTGGACTGTTATTAACCACAGAAGTTTTGGTTGCTGAATTACCAGAACCGGAAAAGAAAGCACCGGCACCCGGCGCAGGTGGAATGGAAGATATGTACTAAAACATTATAAACCCAATACTGAATAGATAGACCTTGGGCAGGAACAAAAATTCCTGCCCTACTTTTTTAAAATACCAAGCAGTCTTTTATAGTTCATATAGCAAAGGATAGATTCCTATACAAATAGTTGTAATGCTTATATAATAGAAAAGCACAAACAGAAACAGTTTCGAACCTATCGCTCGTTAATCCTCGCTAATCTAAGGAGAATAATAATTCCAAACTGACTTCAGTCGTCGATACAACGGTTGTTTCCACAACCGTTGCCTTTTCGGATTTGGATTTTTTGCCTCGTTCTGATAAATGTGCAATTGATTCCCTGAAAGGATAATAATCTCTTCTCGCCAGTCGCCGGCTACATCCGCTACATATAAGCGGTCTGCCTTCTCAGAAAAACGCTGGATAAATTTGCCTGTCATAGGGTCTACAATCGCTACATCTCCGGACTCATGCCTTTCTTTGGCACAAAGATATTGGCGTTCCGAGCCATCCCAATAAATGGTAAAGATGACTTCAATCCCTTTGTTTGTCCAATCGGAAGGAGCCACATCTCGAAGTTCATAATCTGCAATGACATTGCCGAGGGCATCGAAAACCCATGGTTTCTGGTCGATGTCGTATCGGCTACGGCACCAGATTTCTAACCCCGGGGAATTGAGATTAAATTCGCCAACCCCTGCATTTTGAGGTTCTTGTTGTTTGTTGTCGGAAGTCCAAATCATACCCTCTTTCCCGAATAGGAATACACGATTTGCTCCTTCTTCAAGAGTTACAACTTCTAACTTGGGAATGTCCGGGCGAACATCAGCAATGAAAACACTATCGAGGTGTCCCTGTAAATCGGGTAATCGAAATAGCTCTTTTCCCTCCGGACTCAGGATACAACCGCTAATAATTTCATCCTTACCATCACCGTCTAAATCGGCTACTCTAAGCCCATTGTGAGCACAAGCTAAAAAATCATCTTTTGTCCATAACGGTGTTAAATCTCCCTTTCTTAGTTTATCTAATGAATATGCAGACACATATCGTCCCATGCGATACCCCTCTTTATTTGTTGCCTGCAAAACAATATCACGGTCACCTTTACCCCTTAAATTTACAATTGCTAAATGTTCCCATCGTTCCGCTCCTTGTGGAATAGGAGGTTGGGCCGTCCATTTTTCTTTACCAGTTATCCCTTCTACAACATGTAAAACGCTATCATTGGTTAAAAATAACACTTCTGTTTTTCGGTCTCCATCAATATCTCCTGCCTGCACGCCGGGTCCATGATGCCCCGGCAGACCATAAGTTTCTGAAGAACCACCGACACAAACATTCTGATTCAAAACCCATAACTTTTGTCCATCCCAACGATATCCAGCTACATAGCCCGGTCTTGTTACAAGATAATCCATCTTTCTATCTCCATCCAGATCCGCTACAATTAGACTCCCTGCACTATCTTCAGGGGCGGGTATTTCCATATGAATCACAAATGGATTTTGTGGATAGGGCGAAATATTATCGAGACATGAACATTGAAACGGGCCTACAAGCGAGAAACAAGAGATAGTAAAAACAAAATAATTCAATTTTATACAATACATTTTATCAACGCTCCTTTATTAATTTTATTTCCACTATACTACTCTGCTAAATCTATATTGAAGGACACTATAAATATTTCATCATTATAATAAAAATAATAAAAGAATTTGAATATCTATCTATTCTTAGTTAATTGCAAATAAAAGACAACTTCTGTTTTATTTAACAGAAACACCTATTTTTTTTATTTATAAGAAAAAACTAAATATTTATGTTTATGAAAGGTATTCTTAAAAACGAAGAAAATAATTCAGTCACTTTTTAAAATAAAGTTTTAACACCTATGCCCTCGCTATTAAGGACATACATAATAACTTTTTTATATCTAATTATAGAATAGGGTTATGACTATATAAGATTTTGAGAGATATATCATCAAAAGTAGTTTAATAGTATTTTAATTTATTCAGCATCAGTTTCTTAAATTATCTATTATAAGAGTATTTATCATTCGTTAATCAATCGTAAGTCTTTATTTATTGATAAAGTTTTCATTTTCAGAAGCTATATTTTTCTCGTAATCATGGTTCAACAAAAAAATCAAAAAAAGTAGATCTTTTCATGGTAACAGGAAATTTTTATAATTTTGAATGACAATCTTAAAATAGATATTTTGTTAGATATATTTAGTTATTCTAATCCTGATAGTTTTTACACCACAACAGTTTTAACACTTCGTAAAAATATGGTTAGAATAAAAAAATAGAGATAACGATCAAGTATAATCATTTTATTGTTTTTATTTATTTTACATTTGCTTTTCGTATATGATATAATTATCTCAAACCGCACGGAGTTTTGTTAACCTCATAATGTTTAACCGCTTTTATAAGCAAAGGAGTACAGTCTATGCATAAAAAAGGTTTTACTTTAATTGAATTATTAGTTGTAATAGCTATTATCGGTATCCTTGCAGCCATTTTGCTACCTGCTTTGGCGAGGGCTCGTGAGGCGGCTCGTCGTTCCTCATGCCAGAACAACTTGAAACAATGGGGAGTGGTCTTTAAGATGTATTCCAATGAAGCCAAAGGAGAAAGATTTCCACCTTTGCAAACCTATAATCCCTTAAGGCCAAACAGGGCAGAAATTGCAGCGGGACCGCAAGTAAGTAGTCTTTATCCGGAATACTTAACAGACCCGTATATCATTATTTGCCCTTCCGATGCGGAAGCTGCAAATACGAGAAGAAGAATAGAGCAAAATCAGAATCAAGGCAGTTTACTTTATATCTCGGATGAGGTTGATGCAAGTTATGCCTATTTTGGCTGGGTCTTTGACAGATTAAAGCCATCTGCACCCCTTAGTTCTTTTCCTCTTATAGGTACGGCCTTGACTCAATTCGGTGCTACCAATGTTGACCAGAATGCAATGGTCCCCATTCAAATCGCAGGAGGACTTGATTCATTATTATCCAATCCGGGAAATATGACTGCATTAGGTCAATATATCGGTGGAAATGGTTCCGCATTGGTCAAAGTTATGGACCAAGATATTGCTCTTACATCTGCCTATGCTGGCAATGGTAACGGCGGTGGAAACACCATTTACCGTCTGCGTGAAGGTATTGAGCGTTTCTTAATCACAGATATTAATAACCCTGCGGCAAGCAACAATGCCCAGAGTTCTGTCTGGATTATGTTAGATACCTTCTCAGCAGGAGGTGGAGAAGCGTTATTTAACCATGTACCTGGTGGTTGCAATGTGCTTTACATGGATGGTCATGTATCGTTCGTTCGGTATACCCAGGATTCAAATGTTTATGACAATAACATACCGGGTGATGAACCCGTAATATCCAATGTAGCCTACATGGTTACTGCTCTTTCTAGTCCGTAATTGTTTGTAAAATTTAAACGAACCTCCGTGCGGTTTTATTTGTGTGGTTTATATAAACTACATAATCTTAATTAACTCAAACTTATTAACAGAAGGTTTTACTCTTATCGAACTGCTGGTGGTCATTGCTATCATCGGCATTCTTGCGGCCATTTTATTGCCCGCCCTTGCTCGTGCTCGTGAGGCGGCACGCCGTTCCTCATGCCAGAACAATCTAAAACAGTGGGGATTGGTCTTCAAAATGTATGCTAATGAGGCTAAAGGTGAAAGGTTCCCTCCGTTACAAACTTATAATCCTGTCAATAATGATGACGCAATAGCGGCAGGCCCACAAGTAAGTACACTGTATCCAGAATATCTAACAGACCCCTATATCATTATTTGTCCCTCTGACCCAAGTTATTCAAATATGAAAAAGAGGTTAGAAGACAATAATGGTGATTTAGTTAGACTATCTGATTATATTGATGAAAGTTATGCCTATTTTGGCTGGGTCTTTGATAATTTGAAGTTGGGCGCTCCTGCAAATCAATTTACTATTGTAGGCATTCTGATAAGTTTATTAGGCGGAAGTTTCGATACTTCTCAACCGGTACCTGTCCAATTAGGTGGAGCGTTAGATGGACTTTATCAAGCTAACACCGGTTTGGTTACCGCTTATGTATCGGGTTCAGACCCTACCGCTTTGATGAAAGTTATGGACCAGGATGCAACCTTACCATCAACCTGGTCTGGCTATGGTAATGGTGGAGGCAATGTAGTGTATCGGTTGCGTGAAGGTATTGAGCGTTTCTTAATCACGGATATAAACAATCCGGCGGCAAGCAACAATGCACAAAGTTCTGTATGGATAATGATGGATACTTTCTCCGCCGGCGGTGTAGCGGGTGATTTGTTTAATCATATTCCCGGCGGATGCAATGTCCTTTACATGGATGGACATGTTGAATTTATTCGCTATATTGCAGACCCAAATCTATTAGATAATGATGTTCCGGGGACCGCACCTATAGTCTCTATTGTGGCGAACATGGTTTCAGTGATTGCTGCGGGACAATCATAAAAGAAATAATTGATTTTTACACAAAGAATTCGTGCAGTTTTATAAAACTGCACGAATTTTTTTATGAAAAATGATATATAATATAATTAGAGTCAATAATAAACTTTTATCATAAGGATTTTTAAGATGAACAAGAAAGGTTTTACTCTCATCGAACTGCTGGTGGTCATTGCTATCATCGGCATTCTTGCGGCCATTTTATTGCCCGCCCTTGCTCGTGCTCGTGAGGCGGCACGCCGTTCCTCATGCCAGAACAATCTAAAACAGTGGGGATTGGTCTTCAAGATGTATGCCAACGAAAGTAAAGGGGAAAGATTCCCACCAATGCAGACTTATAACCCAATTACTTTTAACCAAGCATTGGCTGCAGGTCCCCAGGTCGAAAAATTGTATCCTGAATATTTAACAGACCCCTATATTATAATTTGTCCTTCTGATGCACAAGCACAAATGCATCGGAAAAGGATAGAAGATGCAAATGGAGATTTAGTTCGCATTTCTGATGAGATTGATGCAAGTTATGCTTACCTTGGCTGGGTCCTTGATAACTTAAAACCAAGTGTACAAATTAGTAATTTCTTAATTATTGGTGTATTAGCTACTGTGTTTAATTTTGATACATCTGTAATAGGTCCAATTCAATTAGGAGCCGCATTAGAAGGACTGTATCAAGAATTTCCGAATGATGTATCTAATTATATTAGTGGTTCTGACCCCCTGGGTCTTATGAAAGTTTTTGATAGAGATTCAAACTTACGGGCTCCATGGTTGGGTTATGGGAATGGAGGTAGTAATACGGTATATCGTTTAAGAGAAGGGATTGAGCGTTTCCTGATCACAGATATTAATAATCCTGCAAGTAGTAGCAATGCACAAAGTTCGGTATGGATTATGTTAGATACATTTGCTGCTCCAGGTGCAGCAGAACCTTTATTTAACCATATCCCGGGGGGATGCAATGTTTTATATATGGATGGGCATGTAGAGTTTATTCGTTATATTCCCGATTCCAATCCTTATGACACAAATGTGCCCGGGACAGAACCTGTTCTTTCAAATCTCGCAAATTTAATTGCTGCGTTTAGATTATAACCTCTGTTATTCTTATTCATCTGTAACCGTACGGTTCTATAGACCCTATATGGTCATTACCATTTGGAAAATGGATATAGGGCCAGCGAGGTATTCAGATAGCGTGTATCATGACTTACTTCTTTCCCTAACCAGTGGGGCCTTTGAAATTGTTCATCCTCTCTTTGCAATTCAATCTCCGCTACAATAAGCCCAAGATTTTCACCTAAAAATTCATCAATTTCCCAGCGTTGTCCCTCATATAAAACTATATGCCGGATCTTTTCTATGACATATCCTGTAGAAAAATTTTCTAACAATTCTTTTGCATCTTCGAATGGAATTTGATATTCATATTCCTCTCTTGTCGTTGCCACAATAGACTTTTTTAAATTTAGGGTGCATTTTTCAGGTTCTATTCGGACACGAACTGCAAGAGGGGGTCCTGTGTAAATATAGGCTTGTTTTATCGGAATCGACTTTATAATAAAATCTCGCCATTCATCAGAGATTATTAAAAATTTATTTTCAACTTCTTTTGGCATAATAATAATTAACTATGGAAAATTACTTATCTAAAGGTTTAATTTCTTTGGCTAAAATTTCATTCCATGTAGAATTTAGTTGAATCCCGAGGTCGGGTTGTGTGTGAATTAGAATGATTGTTTCGGATTTCAATTTGGGTAGGTTAAAGGAAATTTTCCTCTGGTCCCAATTTGCTTTTAACTCTGTGATTCCTTGTGGGCGAATTTCAAATAAAGATTGTCCCGGGAACGGTAAGTTTACGGTTATGTCAATATTCTCCTTTTCTTTGAATGGATAGGATTCCGGATGAATTTCGTAATCCATATTCGTAAGGCATAATAACATAAAATTTCTTCCCAGCAATGGGGCTATATCAATATCTTTCGGAGCAGAACCTTTGAACTCTATCGGGTCGGAACTTAAAAAATAGTCTCGTAATAAACTCATAACTCTTCCCCAACCTTGCATGGCTCGTTCTAATTCAGGATATTTTTGAGCAATCTTTTTATCATGATTGAACCAGATGATACCTTTGGCCCCTCTACCCAAATTTAATACTAACTGTGCTCCCAATTCTTCAGGTGTTGGGACAGGTCGTCTTGGTCTTTCTCCCCAATCTGCTATTGCTTGACTCCATATCCAGATAGGTTTGGGTTCTGATGCAATTTTAAGGTCTCGGGTATAATAGGCGGTCTCTTCTAATCGTGTGCCGTAAGGTTTAGGCCATTTACTACTGGATGGCGCGGTAACCGAATAATGGTCTTGACAAGGGATATCACATATAGAGGCATATTCAAAAAATTTGATATTTCTGCATAGTGTAATAAAAGTTGGTTTGGTATTGTCGTATTGGCATAGATGCTGGTTTGTTAGATACATAACATTTGCAGGGATTGACCAATCGGGTTCATCCTGAAGCATCCAGCATATTACATGGGGGTGTCCAGAAAATTCACGGACGGTATCTACATTCAAAGGAACCCCTGTATGAACCATTGCACGAAAACCATATTTCGGAGCAACTTCCTTAAAGAAAGGATTATCTTTCTTTCCCCCTTCCACCATAGTATCAATATGCATGTTATATAAGGCTTCGTAGGTTTCAGGTTCGTTTGTCCAAACTCCGATAGGAAAGGTATCCTCAAATGCACGGCGGTGGGCAAAACACAGTTTTTTTGTTTCCCCATTATCCTTTGAAGCCTCCACTCCTGTAACAAACCAGACTCCTGATGACAGAGGTTGGGAAAGTTGAACTTTCCCAATTGCCATTTCATCCGGTCCGATTTCCTTTACACTCCAATCCACAGAAATTTCATTTTTAGGGAAGAATAATAAATTGCGAATTTGATAGGTATCTTTTGAGAAATTGCGAATAAAAATATTCATGTCTTTCATTTGCGGTAGAACATGAATATATGTAATTCGAAGCGGTTCCGCTATAAGTGTTCCTTCTGCGGTAGCACATAATGGAGAGAGGTCATCCACAAGTTGCAAAAGTTGCAAAGAAAATTTTGCGCCAGGGGCAAAATCGTCCGATACTGCATTTATTTCTAATACACCCAATTCACCCGGTTGAACAGTCTGATTAATAAATCTGTCCCATGCCACAAAGTGATTCAATATCCAATAAGAGCGGTCCTTACGATTCCATCGCCAATAACGAATCCTCACAGGTTCATTTGAAATATTACGATAATATACATGAATCAACCCTCCTTTATTTACGATTTCACTTTCAAATTCCTTTACCTTTTCCTGTTCCCATTCCGCAGGACGATATATTATCTTCTCGATTGCAAGCCTCATTGAAGATTTTCCTTCTAACTTGGCCCCTATTTGGGCTGTTTGTGCAAAACTATAAACCGATACGCTAAAAAATAACAGTAAAATACAGAAAAATACCCTCTCGGACATAACCTTTCCTTTCAAAAATTTAGCATGTCTAATTCCAATGATTATAAAACATTTTTCTCTTATTTTGGTAAAATAAACTTTAACCAATCTATCAATCTTGTTATCAAAATAACATACAACCATATATATAAAACAACACTATTAAGTATAGACAGGTTTCCTCTATTAAAAGTTAAACCACTTGTATAGGACCTAACAAGAATGACAATACTAATCTCTTATTTACTCCGAATCTTCCGCAAATGCCGATTGCATATAATAAAAAAATGTAAATTATTGCTTTAATATATATTTACTTTTTATATACATTTTTTGTATAATAATATGTCTACATTTTTTACAGTTTTTAACAAGGCGTTATATATCGCGAGTATCCCAAAAATAAGATGCACAAAACCTTTAAAAAACTTCGTAATCGATTTGCAATATATTATAAAAGTCTATCTATTATCCAACAACTTTTCATCCTCTCACTTGTTCCCACTCTTACTGCATTACTTACAGCCTGCATAATCTTCTACATCTTTGATATGGCCCTTTTAAAACAAACAATACAGATGGAACTAAGAATCACCGCACAGCATATAAACATTTATCTATCGGAAATTATCAATAAAAGCGAACCTTCAAAGGAACAGATTGAAAATAAATTAAGTTTGATATTAAAAGACCATGAACGGATTACAATGGCATGCGTATATGATGGAAAAGGGAAAATTATAGCCCGTTATTATAGAGGAAAAGGCATTCCAAATTTTCCTGTAACTCCCTATTCTTTAAAATCTCATAACATTTTCGGGAATTATTTTACTTTTGTTTGTCCTATTATGAAAAAGGAAGAGGATTTACTAACCGCTTCTATAGGAGATCTTTCGGACAATGTTCCTGTGTTGTTATTAGCAACAAATAAAAATATCTTTTATCAACGACTCTTGCTTTTTAGCATCGGAGTAGCCAGCGTGCTTTTATTTTCCTCTCTAATTGCGTTTCTTGTATCCTCTAACCTACATCGGGCTATTTCTCGACCTATAGAGCATCTTGCATTATTAGCAAAACGTATTTCCAGAGAAAAGGATTATTCCGTTCGTGCGGTGAAACTTGCTACAAATGAATTAGGAATTCTCACAGATGAATTTAACGAAATGCTTCATCATATAGAAAAAAAAGAACAGATATTAAAAAATGTAAATAAAGATTTGAATGAAAAGATCAAGATGCGAACAAATGAATTGCAGGAGGAAATAGAGGAGCATCGGCGAACTTCAGAACTTTTGCAAAAAGAAATCCAGGAACGATTGCGTATCGAAAAAGAACTTCAAAAAGCAAAAGAACAGGCGGAGATGCGGGCTCAAATAAAAAGCGATTTTCTCGCGAACATTAGTCATGAGATACGTACCCCAATGACAGGAATTTTGGGAATGTCTGAAATCCTGCTAAATTCTGAATTAACAGAAACACAAAAACGGCAAGTAGAAACAATTCATCGTTCTGGTAAATCTCTACTACGACTTATTGGTGATATTTTGGATTATTCGAAAATTGAAGCAGGGCATATTGATATTGAGCCGGCTCCTTTTGATTTGCAAGTCTTGTGTGAAGAAATCATGGAACTGATGTCTCCCTTAGCCTACAATAAAGGGATTCATCTTTATCTCCGATATGTGCCCGGTTGTCCAAGAAGATTTATTGGAGACGCTGGACGTATTCGACAGGTGCTCACAAACCTCATCAGCAATGGAATAAAGTTTACAAATCAAGGATATGTATTGTTAGTCGTAAACTGTGACGGTATCACAGAAAATAAAGCGGCTATATCTATTATGGTTGAAGACACAGGAATTGGAGCTTCTCAAGAGAAATTAAAATTTATTTTTGAACGATATGAACAAGCAGATGCTCTTATTGCTAAACAATACGGAGGGACAGGATTAGGACTGGCTATTTGCAAACTTATTGTCGATGCTATGAATGGTTCTATTTCTGTTCGTTCTAAGGAAAAAGAAGGAACTTGTTTTACTATCTCTCTCATATTACCAATAGATGAAACCAAGCCTTCCCTACCTCCCTTATCTTATAAGGAAACTCTCCGAGGAGTTCGAGTCCTAATTGTGGACCAGAGTCCTATTAATCGTGGAGTGATTGCGGAACAACTTCAATCATGGGAAATGGATGTGGATACAGTAGGGTCTAGTGTGGAAGCACTAAACTACTTAATTATGAGTGCAGACAATGGCACACCTTACCAAATATGTCTTATTGATGACCAGATGCCTGCCATACAAGGGGAATCCTTAGGCAGAACCATTAAACAGAACGAGAAAATCAAAGATACTATTTTGGTCCTTATAACTCCTTTCGGGATGAAGGGTGACGCTCGGCGTCTATTTGAATTAGGATTTGCTGGTTATTTGACTCGACCTATTCGTCAAAGTGAATTAATGGACGCTTTAGCAACGATTTGGTTATCCCATATCCGAGGGGAAAAACCAACCCTTATTACCCGACACACTATAGTTGAGCAAAGAGAAGCAAAAATAGAAAAGCAAATCTATAATGCACAGATTTTATTAGCCGAGGACAATTTCGTCAATCAACAAGTAGCGATTGAGATTTTACGAGATTTGGGGTGTGATGTTACGATAGCGGTTGATGGTCATGAAGCGGTGGAATGGGTCAAAAGCAAAAAATTTGATTTAATATTTATGGATTGCGAAATGCCAAGATTGGATGGTTTTAACGCTTCACGAGAAATTCGAACTATCGAGCCTCCCGGAATACATACCCCCATAATTGCCTTAACAGCCCACGCCCTCAGTGGCGACCGTGAACGGTGCTTATCAGCAGGTATGGACGATTATTTATCAAAGCCTATTGAAACTTCAAAAGTGCGTGAGATGTTAGATAAGTGGTTTTGCAAATCTGAAACAGAGAAGTTTCAACAAACTATTGAACAAAAGACACACCAAGAAAATGAATTTAAGGACATTACTGCACTCCCCACATTCGACCTTAAACAGGCTTTGAATAACACGGGAGGTAAGATAAAAACTGTTCAGCGTATCACAACCGTATTTGTCCAACACATGCCTGCACGAATAGAAGAACTGGAAAAAACATACAATGATAAAAATTATGAAGAATTATGTCGTCTTGCCCACGCTTTATCAGGAGCATCCGCATCGATTTCTGCCCAAAGATTAGCCTATATTTCGCAAACAATGGAACAAGAACTTCGGGGAGGACTTGTGGATAATGTTTCATCTAATATTGAGACAATAAAAAAAGAATTCGGTGAATTAAAATTTCTATTGGAGCAGATACAATGGGAAGAAATTGAAACGGATAACATTAACTTACATATGTAGATTCTTTCATAATTCCATAAATAACATCCCTTTCTCCTATTTGCCTTATTTCTGATTATTGTGGCATATTACTCTCGGACATGCGTTAGGCTTTTCACTATATTATTGGGAGAATAAAAAAATGAGTGATTACAAAAGACCCACATGGGACGAATACTTTATGGAAGTTGCTCATACCATTGCGAAGCGAGC
>CAKZKR010000076.1 GCA_937124615.1 uncultured bacterium
AAAAAAAGATTAGCGATATTTGCGTGAGCGAGTGTGAAGGATGGGTTATTAACAATCGCTCGGGCATAGAAATATTGTGCTTTTTCATAATCTTTCATTATTTCAAATAAATATCCCAGTGCATTAAGTTCAGGTGACGAAGAAAGGGTTAGAGAAAAATTGTTTGTCAGAATATAAATTCCTTCCGATGGTCTCCCTGTTCTTCCCAGAACCTGTGAATAGTTTATTCGTGCAAAAAGATTGTTTTTGTCGAGTTCTAATGCTTTCTTGTAATAAAATTTTGCTTTTATATCATTTCCTGCTAAAGATGAAGAAACGCCGTTTCGGAAAAACCATACAGATTGGGAGGGTCGATAACCTGTTACGTTTATGCTACCCACAATAAAGGCTGTGGAAAATGAAATAAGGATTAAAAAAGATTTAAATTTATTTTTTTGTTGGGCTGTACTTATAAATTCGTTGATTGAATAAGTTCCCATAATGAAGATGAAAGGCATTATTGGAATACGGTATCTACTGGCAATAAAGAAAGGGAGTACTGAAAAAAAGTAAACTAAAACAATTAGGATTGATGTTCGAATGAGTATTTTTTGGGAAGAATCGTTAAAATTTTTAGAATGAGAAAATAATCTGATAAGTATTCCTGTAATAAATAGAGCGAAATAGAAGGGAAAATTAGGGAGTAATTTTAATGTTTTTGAATAATACTTATCCCAGGATGGTACTGTATCATTTGTTATTTCAGTGGGTCCCCAAAATAACAAGACTTTTTTCAAGGTTAGCATAAGCCATTCTTTTGGATAGTGAATAATATTATCAAATGCAGATTTATAGAAGTACTTGTTGGTCTCTGAAAAGGAAATAGATGTTTTTCCTAAACTTTTCCCTAATCCTCTAACAATTGCGGGATAATCAAAACAGGACCATTCGTCACAGCCTATCCACTCTCTAAGTTCGGGTATTCTGGGTTCCGCTCCGTTTGATTCGGGATGATTTCCTACATAGAAATTTAGTCCGCCATAAGATGAGAGGAAAACAAAGTCATGAGCAATGACATAATTCCGAATAAAACAAGGAATAATGGGCAGGCTTAGTCCTAATATAAACAGGAACAATATTTTAAAAATCCGTGAAAAGGAAGATTTGTATATAAAATTTTTGAATATAAAAATTGGGAACAACGCAATTAGAAGTAGCCCATTAGGACGAAAGAGAGCAAATATTCCTAATACCAGTCCTAATAGGAAAGAGTAGAAGTCTTTATTTATTTTTTCATTCCATTTTAGAATAAGAAATAGTCCGGTTAATAGAAGTGTGATTGCGAATACAGGGTAGGTCAATTGGGACTCAAAATATATAAATCCCCAGAAAGTTGCCATCAGAAAAGCGAGTATATTGGCAAATCGTAAATTCGTATATTTTCGAACTAAAATCCATGTGATTATGATATTTAAAATCCCAAATACATATTGAACAATTCTAGGTGCCCATGGGTTTCTCCCAAAGATAAGATATATTACGGACAATAAATAAGGATACCCCGGGGGTCTTCCATGGGGAGTTGTTCGTATTTCGGGGTCGTTTACATAGGGAGGGAGTGTCCAATCGCCAGTGGCAATGCCTTTTGCCCAATAATCATTATACTGTGGGTCATATAATGGATGGGTAAACCAGGGCTGATGGCTTATTTCATGAAGATATAAACCACGAAGAGTGGTACCTAAACACAATACAAATAATAAAAACCATGGTATGTTTCGTTTTTTTGTTTTCTGCAAATGGTTTTCCTTCCTGTATCTTAAACCACGAATTAATCAGATGAGGGAACTAAATCGCTTGACAAAAACCCGGATGGAGTTTGATAATTCCCTGTACCGTAAGAAAGTCCTATAATACCTGTAGCATTTGTATCGGTGTTCAAATAACTTATATTTATTTTCCCTGTAAAAAAAATCTCTATTTGCATTGTGTTTTTTGTATCACCGTATTCGTTCTGGTAAGTAGGAACATTTTCGTAATTGATTACTATTCTATTTTGCAATTGGCTGTAGGATATAGTTCCATCGTTATTTATATTATTTATAGGAAATAATGAAATACGGGGTGAGTAAAAATGGCGTTCTATTTCTGTTATATTATTTTGACATTTTGATTCTGATGAAGAAGTAGATTTTTGAAATTCTATATAACCAAAACAGGAAACATAAAGGGTATCATAACTTTGTCCGTAGAAAAGAACTTTTTTATTTTCTGTAAGTTGTAATTTAAAAACCGTTTTGAATAAAGAATAATTTATTTTGGTGGGTTCTTCTATTTGTGTTGGGAGCTCCGTTATATTTTTTACTGTAAGTTTATAAAAATTTATACTGTTATCTGGAGTAAATGATAAATTCTTATATGCAAGGTCTATGTTTCTGTCGAACACTTCGGTGAAGTAATTCGGAGCGGTCGTAATAGGTAAGGTGTATGTTTTGAAATAACTTTTAATATTGATATTTCCAGTAGCGTAATCGGGGTATGATTTTTCTATATGGGAATAAAGGCGATTAAGGTATACCTGTATTGTAATTTTGTCATTTTTACCAAGAATTGCTTCATTCGGAGTTACTTCCAACCATGGTTGAGACGGATTAACTGTTATTGCAATTTTTGTATTTGTATTACCACTGTGTGTTATTTCAAAAGTGTTAAGACTTTCTTCGGGAGAAAAATGTATTGTTTTAGGTGTAATCGTCAGTTGATTACATCCTATGAAAGGAATTAGAACAATAAGTAATAGTAAGTATTGTTTTTTATTCTTTGTGTTCATACAATAATAAGTATTTTTATTTATAATGTTGGCAAATTATAACAAATTAAATTGGGAAGGCCAATTTTTTTCCGCTCCTTTCTGTTATTGAGTTTCCTGAAATCTAATAAGTTCTGCTTTTGTAAATTTTACTTTATATAGAAAATCCATTTGTCGGATTGAGAGGGAATAATCAAATTCTGTTAAAGCAGAGATTGCATCTACAGGAACTATGACATTGTAATTGCGTAACCGTGCTGAAGATACTGTATGCAAGACACAGATATTAGCTACAGTACCAGTAACAATGATATTTTCAATTCCATAAATGTTTAGGATATGTTCTAACGGGGTTCCAAAGAATGCATCGTAGCGAAGTTTTTCGATAATAATTTCCGTGTTTAAATGTTTTAGTTCATCAATAATCTGCCATCCCCAGCTTCCTTTAACCACATGTTCTCCCCAGATGGGAAATTCCACAGGGTCGTCTTTAAAATGTGTGTCTTGAGTGTAAATAACCCTTATGTTCGATTTTCTTGCTTTCTCTAAGAGAAGTTTAATGGGTTGTATAATTTTTTTTGCATTTGGAGAAAACAGTTTGCCATCCGGATGCACAAAATCATTCTGCATATCGATAATAATTAAGGCGGACGATGGGGTAGGGATATCGATGTTTACTATACAGGGCTCAATTTCCATAAGCAATCTTTCACGATTTATTTATAATACTTATCTTATTTTAATTCAATAGTATAAAAAATTGGAAATTAGATTGCATCTATGGAAAATGTTATTAAGTTGTAGATGTTCCAATTTTTGTTGCTTCGGGGACTTCGATTAATTGGCCTGTGTGGACATCGTATATGAATCCATAAATAGGGATTTCTTTGGGAATTAAAGGATGTTTTTTTATTCTTTCAATATCGTCAATAACGCTTTGTTCAAGGTTTTTAAATGTAAGCCAATTTATATATTGTCCGAAGGACGAACCATTTGCTTTTACAGAGTTTTCCCACTGTTCCCCATTAAATTTTGCTGTATGAAGGCTTTCTGCTAATAGTCTGTTCATAATCTCATTTGTAAAAAATTGCATTCCGCAGTCTGTATGATGAATTACAAACCATTCTTTTGTTCCGAGTAATTTGTGAGAGATAACTAAAGAACGAATAGCATCATCACTGGCTCTTCCACCCGCATTACGAATAACATGAGCGTCTCCTTCAGATAGTCCTGCGAATTTAGCAGGGTCGAGTCGTGCATCCATGCAGGTTAAAATAGCAAATTGTCTCGATGGTGGAATTGATAAAGAACCTTTATCAAATGTTTCAACATAACTCTTGTTCGCAGATAGCACTTCATCTAATACTTTGCTCATTTTTATCTCCTTATCTGTATTTCCTTTATTAAACAGAGAGGAAGAATGGAAATATTCCAAAATTTTTACTTACAAGATTCACTTATTTTTTTGTATGATATAATCAGACATAAATACAGAATAAAAGGGTTCGGTAATGATTTTACTACTTACAATTTTGGGGCTATTGTTTTTTGTCAGTGCTTACTTTATGTATGGGAGTTTTTTATCTCGCGTATTTGATTTAAAGAATGAACGCAAAACACCATCTGAGGAGCAGTATGATGGAATTGATTATTGTCCGGCACATCCGTCCGTTCTATTGGGGCATCACTTTGCATCCATAGCGGGAGCGGGTCCTATAGTAGGGCCTATTACAGCGGGGGGGTGGTTTGGTTGGTTTCCTGTATATTTGTGGGTTGTTCTGGGTTCTATTTTTGTGGGAGGGGTTCATGATTTTGGTTCATTAGTAACCTCGATGAGACACCGGGGTTTATCCATGGGAGAGGTAATTGACCATTGGGTCAGTCGAAAGGCCAAAATTTTGTTTTTGTGCTTTACATGGCTTGCACTGGTTTTGGTAATCGCTGTTTTTTTACAGCTTTCTGCGGATACTTTTGCTCAAGACCCTGCGGTTGCTTTCTCAGCAACACTATATATTTTCCTGGCTCTTATTTTTGGGTTATTAATATACCGTCTTCGTATTCCATTACTATATGGATCTATTATTGCCATTCCTGTTGTTTTAATGGCAGTTTGGATAGGAAAGATGAGTTTTATTCAAGAAAATTTTGTTTTTTCAATGGAGACATGGCGTTGGTTATTGATTGCCTATATCTTCTTGGCTTCTGTTCTGCCTGTATGGTTATTGCTTCAGCCCAGAGACTATCTTGCATCATATTTGCTTTATTTTGCGATTTTAATTGCAATGATTGGAATATTCTTTGGTGGGAATTCTTTTAATGTATCATTGCCGATTTTTAAGTCTTTCATCCCTGAAAAGAATACTTACCTGTGGCCAATGTTATTTGTTACTGTTGCGTGTGGTGCGGTATCGGGTTTTCATTGCATGGTTGCAAGTGGAACAACATCGAAACAGATAAGATGTGAGACAGATGCAAAGTCCATTGGCTACGGTGCTATGTTGTTAGAAGGATTTGTTGCAATTATTGCTTTAAGTTGTATTATGTTGGTAGGTAAAGTACCGGAAAAAGGGGGACCTCTGGCTGTTTTTGGTGAGGGTTTTGCAAAGTTTGCTGGAATTCTTCATATAAACCCAGATTTGGGTAAATCGTTGGGTTTACTTGCGGTAAATTCTTTTATTTTAACGACTCTGGATACATCAACTCGATTGGCAAGGTATCAGTTACAAGAACTCAGCAAGATGAAGTTGGACCGACTTACTGCAACAATTATTAGTATCATTACAGCAATGTTATTACTTTTCGTTCGCACGGGAGATGTCCCTGCATGGAAAATGATATGGCCTGTTTTTGGGGCCTCAAATCAGTTGGTCGCAGGAATTGCTTTGCTTGGTATTATGGTCTGGGTAGCGAGAGGTTTGAAGAAGAAATACCGTTTTGTTCAAATTCCAATGATTTTTATGTTAATTACCACAATATCTGCATTGATAATCTTTATGATTAATAATATCCGTTCTCACCAATATGTGTTAGCCGTTGTTGCAGGTCTGTTAGTATTTCTTGCAATTCTATTGATTTGGGAGACCTGGACTGTATTTCGCCGTTTTAAGAATGGTGCATTAGATTAACTATGTTGGATACAGGAATAACAGAGATCCTCTAATGCTTTTCCGATAATTTGGGGGTTATGTTTGGTTTGAATAGTATTACAAGCATTTTTACCTATTTCTTCGCGAAGGGAGGGATTTGTCATAAGTGTAATTATTGATTGAGCAAAACTTTCCTCGTTGTTGTCTGGAACGACAATTCCATTGACGCCATTTTTTATTCCATAGGAAGAACTCTCACAGCAAACTACAGGTTTTCCACTTGCCATAGCATTTAGTAGTTTTATAGGATAGCCCGACCATGAGACGCGGGGTATAGCCATAATAGAATCTTCTGCTAATAATTTTTTTAATGAATCGAATGTCCCAATATGAACAACTTCTGCCCCCTTAATTTCTTTTTTTTCAAATGTTCCTATAACAAGTCGTGTTTCGGGAATGTTCATTCGGACCCTTTCTATAACTCGAAAAAGAAAATCGATGTTTTGATATTTGTCCAAATTACCTGTATATAGGATAGGTGGAAAAGTTTCTCTTTTAACTTGACTAACAGAAAAAGATGTAGTGTCTATTGGAGGAGGGATAATATGTAATTTTTCTTTCTTTAGGCCTTTCAATAATAAACTTGCTCCAAGTCGTTCATGAGGTGTGATGATATAATCTGCTTTTTGTGGGAACTTGCTGTCAATATATTTCCCTAATATATAAAAAAAGTTTTTCCCGTGGTTGAAGTAATAAGGTAATTCATCACTCATTGCATTATGGGCGTGATAAATAATAGGTCGAAAACCAGACATTAGAGCAATAAAGAGACCTTCATAATTATGAGCAAATAGGATTTGGATATTCTGTTCACGACAAACCCTGCGGACTGTTTTAACCATGAGTAAGTCAAGCCCTATTTTTTTTATAGAAGGACCTGCCGATGTGCGATTTTTACCTGGGATGTTAGGACAACGGTGTATTTGAAAGGTATCCGTTAAGGGGGTTGTTCCGTAGCCATAAACAATCAGGTGAACTTCATGCCCTCTTTTTTGTAGGGCGAGAGCATTCTCTCGGATAAATGCTTGAGAACCTTGAGGGACGGGATAGGGACATCCTGCAACTAGTGCGATTTTGAGAGTCATTGCCAGTAACCTATAGTTTTCATTTGCTGAATTAATAACCACTCTTCATAAGGTGTTAATTCTTTTTCATTTGTATCTGGAATTTGAAGGTTGTTGTCTATCAAGAGAGAACCTGATAGGGGTTTCCCATCAAGTAGTGGAACAGGAATTTGCATTACTCCTGCAATAGTGCATGCCACATCTTCTATAAAAGCATTATCAATGTTTATCTTTTCGGATATACAAAGTATACCTTCTCTTTTGTGGTGGCCATTCATTCCTTGTCCTTTCGCACCCTGTAATTCTTCGGGATAAAGAATATGAAAGGGTTCTTTTCCCCTGGAACGAAGACAACAGGGAACAGCCCCATCTTCTTCTGCTATCTCAAGAATTATATCAGGGGCCTTTTCCGTGAAAGGACCTCGGTATAACTCTTCTCGAAAGTAAGCATTTTTGATAAATTTCCATTGTTTTAATTCGTTACACAGATGATTTACAAATTCAAAGTAATTTTCTTCTGGAACTATTCCATTAGGTTCCCTACCCTTCAAATTAATTCGTATAGAAGGGAAATAATCTAATTCTTCCGAAAAAGCAGAGGTATGTTGCCAATCGATTCTTGAGAAACGGGTTTGACTTTCTAATTTTTCTGCATAGATTTTGAATTTTTCGAATAAGTATGCTTGAATGGAATATGGAAAGAATTTTAAGGCGAGATTTCTCAATAGGGGAGTTTGATGGGAACGAAAATGGAGGTATCCTTTTTGGGCAAGCCAATTATTAATGTAAATGACTATTTTGCTTGAGGGTTGGAATCCATGGTCGGATACAAGGAGGATGAGACAATCCTTATATTTTTTTTGAATAATCCTTAATATTTTTGCAAACATTATATCTAAGTATTGATATATGGTGGGGATGGCCTCTTTATACCCATTCTGAAAACGAGGAGATTTCTCATCCCAGAACATCCAGAAATGATGACTTACTGTATCGGTTTCGTTAAATACCGAGATAAAAAGGTCCCAGTCTTCTTTTTCTAATAATTGTAGGACAATTTTCTCTTTTCTTTTTAAGCGTTCTATTAGTATGTTTAGGGCTTTTAGGTGCCATCCCTTTGTTATCTTACTTTCGTTTACTCCACCGTACCCCCAATCTTTAACACACGGAAAGATGTCTTTCGGGTGGACCTGTTCCGGAGTAATTTTTCCAGGTAAGGGGGACACAAAACCAGAAATCATAATACCATTAATTTTTTCTACAGGATAGGTTCCCGGTACTCCAATTACAATACTTTTCCCTCCTGCTTTTGAAACCCAGTTCCAGATTGCCGGGAATTTTCGGAAGGAACCATTTGTAAAACGGATGTCGTAGGTTCCTTTAATCATTTCTGTAAAATCACAATAACCATGTTTTCCGGGATTAACTCCGGTAAAACAGGAAGTCCATGCAGGAATGGTTGCGGGAGGAATTGTAGAAATGAGGTCAACAAAAGTTCCGTCAGAAATAAATGATTTTAGTGTGGGTAACCATCCCTCATTTATTCCTTTTTCTATAACTTGTCGAGTAGCACCGTCCCATCCTATAAGGGCAACTTTTTTATTCATAATAGTGTATGTGAGAGTATGAATTATATTCCGTATTAATTATAGCCTTAATATATAAGGGGCTAAAATCCATGCCCAGCCACCTAACCCAATACTACCCACAATTCCTAAAAAGGCTAACCAAAAGATGAAGTAGTTTAACAACATGAGGGCAAAGGAAGAACTAAACGATAGTTCCCTTTTTACCATAAGCCACCATGCCCCTAAAAACCAGCCAATAATGGGAAATATATTTAAAAAGGTAAGTAATGCTGTGTCTATGAACCAGTTAATTAAAGAGGCAATTTTTGTATCTCCAAAAGACTGAGCCCGTGTTCCTTGTAATGCGGACCAGAAAATACCTTGCATCAGGAGTGGCCAAAAAATAGCGAATAATAAAGTACCTTCTAAGGATACAGATACCCAATCTTTATTGATGGCTATCATAAGCCCCCACCAACCAATAAAGGGCATGCCTATTGAAAATAGAAATGATAGGAACCACAGGATTCTTTTTGTATATTCCCATATAATGGAAGGAGGTGATTGAGGTTCTTTTGTGATTGTATGGGGCAATGCATTTGCTTCTTCTGCCCACTGCATTATTTTTTCTTTTAATACTTTAGCCTTCTCATCACGATACCGGGCTAATAATTCGTCGCAAAGGAGCAACGCATCGGCAAAGTTCCCTAATCGCGCAAGACACATCGCCCGACCATAGGCAACTTTTTTTTCTCCTGGATTTTCCTGCTCTAATTCATCAAGTAATTTTAATGCTTCTGTATATTTCTTTTCTTCGAATAAACTTTCTGCTTGCTTCAATTTCTGTTTGCTTGTCAGCATTTTATAAGAGATCCTTTTCAGTGTTTCAAATTAGGTATTATTTAGATAATACTGTTTTTAATCGTTCTTTTTTTTGTGCTGGAACGGGTAAGTTATTGTATATCTTTTCTAATATTTCTTTCGATTTGCTTACAACGGATTCGTTTAAGTGTTGTTTGTTTTGGATTCTTAAGTCAAGTTGAACGATGAATTCGTTAAGTTGATGATTGAGTTTACTAATTTCCATTTGTGTGGAGTCTATAGGTTTAGGTATCTGAGGATTTTCTACCCATATAGGTTTTATGACCTCGTTTTTTTCGACGGCATATGCCTGATAGATAGGGTCTTTTTCAACACATTTTTGGTATTGTCTTAATAAAAATGAATAAAGAGCATCCATTCCTGCGATTTGGATTTTTGGTATTTCATTTACCCGGGTTACGATAGCAAATAGAATTTTTTGATACTCATCCTTCCTGTTGTTTATTAAGGTCTGAAAATGGATACCGAAGAGACTATTTGAGTTTTTATCAGGTATAGATTGATTTAATAGAAATAACCGAATCTCGGGTTCTTCCTGTTCTGCTCCGATACAATGAATTAAATGATCAATTTCTGAACTTTTTTCAATCAATATTCCACAATATTCCAGGACATAAGAGATGTTTTCTTCACATTTCAATAATGTTTCTTCTTCGCTCCAATTTTTTAATTTTCCCTCATCTTTTGCAGATTTTATTCCTTCTCTACAAGCCCTTATAAGTTCTCTTGAAGTGAGTGAACGGAATAAATCAAATGGGTATTTTTTATTGATTGTACGGGAATATCTTCCTTTATTTAAGGTTTCATCTGCTCTTATTTCCTCAGATTGTTTGATTAAACTCTGTATATGTTCCCAATAATTATGAATAATTTCGTTTTGAGAACCTGTGATAGGTGTATTTAATTGTAAAATAATGGAAGAAGTTATAGTAATTATTAAATGAATATACATATCGGTATTTTGTTTCTTTACAAGTTTGTTTTTATATTGCTTTTAAGGTTAGAATTTGACTTTATTTTATAATAGTTGGATATATATAAAACAATTTTAATTAGGGAGAAATCGTATGAAAATTTATCTAAAAACCGTTACATGGCTTTTTTGTTTACTTATCTTTCTATATTGTGGTTTTTCTTTTTCCCAAGGTTTGTTTACACCTGCACTTCCCAGTGGCTTAAAAGCATACGCGCCCGACCGATATTTTCGAGTGGTTCCTCGTATCGTTTTGGCGGATAAAGAAACTACAATCCAAATTATTTCTCGGTTTGAGTCGTTCCCAAAACCTTTCCATACCTATAGAGTAACCTATACTCCTGTAGGACGATATGCGGTACAAACAGGTTGGACAAAAGCGCAAGCGGAGGAGATTATGCCGGAGAATAATATATTTACAATAAAGAAATATTTTGAAGCAGAACAGGAACATATTTTTAAATTGGAAGAAATTACTCCGGATAATAAAGTAAAAGAGATAGGAAATTTCCATCTTTATTCATTAAAACCGGATTTATTTTCTCTTCGTCCGTATAAAGGAGATTTTCACATGCATAGTTATCGATCGGATGGAAAAGAATCCCCGGGATATGTTGTTGGAGCATGTAGAAGAGCAGGCCTTGACTTTATGGGGTTGTCTGACCATCGTAACTATGCAGGGTCATTAGAAGCAATTAAACTGTTTGAGGGATTGCCAATTGATTTGCGTATCTATCCGTCCGAAGAGGTTCATCCTCCGGATAATCCGGTTCATTTTGTAAGTTTTGGAGCAAAAGAGGGAATCACGGAGTTATATAGAAATGATGATAAATTATACCGTGAAGAAGTTCAGAACATTATGAATACTCTTGGGGATATGCCTTATGGAGTAGATAAATTCCAGTATGCATCGTGTCTTTGGGCGTTCCAAAAAATTAGAGAACGAGGGGGATTAGGTGTTTTTGCGCACCCTTATTGGAGACCGGGGAACACAAACTATATTTCTAATGCTCTTGTTGATTATCTTTTTGAAACGACAATCTTTGATGCGGTTGAATTGATAAGTGGTTTTGGGTGGGATGAATTACAAGAAGTTGATGTAAATAATCTTCAATTAGCTAAATATATTGAAACAAAGTCAAAAGGGAAGAAGGTCCCTATAGTTGGCATAAGTGATAGTCATAGTTGTGAAAACCATGATATGTTTGGGCGATATTATACTATTTGTTTTTCTCCGTCACTCGAATTTGATGCGCTTATTAAGGCAATTAAGGAGGAAAATGCAGTTGCTATAGAAACACCTGGGGGACACTTACCTCGTCCTTATGGACCTTATCGACTGGTTGCCTATACACACTTTTTGTTGCGTTATGTTTTACCTCTTCATGATGAAATGTGTTTTGAGGAAGGAAGATTGATGATTGAATACGCCAGTGGTAATAAAGATGTTATCGAAAACTTAAAGTTATTGAAGGGTCAGGTTCAAAGATATTACGATAAGATATGGGCAAAAGAATAATAAAATAATATGTTGAAGTGAGCGTAAACGAATTATATTCCATATCAGAAAGGGAAAAACATGTTTGTTGGAATGTTAACAGCGCCCTTTGCAGACCAATCATTAGATAAAATAATTGATTTTGCAGAGACTGCAAATATTACGGGATTGGAAGTTATTGCCTATCCAGGAAGTGTTCATATTGACCCTACAAAATTAGATAAGAACATAATTAAAAGAATTCGTGATAGATTGGAAGACAGATGTTGTGTTATTACTTCATTGGCTTATTATGATGTAGGTATTACAGACCCTAAAAAATGTAAGGTTGTTCAGGAGACGGCAAAACTGGTAATAAATTCGGCTATTAAATTAGGGGTGGATACCATTTGTATGTTGAGCGGTTATCCTGCCTCTGGAATGACCAAAATAGAAACTATTAGGAAAGTATTACCGAGGGCTTTCAAACCCATTCTTTTGTATGCCCAAAAAAAGAAAGTTCGAATTGCATTGGAGAATTGGTACCAGACAAATTTACAAGGGTTAGATACATTCGAAGAAATGTTTAAAGCAATTCCTGATGATAATTTTGGGCTAAATTACGATCCTTCACATTTAGTTCATCAAGAATGTGATTATTTGTTCCCAGTGCGAGAGTATAGAAATCGAATTTTTCATACCCATGCTAAAGATACTTTAATTGATTATGCAATGAGAGCAAAAGTAGGTGTTTATGGGGAAGGATGGTGGAGATATGTGTTGCCGGGATTTGGTGTTATACGATGGGGTGAATATATTAGCCATCTAAAACATAACGGATATGATGGAGTTCTGAGTATTGAACATGAAGACAGTAGTCAGCCTCGGGAAGAAGGTTTTATCAAAGCCACATGGCACCTAGAAGCGTTTTGCTAAATTATTAGTATCAATGATGAATGAACATATACAGGATATTCAAAATCAGAATAAGGGGATTGACGAGTTTGAATTTAAACGAAGGGAACTCTGGGAAAAGAGAATTAGTATTGAGAAAGAATTCCATTTGGGAGAAGGGGATGAATTTAAACAATTTAATTGGATTGGAACTTTCAGAACAAAAGGAATTTCTCTTTTTTTGAAATGTGTGGGCCTTTATAAAAGGGGGCAGATGAATGCATCTAAAATTAAACTTAATAAAGTGAAGTTTGTTTATCCTGATATTCCAAAAGAATTGCATGGATTTAAGATTTTATTTATTTCAGATTTTCATTTGTCTCAGCATTTCCTATCATGGCTTATTTCAGGAAAAAGTGTTATACAACAAATAAAGATACCTGTGGACTTAATTTTATTGGGAGGGGACTATCGATTCGGATATTTTGGTTCGGAAGACTTTGTTATTCCATTGATAAAAGAAATGTTGATGGGTATTGAAACAAAATATGGAATTTATGGAGTAATGGGGAATCATGATATCAGTTCTATTCGGGAAAAATTTGAGGAATCCAATATACACATTTTGGTTAATGAAGGTATTGAGATAAATCATAATGGGGCCAAGTTGTGGCTTGGTGGGGTTGATGTTTACCACGGATTTGAATGTGCAGATGTAGCATCAGCACTTGTTCATGCTCCTAAAGATGCTTTTAAAATCATGCTTTCTCATTCCCCTGAATTAATAGAAGAATCATTACTTTGGGATGTCCAACTTTATCTTTGTGGGCATACACATGGTGGACAAATTGGATTACCGTTTATAGGTCCTATCTATGTTAATGCGAAATGTAAAAGGAAGTTTGCACAGGGAAAATGGGAGTATCGGAGTATGCAGGGGTATACAAGCACGGGCTTAGGTGTAACAGATGTTCCTGTCCGTTTTAATGCAGAAGCCGAAGTGGTTATCTTAGATATTGTAAAAATCCCTTTTAGTCTGAAGTAATATCATAATAATAATGATTTAAAAGATTTACTTTTTGGATTTTATATTGATTTTAAAATTTCTTCAAAAATGTTGTAGTTAATCACAAAAGTAGGGAATCTCAAATTTAATATGTTAAACTTTTGTCTATAGGTTAAGATACGCTGGCGGATATCTTATAATTTAATAGATAGTTGTACTATAGAATTGAGTTTGAGGTATTCTATGAGAGATTTGAATACACAGTTATTTGTTATGATTATTATAGAACTGATATATTCAGTAAATCCTAATTTGAAAAAATATAACACTTTATGATAGAAATATTTGAGGTAGTAAGAGGTTATTTTTTATAGTAAAAATATAGTTGACAAAACTGTTAAATATTTGTTAAACTAATTTTGATATGCTTTAGTTAACATATAATTGATGAGATGGAAAGAATGATTAAGAGCAATTTATAATAGGTCTTTATAAAAAATTTTAAAATAATTTGCATTTTAGTAAAGAAATATGGTATATAAGTTTTAAGATAATATTGAAGGATGAAAAATTAATATAACAACTCAACTAAATATGAGGAGTTAAACGATGCAAAAGAAGAATTTGTTAGCGCTGGTTTTGGTGGTACAAATCGTCCTGTTGTTGTCAGGATGCACCCCTAAAATTGGTGTAAGTCCAACATCCATTGATTTTGGAACGGATTTAGACCGGGAAAAGATTAAGGTTTGGAATGACCGATTTATAATTCTAAAAAAACTTGTATTTAAAGTAGAGAGCGATGTTTCCTGGGTTGTTGGTATTATGCCTACCCAGGATGTTAGTAAGAAACGGAAGGATGTAAAAGAGATAACTATCATTGTTTCTCGTGAGGGATTATCTGCGGGTGAACATACAGGAAAACTTATTGTATCTCAAGTTGATCCAAAGACAGGGAAGAAAGTAGTTCCTCCTGCAGAAATACCGATTAGGATAGTCGCGGAAGGAGGAGAAGGAACTCCAGAAGGTACCCCAGAGGGTGAAAATCTGATGCCTTCAATTATAAGTGTGTTAGAATCTCTTGGAATTGGAGGAGGAGGTTCGAATTTTACTTATAATGATGTGGCTGGAAATTTAGGACAGATAATAGCAAAAATACAGAGTATTTTAGGGTTTAATATAAATATAGAATTGTTAAGAGAATGTAGTAATACCGTTCAAGAAGATTATTTTATAAGACAGGTTCCTATAGCTGGAAGACCTATTTTAGCGGGTGGAACTTTACAACTATATTTCTCTTCCGGGCCATGTGAAGAAGGAGAGGGAGTGGTAGAAGGTACGCCAGAAGGTACGCCAGAAGGTACGCCAGAAGGTACGCCAGAAGGTACGAGAGAAGGTACGCCAGAAGGTACGCCAGAAGGTACGAGAGAAGGTACGCCAGAAGGTACGCCAGAAGGTACGAGAGAAGG
>CAKZKR010000077.1 GCA_937124615.1 uncultured bacterium
GTTAAAGGAGTTATCCGTGAAAAGGACTTACCAACCATCAAATACGCGTAGATTAAGAACTCACGGTTTTCGTGCAAGGATGGCTACCCGTTGGGGAAGAGCTGTTTTAAGTGCACGACGCAGGAAAGGTCGTAAACATTTAACAGTTTCAGATCGAGTTGAGAAAAAATATTAACAATAATTTTATGGAGGGTAAGAATATTTTGTGCCCGGAAAGTACCGTTTTCCCAGAGAATATCGAATTCGAACTAAAAAGGAATTTGAAGATGTTTTCAAGAAGGGGAAACGTATTTCCGGGGAAGGAATGGTTTGCTATTGGTTTTCTGATGAACAAATGGGTAACAAATTGGGAATTGTAGTATCCCGAAAGGTAGGACGGTCGGTGGAAAGAAATCGAATTAAAAGATATATACGGGAGTTTTATAGATTAAACCGACCTTTTTTTCTTGAAAGTGGCGCACTAATTGTTGTTGCCCGTGTAGGACTTGCTGAGTGGAAACATCAGCAGATTGATGTGGAGTTGACGAGGTTACTTAAAACTGGAGGAATCCTCAATGGCTAAGGTTGCTATCTTAATTATTAAGGCCTATCAGAAAGGGTTATCACCGTGGTTAGGGCAACATTGTCGGTTTTATCCGAGTTGTTCAAACTATGCTATTGAGTCATTCCATAGACATGGATTTATTAAGGGTCTTGTTTTGACCATTTGGCGCATTTTTAGATGCCAGCCCTTTTGTAGAGGGGGGTATGACCCTGTGCCAACGGAGTTTCCTGCTCATAAAACGCATCACTCATGTGATAGTTCTATTGTGAAGTAATATCTCTCCATTTGTTTTATTCAGAAATGATTAGCAAAACCCTCCAGAAAAATTGAAGTCTTATATGTAAAATTGGAGATTATTCCGTGTTTGGCAATGATGATAATAAAAAGGTTTTTCAGAACCAGGTAATAGGTCTATTGTTGCTTACGGCTATTGTGATTGGCTGGAGTTATTTTTTTATTCCACCCCCTCCTCAGAAGACAGCAAAAGATGGTGAGAATGTTGTAACAAATGGCCGGAGTAATCAAGTTTCAGAAAATACATCACCCCTTCAGGTTTCGGACCATACAGTTCCGATAAAAAAGAATGGGAATAGGGACGATAAAAATGGAAAGCAGATATTATCAGAAAGGGGTATTGTTTTTCCTGAGGAACCGACGGTCACGAATGAGGAAGAGAATCACATAACTTTATCTAAGGAAGATATTGATATTGTTTTTACCCGGGTAGGAGCACGGGTTAAGTATTTGAATATTTATTTAAAGCCAAATCGCACTGATAAAGTTCAACTTGTTCCTGTCTGGAAAAATACTCCGGATAAGGAAGCAGTTTATCCATTTGGACTTCGATTCCATAATCACCCATTAGAAGATGAGTTGGATTCAAAAATTTGGGATGTTCAAATAAATGAAGTGGAACATACAGCCCATTTTTCTTATACAATACCTAATTACTTGCGGGTGGATAAAATATTTTCGTTTGGGGATAGACCGTTTGTTGTAGATGTCCGCATAAAAATTGCCAATCTTTCACCCGAAGTTTTTCCGGGGAATGCTCAGAATAGTGTGGACCCGGTGTTTTCTTTAAGTTGGGGTCCTAATGTGAACTCTGGGGATAACAATAAGGGTATCGTTCAGACGGTAATTTTTGAGCGTAAGGGTGAACTTTTAAGATATGTAACATCGAAATTTTCACCTAAACCCAATCCGAAGGATTTTCTGGAAAGAACATTTGATTTAAGATGGTCAGCTATTCGAAGTGCCTATTTTGTTGTTGCGTTAAAGCCTGAGTTTAATATGGCTCAGGGGTGGGTAGCAGGTGGCCCTAAACATTTTCGTGTTGGAGTAGGTGTAACACAGTGTCAGGTTGCCCCGAATGAGACGAAGGAATTTCTTATAAGGTCGTATGTAGGTCCGAACAGGGGACCTTTGCTTGCTCAGGCATGGTCAGGACTGGAGCAGGTCTGGGAATTTTTTACATCTGTGAAAATAATGGATCAGTTTGCAAAATTATTACTTGCGATATTGAATTTCTTTTATGAGTGGACAATACCTAATTATGGAGTGGCTATTATTCTGCTTACGATTTTAGTTCGTGTGGTTGTTTTTCCGCTGACATGGAAGAGTATGGTTAGCATGAAAAAAATGCAAAAACTTGCACCTGAAATTGAGAAATTAAAGACGGAGGTAGGTGATAATCAGCAGGAATTGCAGAAGAAGATGATGGAGTTATATCGGGAACGGGGCGTTAATCCTCTGGGAGGCTGTTTCCCTTTGTTTTTGCAGTTACCTGTTTTTATTGCATTGTACCGGATGTTGTGGAGTGCTGTGGAATTGAGAGGCGCGGAGTTTCTTTTCTGGATGAAGGATATGTCTCAGCCCGACCGTTTGATAGACCTTCCTTTTTCGATTCCATTCCCGTTTAGTGGAGGGCATTTGGAGAGTATAAATCTGTTACCTATTTTAATGGGTATTTCGATGTATGTTAGTCAGAAATTGACGCCGGGTGCTACTGCTGTTCAAACACCTCAGCAGAGGATTATGATGAATATTATGCCTATATTTTTTACATTAATTTGTTACAATATGGCATCAGGATTGAGTTTGTATATTCTGGTAAGTACCCTATTGGGGATTGCTCAGAACTATGTTGTCCCGATGAAAGATGTAGATATTACCCCGCGTAAGGTGTCTACAACCCGAAGACATTTCTATACAGCGGCTCAAGAGAAGAAACGCCAATGGGCGAAAGAACTTCGGCGTGAACGGAAATTGAAGCAGAGAAAAGCAAATGAGGAAGAGGAATAATATATAAATATGTTACTCAGTAAAAATAACCTAAAACATGTTACAATCATAATGGAGTTGGTAATATGAAACAAATAGAAACCGTTGGTGCAACACGAGAGGAAGCCATTCAGATGGCACTTGAAGAATTGGGGGTTGAAATGGCAGATGTGAATATTGAAGTAATTGATGAGGGTAGTAAGGGATTTTTAGGACTGGGTTCCCGCCCTGTTAAGGTTCGTGTAACCGTTGATAAGGATGTTTCTGAACCACATCAAAAATCTCACAGGCCATCCGGTGAGAAGGGAAATAAACACACTCAAATGAGGGGTAAAGAGAGGGCTTTGTCAAAACAGGTAAAAGGGAAATCTAAAGAATCGGATAGGATTTACACTAGTACAGACTCACGAAGTAGTTCCGAAACAAAAAGTAAACAACATATAAGACAGGAGAGAAAAAGTATGATGTCAGAACAACCACCCAGAGAAGAAAAAGAAAATGTGCAGGAAAAAGAGAGTAAGGGAACTTTAACAGATGCTCAGGGAAATGAAGCGTCTGCACTTTTAAGTGAAATGCTTCAAAAAATGGGAGTAGAAGCAACTGTGAAGTTTGTTCGGACGGAGGATGGTATTCCAAAACTGGAAATTGAATCGCAGGACGGTGCTTTGTTAATCGGCAGGAAAGGTGCTAATCTGGAAACTATACAGTTCCTTGTTAATCGTATGTTCTTCGGTATTGAAGAAGGAGATTCGATTGAGAAATTTGTTGTTGACACGGAGAATTATCTTGCTCGTAGAAAAGATACATTAAAACAGATGGCTTTGGATTTTGCAGAACGTGCAAGGAAAACGGGCAAGAAAGTAAAATTATCCCCTATGCCGGCCCATGAGAGGAGGATCGTTCACATGACATTGCAGAGAGATCACTCTGTGGAGACTTTCAGTGTGGGTAAAGGGGAAAGTCGTTGTGTGGTGATTGCTCCCAAAAATCGTCATTTTGATAGAAGACCCCGGGATAGTCGAGACCGCAGGGACTACAGAGATCGTCGAGACCGTTTTCATGATAATCGTTATTCGAATAGGCCTCAAAATAGAAGAGGTGGTCGAAGGGATTTTAAACCGGATTGGAAAAAAGAAAGACCGCATCGTTCTCCTTATGGAAATGATGTTGACCCGGGGCAGGTTTCAGAGTAGGTCTTAAAATATATTGATATGAGGAAAATATAATGGGGTGCAAATTGAGGGATGATACTATAACTGCAATTTGCACTCCTGCGGGTACAGGGGCCATAGGTGTAATTCGTGTTAGTGGTCCTGAGTCCATTTATGTCGTTTCCTCTATCTTTAAATCACGGACGGGGCAGGATATTTCTAAAAAACGGAGGGGGATGTATTTGGGGTGTATTCTGGAAGAAAATAATAGAGTGGTTGATGATGTTATTGTGCTGGTAATGAAGTCTCCCCATTCTTATACCGGCGAGGATGTTGTTGAAATTCATGCACATGGTAATATGCTGATTTTGCGAAGTATTATTGAACTGCTTTTGAAAAAAGGTGTAAGAGTGGCGGGTCCGGGAGAGTTTACAAAACGCGCCTTTTTAAATGGGAAAATGGACCTTACCCAGGCAGAAGCTGTATTAGACCAGATTACAGCGAAGACGAAGAAGTCGCTTGAATTATCCAGGGGAATTCTTGAAGGTCATCTGTCAAAAAAGATTTATGATTATTCTAATTCTATGAAAACGATTTTAGCATGGGTCGAAGCGATAATCGATTTTCCAGAAGAGGAAATACCGGTGGAATTATGGAAACAATCGCTAAACCAGTTGCAAAAAACATTAGGAGATATGGAGCAATTGCTGGGGACTTCGGAGAGAGGTAAGATATTAAGAGAAGGGGTAGTTGTTGTTATTGTGGGGAAACCTAATGTGGGGAAATCAAGTTTATTTAATGCACTACTTCAGGAGAACCGGGCCATTGTTTCTCCATATCCCGGGACTACACGAGATCATCTGGAAGAATATATCTCATTAAGAGGGCTTCCGGTTCGGTTGATTGATACAGCGGGGTTAAGAGAATCTTCGGAACCTGTGGAAAAAGAAGGTATTGAACGGGCATGGAAGGCGGTTGAGAACTCATATTTGATTTTGTTTGTTGTAGATTCGACAAATTTAAATAAGGAAGATATTACACTATATGAATCGATAAAAAATAATGTTGATAAATCTGTATTGTTGGTAGTAAATAAAACTGATTTAAATGAAAAACCTGAGATTCCACAGTTATTCTCCGACTATGCTAAAGCGATTGTCCATACTTCGGCGAAGACAGGATTGGGATTGGAAGAGTTGGAGAATAAGTTAGTGTCTATTCTTTTAGGAGGACACGAAATATCAGAAGATATTGTTCTTTCACATGAGCATCAAAAGAATAGTTTATTAAGGGCAAAAAAGTGTATTGAAAATTGCATTAATCAAAGAGATTTATCCGTAGAATTGATCGCATTTGAATTACGAGAGGCCCTTCACGCATTAGGGGAAATTACGGGAGAAACAGCCACAGAGGAGTTATTAGATATAATCTTTTCCTCTTTTTGCATAGGCAAGTGAAAAATTAAGGGAGTTCAAGTAATGTTTTTGTAGTACCACACACCTGCTCTATAATTCTAATCAATCATTTTGTTTGTAATAAAAATATAATAAAATAAGAAAGCTCTAATGGAGTTTTAATATCGAATCGTTCCGACAGACATTTTTGTTAGATTTTATGAGGTTCAATCGTATGTTTTGAGGATGGTATATAGAGGGTACTAAGTAAAACGGACTCTATATATAGTATTTGCATTCCCTTTTTTTACATTCTTTGTTCATAGTACTGAAATGACAATTCATTTTACTTAAAGGAATTTGTATTTATAAATGTTTTTTGAGGAATTTGACAGCAACTTCTATTGCTAAGAAGGAGTCTCGTTTGCAACAACGCGGACCTCCATGTTTTGCAATAGTTTCTAAACTACATGATGTAATAAGATTACTTAACTTCCATTCATTAGTTGATAGCGGTGTTGAGTTCTGGATGATACTCATAAATATACCGGTTCCAATTCCTGCTCCACAGCTACCGTAAAATCCACAAAAACCCCCCAGGATATTCATGGCCCTATTTTTTGCGAGGGTTAGTTTTTCGGCGGTCAAATTACTTTTGCCAATGTAGTTATAGTAACAGGTTAATAAGACTGCAGGTACCAGGAAGTGATGTTCAGGGCCATGCATTTTTATTTTGGGATTTTGTAATAGAGCATTTATAAGTTTAGCCGGGTCTGTTTCCAGTGAGTTTTTGCAATAATTTTCAATATAATCGTAAGCCTCAGTCTGGTGGCAATCATCACATACAAAATGACCATTTTTACATTGTACATTTGATAAAAAATTTTTTTGCAGACAGAACAAACAAGTCCTTTTTGATATTGAGCGTATTGCAAATCACTTCCGCAAATTAGGCAACCGGATTGATTCATATATTCTATCCATCTTTTAATATTTGTGTTTATGTAGTATCCTATTGTTATACAGTATTTTATTGGTATATAACCGATTTTACTCCCTTTTGTTTTCTCTTTTCATATATATAAATAATTTATATTTTTATATTTCTATTCTTGTACAATCCTTGCTATAGGGGTTGGATGTGTAGTTTTGCCTTTTTTGCAATTTGTTATTTTCAATCTGATGTGTCTTTTTGATAAAAAACGCTAATAATAATCTTTCAAATTTTTATAAATGATGCATAAATAGATAGTTAGAAACAATGAACTTTTTGAGGAGAAATTTTTTCTGGAAAAAATAGGTTTAAATCGTCAAATTTCCAGAAAAGAATCTTTGCTTGATTTTAACAACCCCGGGGGCTCCGAGAATACAGACCGGGAGAATGAGTAGTAAATCTATAAGCAAGATGGATGATTCTATATAGATAGTGGGCGATACTGGACTTGAACCAGTGGCCTCTGCCGTGTGAAAGCAGCGCTCTAACCACCTGAGCTAATCGCCCATGGCGAATATAGCATATCAAAAAACAATTTTTTTTGCAAGTTATGGGATGTTTATGGTGTCTGTTATAGACATATGGTAGGACGCAAACTGTTTATTTGAAAAACCGTTTTTGTTTTTGTTATGATTAGGTTCCAAATTTTTAACTTTTCAGCGTCCCCATCGTCTAGCCTGGCCTAGGACATCGCCCTTTCACGGCGGCAACAGGGGTTCAAATCCCCTTGGGGACGCCAATTTTTTTATTGTTGGAAAAGTTGGGAAATAGGTTTTGATTTGAAAATAAGTTATTATTTTTTATATACTTTTATTTGCGTTTGGGGCGTCGCCAAGTTGGTAAGGCACCGGGTTTTGGTCCCGGCATTCGTTGGTTCGAATCCAGCCGCCCCAGCCATTTTTTTCTATAATAAGTTTTCCAAACGATAAACATTAATACGATTAACATCTGAGAGATAATGAAATGACTTGTGCGGGCGATTTGTTAGTTTTTTCAGGGAATGCATCCCGAAAACTCACTGAAAATATATGTGAGTGTTTGGGGATAGTCCCTGGTGAGGCGGTTGTGGACCGTTTTAGTGATGGGGAGGTCCAAGTCCAGATATGTGAGCATGTTCGCGGGAGGGATATTTTTCTTGTCAACAGCACTTGTCCGCCGGTGAATGACCATTTGATGGAATTGCTGATTATGATTGATGCGGTTCGTCGTGCTTCAGCGGACCGGATTACTGCGGTAATCCCCTATTTTGGTTATGCTCGTCAGGACCGTAAAGATAAAGGTAGAGTTCCTATAACGGCCAAATTGGTGGCGAATTTAATTACTGCTGCAGGTGTGAGTCGTGTTTTGACGGTGGATTTACATTGTGGTCAGATACAGGGATTCTTTGATATACCTCTTGACCATTTAAGAGGTGATGTTGTTTTTGTTGAGGAATTTGCAAAGAGGAAGTATGGGGAAGATTATGTAGTTGTTTCACCGGATATGGGAAGTGTAGCCCGCGCGAGGGAGTTTGCTTCTCGATTGGGATTACCACTGGCTATTGTTGATAAGCGTCGTCCCAGGGAAAATCAGTCGGAGGTGATGAATATCATTGGTGATATTGAAGGGTATCATGCCATTCTTTTTGATGATATGGTCGATACAGCGGGAACTTTGGTCAAAGCGGCTTATGCATTAAAAGAACAGGGAGCTTTAAGTGTTCGTGCATGTGCAACGCATCCTGTTTTAAGTGGAAAAGCAGTAAAATTAATTGATGAATCTCCAATAGAGGAAATTCTTTTTTGTAATTCTATTGAATTAAGGGAAGATGCTCAAAAGAATGAGAAATTTAAGGTTTTAAATCTTGCTCCACTTATAGCTAAGGCTATTCGAAATATTCATGAGGAACAATCCGTTAGTAGTTTATTAATTCAAAATGTATAATATTTATGGAGAAAGGACTTATGGAAATACCTGTAATTAAGGCTCAATTAAGGAAAAAAGAAGGAAAATCTTCTACAAAGAAGGTAAGAAAAGAAGGCAGTATCCCTTCTGTGCTATATGGGATGAAAGAACGATCCGTTTCATTAAAGATAGATGCGAAGACATTTACAATGATGTTGTCTCATTTGGAAGGGAAACACCCGATTGTAAAATTGGAAGTGGAAGGGGATGCACATCTGGATTCACCGGCAATTATTAAGGAAATACAAAGGGACCCAGTGAAAAATTCAATAATTCATGTTGATTTTCATAAGATACGGTTGGATCAAAAAATTCATACATCGGTTCCAATTATCATTGTTGGGCAAGCAGAGGGTGTAAAGATGGGTGGTGTTTTAGACCATCAATTGCGTGAACTGGAAATTGAGTGTCTTGCTTTGCAAGTACCTGCTCATATTGAAGTTGAAGTTGCAAATTTAACTTTGGGACATTCCCTACATGTTGCAGATATTATTCCTCCTGAAGGGGTGAAGATATTAACGGATTCTAGCCGTGTGGTTGTATCTATCCATGTGCCTCGGACACTTGAGGCTAAAGCGGCTGCCCAGGCAGAAGAAGCAGAAGAGGGTGCCGAAGGTACCGAAGAAGCCAAAGAAGAAAAGGAATAATTTTCCTTTTTATATATTGTTCGAGGTGCATGACGAATTAAGCATCTTGGCTTTTCTGTACATGAAAAGTTTTGAGATGCTTTTTGTTTTATATGTCAAGAAAAATTTTTCTTTGGAACTGTTGAGAAATGAAAGTGATTGTAGGATTAGGGAATCCGGGTAAAAAATATGTTCGAACAAGACATAATGTAGGATACCGAGTCGTGGATTTTCTATCAGATGAAATAGGTTGTCCTGTTTCCCGAGAGGATTTCTTTGCCAATATTGGTTACGGAAGAATCGGGGATGAGAAGGTCTGTCTGATGAAACCTATAACTTTTATGAATTTGAGTGGTAAATCTGTTAAAGGTATTATGGATTATTATTCCCTTTCACCTCAGGATTTTTTAATAATCCTTGATGATGTGGAACTTCCTTTAGGATCGTTACGATTAAGGTCTCAAGGTAGTTCTGGAGGACATAAAGGGCTACAGTCTATAATTGACTGTTGTAAGACAGATGCTTTCCCTCGTTTGCGATTGGGTGTAGGAAAGCCTATGCAAGTAATGGATTTGGCGGACTATGTATTGATGCCTTTTGATGATACGGAGAAATCTGTTGTTGATGTAATGATACAAAATGCAAGTTCTGCGGTAAAGAGTTGGGTTTTGAATGGAATTGAGATAACGATGAATCATTTTAACAAGAAAGAAAATAATAAGAGGGAAAAAGATTATGATGAACAAAAATGAACAAACACATACTATTAGTATTCTTGTGGAGAATCATTTTGGGGTTTTAGCTCGGGTTTCAGGATTGTTTAGCGCCCGAGGTTATAATATTGACAGTCTTTGTGTTGGTGAAACGGAAAACCCCGAAATATCACGCATGACGGTAACTGTTCGAGGAAACGAAAATGTTTTAAATCAAATCATCAAACAGTTAAATAAGTTGGTAGATGTAATTGAGGTTCAAGATTTAACGCAGTCTGCTTTTGTTGAACGGGAATTGGTGATGGTTAAGGTTAAGGCCGACCGTAAAAGCCGTGCAGAAGTTGTAGAGATTTCAAATATATTTCGTGCCCGAGTTGTAGATGTGGGAACACACGCTATGATTGTGATGATTACTGGAGCCAAAGGGAAAGTAGAAGCATTTATAGATATGATGAAACCATTTGGAATTATAGAATTGGTACGAACAGGAACTATTGCAATTGAACGGTGCGGTTCAAATGGGTATAATTATAATTCTGATGATGAAAATGATGAATAATAAGGATATTTTAATAACAGATCCTGAAAGTGGTGTTTAAATGCAAAGGTGGAATAAACGAGATAAAACTATTAAAGAAGATGGTTACATTGGTAGTATGTTTCCATGCCGATGCAAACACTTTCAGAGATGGCCTTGACAGGTAAAGCCACAGCAAATTTTGCTGTGGCTTTTTTTTTTAGACAATTAAAGGAATGGATGTATGAAGACACAAATAAAGAATTTGCTCGAATTACAGAATATCGATTTGCAAATAGAATCATTGCTTTTGAAGGAGAAAGAGATCCCGAAACAGAAGGAAAAGTTAAGAATTCAGGAAAAAAAGTTAAGACAGGAAATAGAGGATAGTGAGAAGCATCATAAGAAACTTGTGTTGGACCAAAGAGAATGTGAAAGGCAAATAGCACAACTACAGGAACAAATAAAGAAATACAATAATCAGTTACAAGCGGTAAAGAAGAATGAGGAATATCAGGCTTTACTGAGGGAAATAGATGAAGTTAAAAAACAAATAGGGTTAAAAGAAGAAGAACAAATTAAGATAATGTTGGAAATGGATGAAGCAAATCTGTTTTTCTTGGAAGCGAAAAAAAGGATAGAAACGGAAATTCAGCAGTTAAAGAAGCAGGAAGAGCAAATAG
This sequence comes from uncultured bacterium, assembly GCA_937124615.1. Classification (GTDB taxonomy): domain Bacteria; phylum Hydrogenedentota; class Hydrogenedentia; order Hydrogenedentales; family Hydrogenedentaceae; genus Hydrogenedens. The sequence goes on from CAKZKR010000077.1 coordinate 10,850, forward strand.
ACAAGGAACTTCAGGAAGTTATCCAGGAACGAAAAGGATTGGAACAGAAAAAGTTGGATTTCCAAAGATTGGTTAGTGTGGAGTTATTAAATCATTATTTAAGAGTGAAACAAAGAAGAAAAACGGGACCTGTGGTTGTTCCGTTAAGAGATGAAATATGTTCAGGTTGCTTTATGCAGATACTTCCGCAGGTAGTTAATGAAATTATGGCAAGTGAAAAAATTCATACATGTAGACATTGTGGTAGGATTCTTTATTATGCGGACCTAATCGATGCACAAGAAACGGTTATAGTTCCAAAAGATTAAATTGTGTTGTTTCATATTTTTTTGAAAAGTTTAGATTTATATGGATGTTTATTCAAAAGACCTTCCTTCTGATGACATTGATTTCCTTAAAACATTAGTCTTGCATGGTGTTAAATTGGGATTGGAAAATATAAATAGTATTCTCTGCTATGTTGGAAATCCTCATAAAAACTTTTTATCGGTTCATGTTGGAGGGACAAATGGGAAGGGGAGTAGCGTGGCATATATTGACAGGATTTTTCGTGAACAAGGGTTCCGTACTGGGAAATTTACCAGTCCTCATCTTGTGGATTTGGCGGAACGATTTCAAATCAATGGAATACCCATTTCATCAGAGGAACTCCATGAACAAATAGGTTTTTTCAAAGGAATTACAGAAAAAACAGGCATTCTTCCTACTTTTTTTGAATTCTGTACGGCAATTGCGTTTCATTGGTTTGCTTTGCAAAAAGTAGAGTGGTCCGTAGTTGAAGTTGGGATGGGTGGACGGTTGGATTCAACGAATGTAATCAAACCTGAGGTTTGTGCTATTACGAATATTGGTCTGGAACACACACAATATTTAGGTGATACATTGGAAAAGATTGCATGGGAAAAAGCAGGGATAATAAAAGAAGGTATTCCTGTAGTTGTGGGAGAAAAAAAACAAGTGGTTGTAGATGTATTTCGGGGAAGGGCGAAGGATTTGTGTGCTCCATTGTGGCAAATAGGAAATGATTTTCATATCTGTTGGGAAAAAATGAATGGAGGAGCAAAGCTTACATATCAAAGTCCTGTTCGAAAAATACAAGGTGCTCGTTCAGGATTGGTTGCTAAATACCAATGTGAAAATGCGGGTGTAGCAATAGCAGTAGTGGATTGGCTTGTTAAGAAGGGAATTCCTATCACAGAGGATGCTGTTATTAAGGGTCTTGCTAATGTTCGTTGGCCGGGCCGATTTGATCTGGTATCAGAATCTCCCTGGTTTTTGTTGGATTCGGCTCATAATCCAGATGGAATGAAAAGACTGGTAGAAAATCTTGATGAGAAGGTAAGTGTAGTGTTTGCTATTGCGGATGATAAAGATGTAGAGGGTATTGTCAGGATACTTGCTCCTTATGCAAACGAGTTTATAATAACTCAATTTTATGGAAAAAGAGCCATGCCGTTGGAAAGAATAAAGGGAATTGTTTCACAAATGGGTTTTCCTTTTTATATGGAGCAAGATTTTTATTCGGCGTTAACCTATGGTTGGGAAAAAGCAGAACAAGGACAAAAAATACTGGTTACCGGTTCTATTTATGCTGTAGGACAGACCTACGAATGGCTTATTAAAAAGGGCATTGTAAGAGCGATAAAGTTTTAAATTTGTTGTTTTTTTGTATATACTTTTCTAAATCATTAAATTTTGTAGAATCTGGGGAAAAATTATGGCCAAAAAAATTCGAGTAGGTTTTATTGGTGCAGGTGGAATAGCCATTTTGCACTACAATCGTTTTTCAGCAATCAAACAAGTAGAAGTAGTGGCATTGAACGAGCCAAGTTCTGTATCTCTGGAAAGGTTTTATAACCATTGTCCTGATTCAAAGAGCCTCCCTGTGTATTCGAGTTACAAAGATATGGTAAAAAAGGAAAACCTGGATGCGGTTGTAGTATTAAGTCCTCATACATTGCATTATGAACAAATTATGTATTCTTTGAATTCAGGTTTGCATGTGCTCACGGAAAAGCCGATGGTTTGCTCCATTACTCATGCGAAAGAGGTGATACAAAAAGCGAAGAAGGTGAGTAAAATTTTAATGATTTCTTATCAGCGACATTTTGAACCCCCTTTCCGTTATATGCGGGAACAAATACAGAAGGGTGCTATCGGAGAAGTGCAGTTTGTTCAAGCGTTGTTATCGCAGGAATGGCTTAGGTTAACTCGGAATACATGGAGACAGGTGCTAAAACTCTCTGGCGGTGGGCAGTTAAATGATTCCGGAAGTCATTTTATAGATATTATGATGTGGATGACGGGGATGAAAGTACGGGAGGTATTTGCCAAGATAGACAAGTTTGATGTGCCTGTGGATATTAATTCTGCTTTGACCTTAAAGTTTGAAAATGGTGCTTTAGGAAATTTATCTGTAATCGGGAATGCTCCTGGTTGGTATGAGGACCATACGATTGTGGGAAGCAAAGGGGCTCTGTTCCTTAGACAGGGTATTGGTGTTTTTCAACAGGATGAATTGGGTAAACCTGTAAAAGTAAAATTGCCTAAAGCAACTAATGACCCAGACCGTAATTTTATTATGAGTATTCTGGGGAAAGAAAAACCGGAGGTTCCGCCTGAGTGTGGTCTCAGGACAATGGAAGTAACAGAATCTGCATGGAAATCCGCCAAAATGGGCAAGGTGGTTCGGGTTCCTTGATACGAGTGCTATAGTTAAGATCAATTTTTAATAAAAAGTTTACAATGGATTGGAAGAAGGTTTATATATTTGGGTTTTTATCGGGATTGTTATTTCTTTGCATAGCAGTTCGAGGGACGGATGAGGATTTGCTTGAAAATTTTAGAAGAGGTGTTTTTGCTCAGGAAAAAGGGGATTATAAATTAGCGTTGACCTATTTTGTGAGTATAAAGGATATTGAACCGTATGTCAGCCCTTTTGTAAATCTGCGAATCGCACAGTGTAAAGATGCTCTGGGTGAAACGAGTGAAGGGGTTCAAATCCTTGAGGAACTTGTATCAAAGGGAGAAGAAAATCAAGCATGGAGATTGCCTGTGGTTTTTCATCTTGCAAAACTTTATGAAAAACAAGGGAGATGTACGATAGCATCTGATTATTATCGACAGATATATAGCGTCTCTTTTGTTCCATGGTGGCTTGTTTCCTATTTAACGGATGTAGGGATATTTTTTATTAATACCGATAAGTTTCAGCAGGAAGGTTCGGTTTGTTTGCAAAAGGTTATAAATTATGGGGGTTATAACCTGTATCGAAAAAATGCTTTGTTAAGTTTGTGCCTTTCCTCAAGGGATGAGGACAAGGTATATGCTATACGCTATTTGCTCAAAGGTGGCTATCTTTCAGAAGCATGGTTTCTCTTATATAACAAAGTAAGTTTTGAATTTTTGACTTATGTTGGTCCTTCGAATGCGATTGATAAATGGAGAATATTTGAGGATATGGGAAAGGGTTTTATTTCACAGGTGAATCAGAATAAGCAGATAGAATATATATCTTTATTATATGAGTATGCTCTGCGGTGTGCTGTTTTATCAGGCAAGTATCGTCTTGCAAATTCGATGTTTGATTTAATGAATTATGATTTTCCTATAAACTTTGATGTGGGGGAATACTTATATTGGGCTGGACAGAAAGCAGAGAAAAGTAAAAACGAAGAGTATATAATTTTGTATTATCAACTATTAACGGAACATTTTCCACAACATAAAAGGGTTTCAGATGCATTATTTTTATCAGGGTTCTGGTTTTATAACAAGGGGGAATTTGATAATGCTCAAAGATATTTTGAAAAAATAGAAAAGGAGTACCCTCAATCCTCATACTATTCTCGGACGCTATATCTATTGGCTTCTATTGCTGAAAAAAAAGGGGAGAAGACAAAAGCGAAGGAGTACTATCAAAAAGCATTACATGGAAATATTGGGGATTATTATGTCCATCTTTCTGCGGATAAAATAGTGAAAGAAATTCATATTAGCGGTTTGAATGTTAAGGTGGTCCCATTTAAACATATTCCTGTTTCGAAACTGCCAAGAAAAGAATTATTATCTAATGATGTAAACAGAATTATGGAACGGGTGGAAAAAGATACTGAATTGAAGTGGTTGTTTCATTTTAGCCAGTTAGGAACGGATGAGAAGGAATGGATAGCATACTTTATCTGTGAGCAATTTCGCCAAGGGAAAAAAGAAGAAAATGTTTTGGCTTTGCTTTCGCATGCAGGTTTGTCACAGGTTGTTTGGGACTATATTTATTCGTCCACTTCCGGGGGATTTGCAGATATTCAGGAACATAATAAAAATCAGATTTTATTTCCACTTCCTTATTACAAGTCTGTTGTTTATTGGACAAAAAAAATGAATATTGACCCCTATCTTGTATGGGCTATTATGAAACAAGAAAGTTCCTATCGCACTTCGGTAGTTTCCGTTTCAGATGCGAAAGGGCTTCTTCAAGTTCTACCCAGCACGGCTGAATGGATCGTAAAAAAAGACAATAGAATAAAAGGGATAGACCCTTTGTTGTGGAAATATCCAGAATACAATATCGCTGTAGGAACTGCTTATTTCCGATATTTATTGGATAGATTTCAGGGAAATATTGTGTATGCAATAGCAGGGTATAATGCAGGGCCGGGAAGAGTGGACCAGTGGAAGAATAAAAATAAGAATAATTTGGAAGCATTTATAGAAGATATTCCTTTTACGGAGACACGAAATTATGTGAAAAAGGTATTGGGGAATTATGCAGCTTATCATTCTATTTATAAAGAATTTTAGTCGTGGTATGATTATGTAAATTTATTTTTTCTTAGTAGTTGTGCTACGATATGGACTGTGATATTCAAATCCCCTTTTGTTAAAGAATAAATATAACCCCTTTTTGGAGGAGAAATTATGCGTACTGTTAAAGTTCTTTTTTTAGCAACTCTGCTTATGGTTGGTGGCTTTTCTGCCTTAGCTCAGGATGTGGCAGAAGGACAATGGATAAACTTATTTGACGGTGAGTCCCTTTATGGCTGGGTACAGTTTGGAGATGTGGACTGGAGTGTACAAAACGGTATTCTAACTGCAACGAAAGGTAGTGGCGGATGGCTGGCTACGACCTGCCCATTCACAGACTTTGAATTGTCTGCAAAGGTAAAAGTTTCGGGTGATGGAACGGCCGGTCTGGCTGTTCGTGTTCCGTTAGAAGGGCATTATTCAGAAAATGGTGGCGGTGCTATTACATTACAAGCAGGGGGTGAGTATGATGTGTCTGTTAGGGCAGTGGGGAATGTGGTATCTGCTTCGGTCAATGGAAATCCTGTGGAAGGATTAAATATCTCTAATGCAAAAGGACACATCGGTATCCTTTATCATAAGTATCATGATAAAAAAAGACCTGCAAAGGTTGAAGTTCAGTCTATTAAATTAAAACCTGTACAATTAAAATTATTGTTTAACGGCGTTGACCTTACAGGTTGGAATATTATCCCTGACCATAAGTCCGTTTTTTCTGTTGTTGATGGGGCGTTGAATATTAAAGATGGAAATGGGCAAATTGAAACGGCAGATTTATACAAAGATTTTCTTTTACAGTTGGATATTTTTGTAAATGGCAAGGCGTTGAATAGTGGTGTATTTTTCCGGGGTCCGAAAGGTGTCTTCTGGAAGGGTTATGAATCACAATTGAAAAATGCGTGGCTTAGCAACGATAGAACAAAGCCTGTTGATTTTGGGACAGGAGGTATTTATGGGGTTCAAGAGACACGCAAGGTAGTGTCAAATGACAAAGAGTGGTTTACAAAAACGATTGTATGTGATGGTAACCATATGGCTGTATGGATTAATGGGTATCTTGTGAGTGATTTGTATGATGTACGTCCTGTCCATCCTGAAGGAGATGGAAAAAATGGATATGCTCCTTTAGCAGGAACAATACATTTGCAGGGACATGACCCGACCACAGACCTCTCATTCAAGAATATAAATATACAGGTTTATCCTGAAAAGTAAAATCCATTCAAATTGGTTGTTCCAAGGAAGAGACGCGAATCCTCGTGTCTCTTCTTTTTTTGCAAATGGGATAAATAAATCGATAACCTAATAAAAATGTAAAATATTGTTTACTGTTTCAAGGAGATGAAAAATGAATGCGATGGAAAATCGTTACCAGAATTGTCTTAAAAGATATGTAACCGCCTTAAGAAATGAAAAACCGGATTGTGTACCTATCCGACCCTTTGTAGCAGAATTTACCGCGAGATATAGCGGGTTTACCTGTCAACAAGTAACTCATGATTATCGGATAGCATTTGAGGCGGTTTGTCAGACAGTTAAAGACTTTGATTGGGACGCGGTCGTTCCCAATATGGTTTATGTGTGGACAGGATTGGCACAGTCAATGGGATTAAGATATTACAGTATTCCGGGAGTAGACCTTGACCCTAATACAGGTTTTCAATACAAAGAACCGCCGGAAGACCAGGCTTTTATGAAGGAAAATGAATATGATGAATTAATATCAGACCCAACAGGCTTTTTATATGAGAAATGGTTGCCACGTGTTTCTACAGAAGTTGTAGAACCGGGGAAACCAGCAAAAGTGAGAGCATATCAGGCGTTGATAAAGACGGCGATGGCCATGTATGACTATTTCTATGCCTTCGGACCCCAAATAGAACGGCTAAAAACAGAATGTGGAACGGTTTCAGCCATTGCAGGCATTTTTAAAGCACCTTTAGATATTATTGCAGATAAGTTGCGGGGATATATTGGATTGACTATGGATTTGCTCATTCAGCCGAATAAAGTCTTAAAAGCCTGTGAGGCACTGATGCCTCATCTTTATCATGTGGCTAAAACAACGGCAGACCCAGAGAAATTGGTGCCGATTGGCTTCTGGATGCATCGGGGTTGCACACCATTTGTAACCCGAGAACAATTTCATCAATTTTACTGGGCTACATTGAAACCGATTATAGAAGAACTCTGGCGAGACCGACATCAGGTATTATTTTATGCGGAAGGGAACTGGGATGAACATTTAGAAAGTTTTGCGGAATTGTCCGAAAAAAGTATCGTATTTCATGTTGACCGTAGTTCTCCGGAAAAAGCACAAAAAGTTTTAGGAGAAAAATTTTGTTTAAGTGGTGGATTATCTAATGCTACTCTTGCGGTGGGGGCTCCGAAGGTGGTTCGCGAACAATGTAAAAAGTTGATAAAACTTCTTGCAAAAGAAGGTGGGTATATTATGGACGCGAGTGCAATCATTCAAAATGATGCAAAAATTGAGAATGTTCAGGCATTTACAGAAGCAACAAGAGAATATGGTATATATGACGGACCTACATGGACAGGAATTGACGATTTTTTATTTGGTAGAACGGATAGTCGGTTCATGAATGCCAGCCAATCGGAAAAACCTTTATGGTTATCCTGCTATCCCCCTGCGGGAGTTTGTCTACCGTGGGAAGAAAAAAGGAAAGAAATCCCAGAGATAAAAGGCGATGAATTTCTCGTGGAGCAAATCTGGAATATGGTTGAGTCACATGGATACACATTCATCTGGCAGATGTTGCTCTCTTTTTAGATATTGTTAAGGTTTTTATATGAATAGATTTGTCCGTTTCCTTTGTGTTTGGGTAGTTATTTTCTTAATCGGTTTTTTATCTTTAGAAATAGGTGCTAATATTTATATACATTTCTTAGATGAAGAAAAGTTTGGACATTATGCCTCAACAAAGCAAATTATAAAACGACTCCAAGAAAATAAGGGACATTTCAAAATCACAATTCACCCAATTGTCGGTTATATTCCTACACCTAACTATAGAAAAGGAATGAATAAACACAATATTTATGGATTTAGGGGAGACGAATTGGGAGAGAAAAAAGAAGGTGAAGTCTGGATTGTTTGCGTAGGGGAATCAACTACTTATGATTCTGATATAGAGGATTGGGAAAAAGCCTATCCTGCTCAATTGGAAAGGTATTTGAATGAGAAAGGAGTAAAAGTTAAGGTAATTAATGCGGGTGTAGATGGCTGGACCAGTTTTGAGATATTGTTAGATTTTATGTTTCGTATTTCTAAATTTCCGGTGGATATTATAATTTACTATGGTGGGTTAAATGATATAGGACAGACTCGTTTTGTTTATCCCGTGAAAAGCAAACTCCTGGAAAGAGACATATTTAGTGCACGCCAGGGAATTTCGGGGGCATTGAATTATCCGTTTTGGGAGGAAAGTTCGTTTTTACGAATTATTCTTGTTAAATACGGGATAGCAATACCCCATGGAGATCTTTTTCTTTTGCACTACAGCCCTGAAAACCTCATAAAAGAATTTATAATTCAACTTTCAAAAAATACTTATCCCTCGGGGATTTTTAAAAAGATTTCTCCAGAAGAAATTCTTTCTTTAAATTCACCTATATGGTTTGAAAACAATATATCCAACTTAGTTCTTCTCGCTGGGTCAAAAGAAGTAAAACCGGTATTGGTAAAGTATATGTATAACAAATCAAGTCAAAGTAATGTTTTTTTTACATTTCATCCAGACGCAGAAGAAATATTTAAGAAGGTGTTGATAGGTGGTATTGATGAAATGAATACAGTATTAGGAAATGTTAGTAAAAAGCTAAATATTCCCCTATTTGATTTGCCAACGGTTTTCCCTGTGGAATCCCCTGATTTGTTCAAAGATATGGTTCATAATTCAGAAGAAGGGGCGAAGGTGAAAGCGGAATTGATTGGCGATTTTTTGATTAACAATCAAATTGTAAGTAAGAGATAAATTGCGATGAGGGTTAATTTAGAAAAAGGATGATTAGAGAGTTTTCATGGCAGATGAACATGGTTAATACAAATGAATAGATTTTTTTGAAAAATGAGAAAGAAAATAAAAATATTTTTGATAAGTACCATTTTGTTCCTAATAGGGTTTATTATATTAGAGATTATAGTTGATGTTTACATCCATTATTTTGCTGATGAGGAGTTTCTTACCCAATACGCATCCTTACGACAACTTGTAAAAAGGTTTCAGAGAGACAAGAGCAAATCAAGATTAAGTCCTCATCCTTATACCGGTTATACCCTATCTCCCGGTTATGAGAAAGATTGTAATAAACATAATTCATATGGGTTTAGAGGTGAAGAATTAGAAGAGAAGAAAGATGGAGAAATTTGGATAGTTTGTTTAGGTGAATCTACAACATACGATTACCATATTAAATGTTGGGAAAAAGCCTATCCTGCTCAATTGGAAAGGTATTTGAATGAGAAAGGAGTAAA
>CAKZKR010000078.1 GCA_937124615.1 uncultured bacterium
AAAACCCGACTTTCCCCTTAACCAACGAAACTATCAGAAAGTCCTGCCGGACGGGCATTCTACTCCTCCCATCCACCACGACTACAATCAATCCGCTTCCCTCCCGTCCGATTCGTCCTATTCGTTCTATTCGTCTGAACCGTGCGACCCCTCCGACCTTCCCCCCTTTTCTATCTTTCCCCTGCATAAAAATGTAAGATAACCTTCCCGGTTGCCACAAAAGTGACGCAACTGTCCCGGTTGCGTTCGCTCCATATAAATAACATGTAAAAATTTTTTTGCTGGAAAGACCCGACAAATAATCTTCTCACTACTTACTCACAGTAAATTCCTTGAACCGATAGTTATCCCCAATCACAGTCAAACACACTAAATTTCCTAAGACTTTATTCTACTCCTCCGAGTATTTCTCCTCGTTTCTCCCTCCCCCCTCGTGGGTAAAAAAACTTAATCACGGAGTTATCAAAGAGATAAAATCTCTTCCTCTCTCAAAATCTAAAATCTCCAAATCTCTCAATCCCTAAGTCTCTGTTCTCTTGTCTTTTTGCTTAACCTTGTGGACATGGAAGAATTGAATAAATCGACTCTGAAAGGGTTGAATGAATAGAAAAACTATAAGCCGTTTTTTAACTTGTTTGCCACGGGAGAGGTTGTCTATTTGTTGTTCTATTCAACCCAGTCGGGATTGGTTGCTATCATCTTTTTTCATCTGTCAGTAACAAAGGGGACAGAGAAAAATATCATCCCTGAAAGGTTGTATCCATTTCAGAGATATAAGAAATTCGCTTCTTATTTATTTTGGGAAAATATCGGCTCCATCCATTAATCTATTCACCCCTGCGGGGTTGTGCTTCATTATTCCTATCATTCCCCCAGTTGACACTGAAATCTACCGATATTAGCCCCCTCCAGGGTCTCTCTTTTATTTCTTTCTGATGTTGTCTACACTTCTTAGTTGGTACCGAAATATACCCATATTAGTTCCCTGAGGGGTTTTCTTTCAAAACGCTTCCTTTTTCCATTGTTGACCACGGAAGATACGAACCTTTGCTCTTTGAGCACTCCTCATTCGGACTGTTTTCTTTCTTTTTCTCCGTTGAAACCGGTAGCTATCTTATTAACCCAATCAGGTTTTAGTAGTGAAAAATGGTATAATAGTCACTCGGCTTTTTTATGTAAATTTTTGATGTTCCTACTTTTTCATGTCAAAACGGTCTAAATTCATGCACTTATCCCAAACTTTAATAAAGTCGTGAATAAATATTTCCTTCCCATCATTTGCTCCATATGTTTCACAAACTGCTCTTAGTTCACTATGATGTCCGAAAATCAAATCTACCCTTGTGGCCGTCCATTTAACCAAGCCTGTTTTTCGGTCATATCCATTGAAAAGATAAGAATCACTATCTATAGGTTTCCATTCTATTCCCATGTCTAATAGATTTACGAAGAAATCATTTGTTAGGGTAGCCGGGTTCTCTGCAAATACGCCGTAATTAGTATACTTATAATTAATGCCTAAGACTCTAAGTCCGCCATAAAGTGCCACCATTTCCGGGACTGTGAGTCGTAGGAGTTGTGCTTTATCCACAAGGTAGTATTCTGCTTTTTGTTTGAGGTTATCTTTAATATAATTTCTAAATCCATCAGCAATGGGTTGAATCTCGGACCAAAAAACAATATCAATTTGTTCTTGTAAGGCATCTAATCTACCTGGGGTAAATGGAACTGTGAGATCAAGACCTGCTTTCTTGACCGATTCTTCTATGCCAACGCATCCTCCGAGAACAATCAGATCCGCTATGGAGACTCTTTTCCCATTTTTCTGGCTGTTATTAAACTCTTGTTGAATCTTTTCATAAACAGATATTATTTGTTTTAAGTCATCCGGGTGATTTATTTCCCACTCGGAGAAAGGTTTTAATCGGATACGGGCTCCATTTGCCCCACCTTTTCTATCGGAATCCCTATAGGTAGATGCAGATGACCATGCAGTGTATACGAGTTTTGAGATGTCTATCCCCGAAAGAAGAATTTTCTCTTTGAGTATTTTCACATCGGATTCGTCTATAATTTCAAAATCCCTCTTGGATAAAGGTTCTTGCCACAGAAAAACTTCTTTAGGAACTTCTGAACCGTAATAGCATTCTATGGGTCCCATATCTCTATGGGTAAGTTTAAACCATGCTTTAGTAAATGCTTTTTCAAATTCGCCTGGGTTTTCCAAAAACCGCTTTGCAATTTTTGCGTATTCCGGGTCGTATCTCAGAGCAAGGTCTGCAGTTAGCATCATGGGAGGGTGTTTTTTATTGCTATCAAAAGCATCGGGTATGATGGGAGGGGCCTCTTTTGCTACCCACTGAGGTTTTCCCGCGGGGCTTTTTGTAAGTTCCCATTCGTATGCAAAAAGGAGTTGAAAATAACTCATACTAAATTGGGTGGGTGTAGGTGTCCATGCTAATTCGAAACCGGAGGTAAAAGTATCCGGACCTTTTCCACTTTTATAGTTACTTTTCCATCCGAGGCCTTGTTGTTCCACAGGAGAAGAGTCGGGATCTGGGCCCACATGACTTTCCGGGCATGCTCCATGGCATTTGCCGAAACTATGCCCTCCGGCAATTAAAGCCACTGTTTCTTCGTCATTCATTCCCATTCTTCTAAATGCAGTTCTTATTTGCTTTGCAGAACCTATGGGGTCCGGATTCCCATCCGGTCCGGCGGGATTCACATAAATTAGCCCCATTTCCGTAGCGGCAAAAGGTCTTTCAAGTTCTCCTTCTTTGTACCTTTCTTTGCTACCGGCGACCATTTCCTGTTCGGGTCCCCAATCTACTCCTTCGTCGGGTTCCCATGTATCTTCTCTACCTCCACCAAAACCTAATGTCTTGAATCCCATAGATTCAAATGCTACATTCCCCGCAAGGATAATGAGGTCAGCCCATGAAATTTTTTTGCCGTATTTTTGTTTAATAGGCCATAAAAGTCGGATGGCTTTGTCAAGATTCATGTTATCGGGCCAATCAATTCTTGGTGCAAAACGCATATCACCTGTTCTTGCTCCACCTCTACCGTCATAAATTCTATAACTTCCTGCACTATGCCATGCCATACGAATAAATAAAGGTCCATAGTGGCCGAAATCCGCAGGCCACCAGTCCTGAGATTTTGTCATTAATTCTTTTAAGTCTTTTTTAAGCTCGGAAATATTCAGGCTTTCAAATTCTTTTGCATAGTTGAAATCCGGACCATATGGAGTTGAATTGGGGGCGTTTTGTCTAAGAGGTTTTAAATTTAATCGTTTGGGCCACCAATCGGTAATCCACTTTTTTTCTTTTTTGTTGCTCATCATATTTTTCTCTCCTTGTATACAAAGTTTTTATTAAAAAGGTATTTTTCATTATATCAGTTTTACATAAAAAGTGTTCAATATGCTTTCTAAAATTACGAAATACAAATCCGAGGTATAGGCAACAAATAGATATAGTTTCTTATATCTTTTCCAAAGGAGAAACTTTGCCTTTTGTAGGTTTTATAAAAATTAGAACTTGTAGAGGTGAGGTATATTTTCAAACTTGAAATGGACTAAGGGAAGGTTTTACTTTATTAAGTAGATTTTAAACTAAATTTTGAACAACAAATTTTACGGAAAGGAGTCATTTATGGATTTGCTGGATACGCTGAAAGGTTCGCTGCTTGAAAATTTTTTTCCAAAAGGTTGGGATTTGAAAAAGATTGAAAAATGCTGTGCGAATCCTCCGTCGAAGGTGTTGGAACGGCAACGATGGTGGAATAAAGATTTTGAGCCTGTCTTGTGCGAGACGCTGGAAGAGTTTAATGTGAAGATAGGGCACAAAATCGCCTATGAGATATGTGCCGGGAAAGAAGAAGGGAAAGAAGTGATTCTTATCCTGCCTGTGGGTCCGATGGGCATGTATAAATGGGTGGTGTATTTTCTTCAAGAGTGGGGTGTGGATTGTAAGCATGTTTGGGGTTTTAATATGGATGAATGGAGCGATAAGGATGGGAACACACTGCCTCCGAAGGCTCCGGGGGCCTTTCAGAGTGCGATGGAAGATGCTTTTTATGGACCGCTGGGGAAATTGACGATTCCGGAAAAACAGCGATTTTTTGCTACGAAAATACTTTTGCCAAAGTATCCGGAGAAAATTTTTGAGTTAAAAGACAAAGGGGCGAAACTTATTCTTGTGTTTGGGATAGGTAGAGTTTTCCATATTGCTTTTTGGGAGCCTCATTTCGCAGAAGAATTTAAAACGGTTGAGGAATGGAAAAAACAGGAGTATCGACTCGGTGCAAAATTGCATCCTCTTACGATTGAACAAAATGCGATTACCAGTTTCAAAAGTAGAACGACATTGGTCCCTTGTTTTGCGAATACAATAGGTCCGGGTATATTCCTGAAAGCAGACAAGATTATTGGTGGTGCGGACGGAACCTTAGGCAGAGGGATGATGTGGCAGGGGATGAGTCTCTGGGTTACTTTGAGATACGGACCTGATATATGGGTGCCCAGTAGTTTCATACCGACTTTACCGGGCAATCTATTTTTTTTGAAGGAACTGGCAGGACCTCTCATTCCGGAATGTAATTAAGAAAAGGAGGGAATAGATGAATATTTTAGCGGTAGGAGCCCATCCGGACGATTTGGAAATTCTCTGCGGTGGGACATTAGCAAAATATGTAAAAATGGGACATAAGGTATATATGGCTCACCTCTGTAACGGGAACATGGGCGGTAAAGATATACCGATGGAGCAGTTAGCCGAAATTCGAGACAATGAGGCCCAAAAAGCCGGTGCACTTATTAATGCAGAGGTGTTAGGTCCTGTTTGTGATGATTTAGGGGTTTTATTTACTCAAGAAATGCGTTCAAAAGTGACCGATATTGTTCGACAAACGCGTCCGGATTTGATTATCACTCATAATCCACAGGATTATATGACAGACCATATCGTCACACAACAATTAGTATTCGATTCCGCATTTTCAGCAACATTACCCAACTATAAAACAGCGTATCCAGCTCATGAAAAAATTACACCGATTTATTATATGGATACCCTCTTAGGTCTTAAATCACAACCCGAGTTTTATATTGATATAACCGATTATTTTGAAACGAAAAAAGCCATGCTTGCCTGTCATGAAAGTCAATATAAATGGCTAAAAGGACATCACATTACAGACCCCTTTGCGATGATAGAAACTATGGCAAAATTCCGTGGGCTACAGGCCGGTGTCCTTTATGCGGAGGGCTTCACCATCGAAAAAGTTTGGGGCAGAATTCCACCTCTTGACTTATTGCCTGCTTGAAACAGAACTTACTTGCTATATTTCTGATAAAAAAGTTTTTTTACTTTCTTTGTCTTTTACAGAATTTTTATAATTAAATAGTTATTAATAATGAAATAGGGGTATTTTTTTGTGCTTCTGTTGTGAGGGTAAAAAAGCCATCATTGTTAATGCTAAAATTAGAGAGGATTGTTCCGTTTAGATAGGATTTAAGTTGTTCGGTCGAAGAAAGAATGGTTTGGTTTAATTTTATACAAAGGGTTATTTCTCCGGAACAAATGGGGGTATGGTGAATTTCTATTTTTCCCGGTTGGTAACTATATGAAATAAGTGGTGTCTGCAATTTAAACTTTTCGAATGGAATTTTGGGGTCGATAAATAACGCTTTATTCCTTGGACAAAGCCCGGCCAATTTTAGAATTGAAAAAAGGAGCCCTGCATGGCAATTCATGTTCATGATAGGAAATTGAGTCATGGGAGTGAAGTTGAGGCAAAAGGTCTCCCCCGCTCGCGGATGTTCTGCAGAATTGTAGGCATCCGGTCCTGACCAGATTCCATACCAGATATTGGGATATATTTCTGCATGGGCGAAGAGAGTATTTTTTAATAAAAAATTCCATGTTTCTTTCGGATTGTGTTTTGACCATGCCCAGATTAGCCATGCATTTATTGCAAACCAGGAACCCCCGTTTGTATCCGAGCCGGGTTCTAAAAATCTTCCTTTCATTGGAGGGACAAGGCAGGTAGCCCCAAAGGGTTGTGTATCTACACATTTCTCTTTTATGGCTTTTAGTAGTCCTTTTTGTTCTTCTTCACCAATCAAATCGGCGAGGATTGCAAACGGCTGGACATCTAAAAACAAATGATTATCCCCTAATTTCCTATCTCCAATACCGAAATAACCTCGTGGAAACCATTTCCCGTTCCATAATCGAGCGAGGGCTTGCCGTTGGGCATGTGCAAACTCGTTCATATCTTTTGATAACTGAGGATTGAATGCCTCTATCCACTTTGCAATTTCTGGCAGGACAAGCACAGCCATCGCGGAGTTGAATACTGACTCTCCTTTTAACATGGTTATCGGTGGATAGGGTGAAAACGCAAGAAACACATCGTTCCAATCGCCTGTCCCGCTTCGAATTAACCCATGTTTACCGACACCTACCTTTTTTATAAGGTGATAAAATGCCGTCTCAATGTGTGTCAACACATTCGCTGTTTGGAGGGAATTGGCATTGCGAAATGGAATTTTTTCATGAAGTATTGAAGTATCAAAAGTTGTACCCAAATATTCTGAAAAGGACCAGAGGAGAAACAAATCTAAGTCCGAACTCCACGAATGTACACCGGCTCCCGTTGTTTTCCCATTTCCAACCAGAGCATAGGGAAGTTTCCCTGTCTTTTGGTCCTGCAACTGACACAAGAATAGGAGCATTTCCCGAGCAAGGTCGGGACGCAAATAGATTAAAGGAACGATAAAAAAGGCCCAATCTCGTGGAGCACCGGAGGCTCCATGAATAAATCCATAAGCGGAACCCTGGTCCACAAAATAACGATCGAAATATTCTGAATATACGCATCCGGCTTGAAGATAATAGGAGTGCCACTGCAATTCTCTGTCAACAGGAAAGTTTATACCAGGAATATCCATACAGATTTGTTTTTTGTTATTTGTGTTGCTTCCGGTGGTGGAGTATTTTGTTCTGTACTCAGGTATTTTCTCTCTTTCCCCATAACCTATTAAATATTTGAGATCAATTTCTCCCTCTTCAGGCAAGTCTCGCTCTTCTAGAAAACAAAACAGATTACAGTTATTACTTGAAGTATGCTTTTCAGAAAAGAATTTTTCAGTATGCTTTATATCCAGTTTTAGATAGGTAATAAGATTATTTTTATTGGCAAAAGCACCATCGGGTTTTTTTGGATTTAAGGAGGTCATGAAGAAACAATCCACAGGATATACCCGCCACGAACTTTTATTCTTCATCTGCTTTTTAGGGAGATATTGAATTATGAGTGTATCGGGGTCCACATAAATCTCGGCAGACTTTTGAATTTTTTCCCCTCTTCTCTTTCGGAGCATATTCCAGAATTTATCATACGGAGGGGTCATAATAAGCCCGGGGTCCATGGGAAACCAGTTTGGCTCCCATATCGGTATAATCCTCAATTTTTGAACTTGGTCCGAGTTGTTTTTTATTTTCAATTCGTGGATGAGTACAGGGTCCTTTCCGACGGGGGCAGAAATTTTTTCATCGACATAAAGATAAGTATCGCAGACTATCTTTCGAATATATCCACAACCCCAAATTACCTCAAATCGATTGGGAAGAGTATCGTTATCCATTAAGGTAGTAATTTGATGTCCCTCTGAAAATATCCAGGTATATCCTCCTGCTCTCATGGATTTTTCAGGCTCGTGCCGGTTCAATACTTGTGGACCTCTGTCCCACGCATATATCTGCACATATCCTTTTGCATGAGCCGTTGCAGAAATACGGTCGTTTCCTATTAAATGCCAGACATCTTGTTTTATTGGATGACCGGACTTCAGGTAATAACAAGGATTTTTTTGCTCATCACTTCCCCAACAGCCATAATTCCCTGCACCTATTTTCGAATATATGTCAAACCGATTTTCCGCCATTTCAAAATAGGGGGAGGACTGCATTTATTCAGTAGAAACCTTTACTTTTTTTGTAGCATCAACCAATGACTTTACATACTGGATGAAATGAGTTGTCCATTGAGAACTGCCTGCATGTTCATTTAAATCTCTCACAAACGCAGAACCCACAATAACTCCATCAGAAACCGTAGCCACAAAGGTCGCATGTTCTGGACGAGATATGCCAAAACCGACCAGAACAGGTAATTGGGTATATTTCTTTATGCGATCGACAGAAATTGCCAAGTCGTTCGCAATCGTATCCTTTTCGCCTGTCACGCCTAACCGTGAAACATAATACACAAATCCGGAACTTTTTTGGGTAATAAGTTTAATTCGTTCCTCCGGAGTATTCGGTGCAATCAGGAAAACCGTAGCAAGTCCGTTTTTTTCTGCCTCCAATTTGTAGGTACCCGCTTCTTCTACGGGTAAATCTACGCAAAGGATACCATCTGCCCCGGACTGTGCTGATGTTTTCAAAAAGGAAGGAATTCCCTGCGCCAGAATAGGATTAAAATAGGTAAACAGCAGTATTGGTATTTCAGTTTTCTTTCGGATATTGGATACCCAGTTTAAGACTTTGGTGGGGTTCGTTCCACATTGCAACGAACGATATGACGCCTCCTGAATTACGGGACCATCTCCAACAGGGTCAGAAAAAGGAATCCCGACCTCAACAATATCTACACCGGCTTCATCTAAAGCAAGCATAATGTCTTCAAAATAATCTGGTGAAGGATGCCCCGCAGTAATATATGCAACAAAGGCTTTCTCTCTTTTCTGCCTTAACTCTTCAAATTTTTTTTCGATTCTATTCATAGTATTAGACTTCCAGTTCTATAAATTTTGAGGCATGTTCTACATCTTTATCTCCCCGACCGGAGAGATTTACAAGAATAATCTGGTCTGAATTTCTTTGCGGGGCTTCTTTTATTACATACGCAATGGCGTGGGAACTTTCCAGCGCCGGGATTATACCTTCCAATCGTGCGCATAACTGGAATGCTTCCAGGGCCTCGTCATCCATTGCATAAGTATATTTGACTCTACCCGATTTGTATAACCAGGCATGCTCCGGCCCGACACTGGCATAATCCAATCCTGCGGAAACACTATGAGTGTTTCCGATTTGTCCAAACTCATCCTGTAAAACATAACTTTGAGATCCGTGGAGCATTCCGAAACTTCCCCCCGCAAACCGGGCCGCATGCATGCCAGGCACAAGCGACTTTCCTCCTGCTTCGACACCCACCATCTCAATATCTTTGTCTTTTAAAAATTCGTAAAACAAACCAATAGCATTGCTACCCCCGCCCACACAAGCCACCAAAAGATTCGGCAATCTTTTTGCCTGTTCTAATATTTGTTTTCGGGCTTCTATTCCAATAATTTTTTGGAATTCACGACATATCCATGGAAAAGGATGGGGACCATGAACTGTTCCCAAAACATAATGAGTATTTTTTATATTGAGCGACCAATCTCGGAGGGCTTCATTTATGGCATCTTTTAGTGTTTTGCTCCCTGAATCGACCCCTATAACTTGGGCACCTAATAATTTCATGCGGAATACATTCAATCGTTGCCGTTCCATATCTTCTGTGCCCATGTAGATACAGCATTCCAACCCTAATAAGGCACATGCCGTAGCCGTCGCTACCCCATGCTGACCGGCTCCTGTTTCGGCGATGACACGCATTTTTCCCATACGCTGAGTGAGGAGACACTGCCCCAGTGCATTGTTAATCTTATGGGCCCCTGTATGAGCCAGGTCTTCTCTTTTAAAATATATCTGAGCCCCTCCCAGGTGTTCGCTCAGTCTTCTGGCATGGAATAACGGTGTTGGCCTACCAATATAAGTATGGGCGTAATACTGAAATGTCTTTTGAAATTCCGAATCCTCCCGTGCGGAACGGAACACCTGTTCCAGTTCTTCAAGGGCAACAAACAATGTTTCAGGGACAAATCGCCCACCAAATTCACCATATCTGCCCTTATCATCAGGATAGGGCGTTTTTTGCTCTGTGAATAAATTCTCTAACAAGATATTCATCCTTCTTTCCTGGATATTCTTCTACCCCTGTGGATACATCGACCGCATAGGGGCGAACAGTTCGAATGGCCTCAACAACATTATCTACATTTAATCCTCCGGCAAGGATAATTGGTTTCCCTGTTTCAACTGCTTCTTTTGCTTTTTCCCAATTACAAGTTTCTCCTGTCCCTCCATGGGCTTTCCCAATTTTCGCGTCCAGCAAATAACCCCGCACTTTATAAGCGAGCATATCTTTCAGTGTAAAATGTTCATCCACTGCAAAAGATTTTATAATGGATTGCCCCAACGGAATGTCTTCTGGTGTTTCCTCACCGCTCATTTGTATCAGGTCAAAATAGGTCAGGTATTGCACCCATTTTTCCATCGGCTCATTTACAATTACACCTACGGTGGTAATAAAAGGAGGGACTGCTTCTAATATCTCAATGGCTTCCTCGAAGGGAACATAACGATTGCGTATTCGGGCTTCCGGAGCCATAACAATTCCTATGGCGTCTGCTCCCGCATCACATACCATCTGGGCATCGTCTTTATTGGTTATACCACAAATTTTAACTTTCATCGTTTCCTTTTCCTAATAGCCAGGGAATAAACTCTTCGGGTTTCCTGCTATATAATATAGATTCACCAATTAAAAAAGCCTGGATACCCGCTTCGTAAAACTTTTGGATTGTTTGGGGGTGACTGATTCCACTTTCACTTACTACAATATAATCCTCAGGAATAATTTTTTTCAAACGAAGAGTCGTGTTTATATCTACTTCAAGAGTATCCAAGTCACGATTGTTAATCCCAATAATCTTTGCTCCAGCATTGATTGCTTGTTCTACTTCATTCTCATTGTGTACTTCTACCAATGGCTCCATGCCCAATTCACGGCTTAAACTTAAAAAAGTGTTCAACTGCATATCGGACAAAATCCGTACAATTAACAGAAGGGTATCCGCTTTATAACACCGTGACTCAAAGATTTGATATTCATCAATAATAAATTCCTTACATAAACAAGGAATATCTACCGATTCATGGGCCTCCTGAATATCTTTTAAATTTCCATGAAAATATTTTGCATCTGCCAGAACCGAAATTGCAGAGGCGCCCGCAATTTGATATCGCTTTGCTAATTCAAAAGGTTTCAAATCTTCCCAAATAGACCCGCGCGACGGAGAATGTCTTTTAATTTCTGCAATAAGTGTAGGACCCTCTTTTGCCAATGCAGACCTAAAACATCGCGGTTTCTCAACAAGATTTATTTCTTCACATATTGCAGTAACAGTTTTCGCTTTTTTTCTTATCTCAACTTCTTTCTTTTTATCTTCAACAATTTTATCTAAAATCATATACTCCTTAACCTTAACTTTTAGGAAAGCAATAGTATATTGTAAAACATATCGTAAAGGCACATTGAGAATAACTATTATAAAATATCGATTATTTTTAGCAGTTTGCCCAATGGATATTAAAACTGGTAAACTTATGAAGGAAGGATAATAAAAATAATGAAATATTGTGTTTGTGAAAGGGGCTTTTTTGAATAGGAAGGGCAAAAATACAGCAAAATATTCCCCTGAATTCGAGCAGGAGGTTGTGAAATATATCGACCTTGTATTCAGTGTTGCTTTCCGTCTTACACGGAACCGGGAAGATGCGGAAGATTTAACGCAAAGCACAATGGTAAAAGCGTTTCGGTTCCATGAACAGTTTGAAAAGGGAACGAACTTAAAAGCATGGCTTCTCACAATACTTCGTAATACTTTTATTAATGAATATCGCAAAAAATCAAAAGAACCTACGAAAGTGGATTTGTTAGGGAATGAACCTGCACGAAGTTCTGCACCGGATTCTCAGGTCCCGGGTGTTACGGCCCGTCCGGATAATTATGAATACTTACTTGAGCTACTGGACGAACCGGCGCGAAAGGCTCTGGATTCTTTACCTCAGGAATTTCGTATAGCCGTAATTATGTACGATTTGCAAGATTATTCGTATAAAGAAATTGCAGATGTGATGAAATGCCCCATTGGAACAGTTATGTCTCGTCTGTTTCGGGGCCGGCGATTAATGCGCGAATATCTCGAACAACTTAAAAAGGGAACGGATACTCCTTCAACGGCTCCACCATCAAAACAAAAAAAACAACGCTCAACAGTTTAATCAAACTAAATATGAAAAACTGTTATTGCCTATCCCCTTCTGCCATAAGGTAGTTTCCAGCCATTATGATACTCACAGCCAACTAATTTATCCGCTTGCGGATTATTCGTTACTTTCTCCGCAACGGGGTCCCAATGGACTTCGGCTTGTGAGCAAAACGCCAGATTCCCCAGATGAGCTACTGTAGAAACAAAATGAGCTACCTCGATATTTTCAACAGGCTGTTCGCGTGTTTTGATGCAATTAAGAAAATTGCGGACATGTTCCGGTCTTCCATCTTTGCTCTGCTCTCCAACAATTTTTTCCAGACCTTTCTTTTTAGGTTCGGGGATAACCTCCCATCCACCGTCATCAATAACCAGTGTCCCTTCAGAACCACAGAAAAGCATACCGTGAGGTTTGCCATTTGGACCGATTCCGCCCAACATCTGTTGTTCAAAAACAAGATTGTAGGTTGGAAATTCATACAAAGCAATTTGTGTGTCCGGTGTCTCTGAATTATCTTCTACAACAAACTTACCTCCCATAGAACTGACTCGTTTCGGCATTTCCATACCCATTCCCCAGAGACAGATGTTTAGTAAATGCACTCCCCAATCGGTCATCAGCCCCCCCGCATAATCCCAGAACCAGCGGAAATTAAAATGGAACCGATTTTTATTAAAGGGTCGTTTCGGAGCCGGACCCAACCACATGTCGTAGTCCACGCCTGCAGGTGGGTCTCCATCCGGCGGATTGCCAATACCTCCAACCCAATCCAGATATGCCCAGGCTCGTACCAGCCGAATTTTTCCTAACTTACCGGAATGCAAAAAATCGACCGCTTCCTTATAATGCTTTCCACTTCGCCATTGTGTGCCCATCTGAATAATACGATTATTCTTCTTAGCCGCTTCAAGCATAGCCCGTCCCTCGTCTATCGCTTTGCCCAACGGCTTCTCACAATACACATCCTTACCCGCATCACAGGCATAAATCGTTGGTAAGGCGTGCCAGTGGTCCGGTGTTGCAACAATTACCCCATCCACATCCTTACGCTCAATAACTTTACGAAAATCCTTTTCCTTATCGGGTTTATGTCCTCGCTGTGCTTCGACCAACTTCTCCGCTTCTGCTAACATGGCATCATCTATATCACAAATCACGCTACAATCTACTTCCGGGTTTAAAAAGAAAGTAGACAGGTCAACCTTACCGATACCACCACAACCGATTAATCCTACATACACCTTCTCGTTTGGAGATACATTTTTCGCCTCTTCTTTTGCTTTTTCTGCCTGCTGGGCAAACACAGCATTTTGAAGAACGCCCATTCCTATCCCTGATGAAACTAATGTGTTCTTAATAAACTCACGACGGTTTTGACTTTTCATAGTGAACATTCCTTCTCCTAAAGTTCATAAATTCCAAACAAACATTATAATTTATGTTATCATACTAATCAAATCATATCGGAGATTATGGGAATATTTAAAATGAAAATAAATTACATGATTTCCCTAATAAGCAACATATTACATATATTAAAATGGCGATATACCCATCATGGGTTTCAATCTATGTGGACCGCCTCAAAAACTTTTTTCCTTAATGGAATACGAAAATTACAAAATGCGGTCCTACCTCCCGTTGTAGAGTGTCCCTGTTGTGGATGGAAAGGATATGGTTTCCGATATTTAGACTGTGGATGGTTTATAGTCCCGCAAGTGGAATGTCCTGCATGTAGAGGACACGAAAGACACCGATTTTTTACCCTTTTTTTGCAACGCACACCTCCATCCTTCCTCAAAGAACATCAAAATATAAAAAAAATTTTGCATTTCGCACCCGAACACCACTTTCGTAAAATATTAGAAAATAGTGGAAACTTATTCCTTTTCTCCACAGACTATTCTCCTTCTGCCTTACAAAATATAAACCAACCTCGATTCACAGCGGATATACATAACCTCCCCTTGAAAGATGGTTGTTTCGAGGGTATTGTCTGTCTCCATGTGCTTGAACATGTTCGGAATGATAGAAAAGCCCTTACTGAACTGGAAAGGATTCTATCTCCTGAGGGAGAACTACTCCTAATGGTTCCCTTTATGATGGACCAAAAGGAAACTATTGAATATGGCGCACCTCGCCCAGATATATTTGACCATGTCCGCGGATACTCACCTCTGGACTTTAAAGACCGTCTGTGTATATTCGATTATGAAGAAATTAAACCGGGAAAAATCCTCAACCCAGACGAAATCGCAAAATACAAAATCCCCGACAGCCAAATTCTCTACCTGTGTAAAAAGAAAAGTAAGTCCATTCTATAATAATTCACCTCTTATAGACTTCAATTATTATATCCGTCCTTTACTTTACTCAAATTTTTCTTAATCCTATTCTTTTTAATGCCTAAAATAGTTTTCAACTATAATCTGACGACCTAAATCCGTTGTTACAATTTGCCAATGAGTTCCTTCAAAATAATTACTTTTTTAGATATTTTTCAGTATATTTATAAAGTAAGCCAAAATCTACAGAACTCTGGATTACATCACTTTGTTATGAAACACAAAAGCAAAAAATAAATCTTCTCGCATTAATAAGAGGAAAAAATCATTATTGAGTTTATAAAAATCTTTTATAATTAAAATTTTTATCGCGTATCTTATATACGAACTAAATACGGGATAACAAAATTGTTTAACATAAGGAAACTAATTTTTTGCGGAGGACAATACCTGCGGGGGATTTGGGAAGTTCGTCGATAACAGAAATTTCTATTTTTTCAGATTGTCCGTTTACATGATTTTTGAGGTATGACATCAGTTCTTCGGATGTGGCTTGTGCATTCTTGCGAAGGACAACAAATATTTTGGCTTCCTTTTCTTTGGAAGGTTTCGGAACCGCAATTGTACATACTTCTACTACATCTGGGTGTTTTAGTAAGACATTTTCCAACAGCGTATAATTCATTCTCTATCTCCTATGAATCCATATTTTTATATCTGGAAACAGGAATGTGAATAAACAATATTATTATAATAATATGAATAAACTATAATTATCAATAATTTTCCTGTCCATAATTATATTATATCAAAAAATAAATTTTTTTTCAATATAATTGTTCATTATCTTTGTTTTTATTTGTTTGATATTCCATTTACTCTGGCTTTGCTGTACTTTGAAAAAATAAAAAATCCCCTTTCGGGGATTTTTTTGTAGGAATAATTCAAAAATTGTTTTGTATATATTACCCTCGCAGGAGTTGGAGTGCGGTCTGAGGAATAACATTTGCCTGAGCGAGAACAGATGTGCCGGCACTGACCAATATCTGGTTTCGTGTGAATCGGACGGTCTCCTGAGCAACATCTGCGTCACGAATCTGGCTTTCGGAGTATGCAGCGTTTTCTTCTTGTATTTCTAAGGTATTAATTGTAAATTCAAGACGGTTCTGGAAGGCACCCAGGTTGCTCCTGAGGATATTAATACTCCTAATTGCGTTATCCACGATACTTAAGGTTGAAATAGCTCCTCCTTGTGTAGAAATGGAAATACCGCTAACACCCAGGTCATTTGTTTTCGCTCCTTGGATTACAATGGTAAGGGTCTGACCCATTTGAGGCCCTGCCTGAATAATAATACTTTGTATTACACTCAATACATAGAAACCGTTAAATTCTGTATCCCGGGCAATTGAATCCAATTGCTGAAGGAGTTGTGTTACTTCAGAATCTAAGGCAATGCGGTTCTGGGTGCTGTTTGTTCCGTTTGCAGACTGGACTGCTAACTCTCGAATTCTCTGGAGAATATTGGAACTTTCAATTAAAGCCCCTTCTGCGGTCTGGATAAGACTGATCCCATCTTGAACATTTCGAACAGCAACGCGTGCACCACGAACTACAGAACGGAAACCTTCTGCAATGGCCAAACCTGCGGCATCATCCGCTGCGCGATTAATTCGTAAGCCACTGGAAAGTCGTTCGAGGGATTTGTTTAGGTCCTGCGTGTTCTTGCGTAGAATGCGGGTAGCGTTGAGGGCGGCAATGTTGGTGTTAATTCGTAAACCCATCGTATATTCCTCCGTGATTAGAGTTTCCTTTGCATCCTTGCATTGGAGAACCTTTTGTAACAAGGTTCATATTTAGTATCGGCAATTTAATAAAAATCTTTAGATGTACAAAAAAAAATTATTGACAAAAAAATGGTTAAGCCTACATATGCGGTGTGAAATAGAACGGGTCTTGGGTTGTCTTCTTTGGGAAAATAATTTATTCTTGGAGTGTTTTTAAAAAATTTTGTATCTTTATGTTTTCGGGGTCAATTTCAAGCAGGTGGGTAAAATATTCTTTTGCTTCTTCTTTCTTTCCTAATTCGAGAAGTGTTGTACCTAGGGTTTCGAGAATTTCTTTGTCATTGGGACGAATACAATATGCTTGTAGCAATGCAGATAGGGCCTCGTTCCATCGTTTTTCTTCTATTAAAAGTAGGGAAAAGTTTCGCCATGCGGAGAAATAATCGGGGTTGATTTTCAATGCAATTTGAAAAGATTGTTCTGCTTCTTTTTTATAACCCAGGATAAACAGTAGACTTCCCACTTCTCCCCACCACTCTGCATGGCTCGATTCCATATTGAGTGCTTTTCGATAATATTCTAGCGCCTCAGGAAACCGACCCAGTTCCGCGTACTGTGATGCTAGTTCTGCATGGGCATAGGGGTCGTGCGGTTGCTGTTGAATTTTCTTCTTTCCAAGGGATAAATACATTTCCTGTTTTTTAATTTGCTTTTTTGCCGATATGCGTTCACCGTAATGATGGATAATAATTTCTGTATTGTCAATCACCGGTATACAAATTCTCTGTAACGAATTGAGAACGGTTTCATGGACGGGTCCTTCGAAGTGTATTTGGGGAAGATTGGGGAATAGACGAACTTTTGCACTCAGGAACCAGCCGGGGAATTCGTGCGACCAACGATTGTTTTTTTCCGCAAACTGAAAATCGCTACGGTCTGTTCTGTTTGTATAGTTTCGTGTCCACAAACGATAGGCAAATGAAGTATTTTTTTCTGCTAATTGCCGAAGTTTTTTCCCATCACCTTTTGATATTCTTTCATCTGCATCGAAAATAAAAATCCATCTGCCCGTACATAGTTTTAAGGACTCATTTCGTGCATAGGAAAAATCATCATTCCATTGAATACATTTCACTTTTACGCCTGCAGACTCTGCAATCTGCAAAGTACTATCGCAAGAACCTGTGTCAACAATACAAATCTCATCGACAAAGGATTGTAAATTTTCTAAACATTCAGGGAGCGTCTGTTCTTCATCCTTAACAATCATGGCAACTGAAAGAAGAGGCTGGGTTTTATTCATTTATGATTACTCTATTGCAGAATTATCCTCTATCCGCAAACTTCCGGGAGTTAGACTTCGTGGTTTTATATCAACACCGGGAATAGGTATTATTGCATTGGCTTCCAGAAGTGCTTCATACACGGCACGGTTTACACGCTCTCCACTGGTAACAACATATACGGCACCGTTGACCATAACTGCAAATTGACGGACTATTTTATTCCCACGCGGAACATCTGTTCCCTTCAACATCATTTCGCGTTCAATTAAAAAAGTTTCATTATCTGAAGTGTACTGAGATTCTTTAATCTCCTGATTTCTTAATATCTGTGTTAGCCAAGTTGGCCGTTTCTTCCGAAACAGCATAAAACAACATCTCCTTTATAAGTTTTATTTTATATATTATACATCAAAGAATTTATAGTATCACTTTTTTGTTTATTCAGAGGATGTTGACGAAGTGGAGCCTCCCTGTATGCGAGAATTAATTGCATCCATGGCACTTTGAGATAATTCTTTTATGCTATTGTCAATTTCTGTATCCAATATGCTTTTAAGAACATCTATATCTTCTTTGTCTTTGCTATAACGACCTAATTGCATTATGGCCTCTCGTCGGACAGTAAGCGACAGGTCTTCATCTTTCGCAGATGCACGATAAAGAGTCAAAAAATTGGGAACTTCTGATGGAGGAATAGACAAGAGAATATGTTCCCTTTTGTCAGGACTCTCTCCGGATTTATCCCATAGAGATTGTATCTGTTGCACTCCTTCAGGTTCTCCCCTCTTCGCTAATGCTGTCAAGACTTCAAATTGCACACGCGGTTCCGGGTCGTTAACAAACTTCTTTAAATGGTCCGTTACTTCTGAATTTTGAATTAAACTTAACAGTGCTAAGGCACATACACGAGTATTTACTTCTTTATCCGACTCTGTCAGGGAACGCAACTTTTCAGACCAATCTTCTTTAAGATAAGGTGTTAAAGCCATCACAGCGAGATATTTTGCCAGAGGCTTTTCCTGTTGATTCTCAAGTATAGCAAAAAATTTATCGATGGCTTCCTGTCCATATAAAGAAACCATTTGTGAAGATATAGACAGTGTCGTCTGATAGTCTATATTTTCCTTTTGTAAGGTTGTCTGTGTATACCATGCTTGATATAAATCATTCAAAGAGGGTTTTGGTATCTCGCTCGTCTGCTTCTGTTTGGGTGAACAGGAAAAATATGTTGTTACCAACAACAAACAAGAGATTAAAGATATAAGCAAAAAATTTGTTTCACCCCAACTTATTTTTTTTCTAAATATCATATTTTCTTTCACCTCGCAATTAATGAATTTTTAGAATTAGTATACAATAATTCTACTCTTATTTCTAACTACCAGATTAGAATATCTTGACAAATATCCGACATTTTGACATTTTAAAATGATACATTCCATAAATTCTGTAAAACTGTTTTTCTTCTGTATTGTATAACACATTTTATTTCAACAACTTATAAAATAATAAAAGATATTTATACTGGCATAAATATTGCTCTAATAATTAATGACCGATATAAAAAACACCGGTAAACATAATATGCAGTATAAGGAGTAATCTTATGAACATTCTCAGCATCACACCCAAAAACACAGACCCATTTGAAAAATTATCAAAGACAGATCATCCTATCCTCCTGAGGGTTCTTCTGGAAACATTACGAGAAGACCATGCAACAGAGGCCTCACACACAACACCGCTCCACAGGGCTGTGCGGTTAGGGCTTACCGAGGCTGTTCAAAGTTTAATAGAGTTTGGAGCAGATCCCAACGAAAAAAATCATTTAGGAGAAATTCCTCTTCATGTGGCCGTTCGGATGAATAGAACGGATATAATTGAGATTCTGCTTCCTGTATCCCATATTAACTTGGCCAGTTATTACGGACTAACACCCCTTCATTGGGCATGTCTTTTTGGCTATACCTCAATCGTTGAACTATTACTTCTGAATGGTGCCGACCCCTTGATTCAGGCAATTGAAATGGATGGCCTCTCTCCAAAGGACCTGGCAGAACTTATGGACTATAAAGACATCTCCTCTCTCATCAATAGTCTGGTCCCAACATGCTAAAAACAAAAAAAGAAAAAACCTATCCAAAATAAACTCTGTAAAAAAGAATTTTTGGGAGTGTTATATTTAATTTATTCCATTATCAATAAAAAAACATAGGTTTTAAAAATAAAAAATTTTTTTCTAAATAAAAAGATGGGAATTTCTGCATAAACACTTATAGACTTATAGAATGACTTAAAGGAGAATGAAACAAAAAAGATTTGAAATTTATAACTTTTCTATGTGTCTTTGTATTTTTTCCTAACTTATTTCAAGAAAATATAAGTATGAAACATAAAATTCTCTGTCAAGGAAGAGTAGGAAAAAGATAAAAAAATATATAATAAGGGCTGAATGTAAAATTGATGTAAAAAATATTGAGAGAAAAAAAGTAACAATATAGAGATAAAAAAACCAATACTAAGAGAGATTTTTTCCAGTTGTTTTTTTATATCATCATTCCCTATTTAGGG
>CAKZKR010000079.1 GCA_937124615.1 uncultured bacterium
GGAAGAATCCTCTCCGAAAAAGAACTCGCTTTATCAAACTCTATATCATTAATTCGAAACGGCGCAATTCTTGCCGTTAAAGGATTGGGGGGATTTCATCTCGTTGTTGATGCAACAAATGCAAAAGCCGTTCAACAACTCCGCCGGCGTAAAAATAGAGAAGAAAAACCCTTCGCATTAATGTATCCAAACCTCGAAGAGGTAAAAAAAGACTGCTTTGTATCCGACTTAGAAACATCCCTTCTAATCTCATCCGAATCGCCGATTATATTGTTAGATAAAAATCCTAATAGCACACGCATAGCAGAAGAAGTAGCACCGGAACAATCCCGACATGGGGTAATGTTGCCCTACACGCCCCTTCATCACCTATTGATGTCCGAGTTAGGCATCCCAATTGTAGCAACAAGTGGTAATCGTTCTGACGAACCCATATGCATTGATGAATACGAAGCCGTTGAACAGTTAAAGGGAATTGCAGATTACTTCCTCGTTCATAATCGCCCAATTGTTCGTCATGTTGATGATTCAATTATACATGTAATGATGGACAAACCCATTTTACTCCGCCGTGCCCGTGGGTATGTTCCCCAACCCATTACCATCCCTGAAAAAATAGATAAAGTTTTTCTTGCGGTAGGTGGACATTTAAAAAATACCGTTGCTATTAATTGTGATAATCAGGTGATATTAAGTCAACATTTAGGCGACTTGGAAACACAAAAAGCGATTGAATCCTTTCATCAGTCTTGTAAAATACTGCTAAATCTTATTGAACGAAGTCCTGACATTTTAGTTGCGGATGCACACCCAGATTATACCAGCACACAGTGGGCCTACCAGCAAAACAAACCTGTGATTCAGGTTCAGCACCATATTGCCCATGCTTTTTCAGTAATCGCTGAGAAAAAAGTTCCCTTGCCCGCACTTGCAGGAATCTGGGACGGGACAGGTTTTGGGTTAGACCATACGGTATGGGGTGGTGAATTTTTTTTGATTACAGAAAAGGATGTTATGCGTTGCGGACATTTGCGAACTTTTCTATTACCCGGCGGAGATAAATCGGTTCGTGAACCGCGCCGTTCTGCATTAGGTATTTTATATGAATTGTATGGAGAACTTGTATTTGATGAAGGGACTGAAATATACAAGGTTGTTTCTGCTGTTTTTAATAAAACAGAGCTTGTTACTCTTCATCAGGTATTAAAACACCATATAAACACGCCCCGAACCAGCAGTGTAGGAAGGTTGTTTGATGCGGTCGCACTGCTTTTAGGACTTCGCCCAGTATGTTCTTTCGAGGCACAATCGGCTATGGCCCTGGAGTCTTTGGCGGAAAAGGGAAAAGAAGCAAAATACCCTGATAATTTGGAAGATTTGATAGCTATTTATGAGCAAAATGGAATGTATATACTAGATTGGAAACCCGTTATTGAGTTCATTTTGGAAGAAAGAAAGAATAAAGTATCTTCTGCATGGTTGGCAGATATGTTCCATCGATATTTGGCGAGTAGTATAAAACATCTTGCAAGAAGGATAGATATTCCGAACATCATACTCAACGGAGGTTGTTTTCAAAACCGAATGTTGCTTAAGTATACTATTGAACTGTTAAACCTGGAATATAATATTTTTTTTGCAGAACAAATTCCACCTAATGATGGATGTATTTCTTTGGGGCAAATTTACTATGCAATGAAACATGCGACAAAGTGAAGGAGAACAAGTATGTGTTTGGCTATCCCTGGTAAAGTTATTCTCATAGATGAAAGTGACCCAACCTTGCGTATGGCAAAGGTCCAATTTGGAGGGGTAATAAAAGAAGTTTCTCTTGCTTTAACTCCGGAGGCTAAAGAGGGGATGTATGTTTTAGTTCATGCAGGAATGGCAATTGGAGTTGTGGACGAAGACGAGGCAAAGCGGATATTAGATGAATTTGACAGGGCCGAATTGGATGAAAAAATACCTCCGGAGGAGTCTCATTTATGAAATATATGGATGAGTATAGAAATTCGCAGGTATCCCAAAAACTAATTCAAGAGATTAAGGACTTGGTGCATCAGACTTGGAACATTATGGAAATTTGCGGAGGACAGACCCATGCTATTCTCCGTTTTGGAATAGACCGTGTATTAGCGCCTGAAATACATTTTATACATGGTCCTGGATGTCCCGTTTGTGTTACGCCGGTGCAAAAAATTGACTCCGCTATTCAATTGGCTTTTGAAGCGGATACGATTTTATGTAGTTTCGGGGACATGTTGCGCGTCCCCGGGACAAAAACTTCCCTCCTTACTGCGCGGGGACAGGGTGCTCGTGTTCAAACGGTCTATTCTCCTTTAGATAGCGTTCAAATAGCCCAGCAAAATCCTAACAAACAAGTAGTATTTTTTGCTGTAGGTTTTGAAACGACAGCCCCTGTAAATGCGATGGCCGTTAAAAAGGCCAAAGAATTGGGACTAAAAAACTTTTCCTTACTCTGTGCACAAGTATTGGTTCCGCCGGCTGTGGAAGTTCTATTATCAGACCCTTACTGTCAGATACAAGGCTTTTTATCCGCAGGGCATGTATGCACAGTAATGGGTTATCATGAATATGAGCCTATAGCCGAGAAATATAAAGTGCCTATTGCCGTTACGGGTTTTGAGCCGGTTGACCTTTTTTTAGGGATTAAAGAATGTGTTGGTATGTTAGAGCGTGGGATGTATGGTGTCCGAAATGCTTATACTCGTTCTGTTCACAGAGAAGGGAATATTCTTGCCCAAGCATTAATGAAAGAAGTTTTTGAAGTATGTGACCAACAATGGAGGGGGGTGGGTTGTATCCCTCGAAGTGGACTAAAACTGAAATCGGAATATGTAGATTTTGATGCGGAACTGAAGTTTAATCTGAACATTGTAGGAAATGGACAAGAGCAAACGGTATGTATTGCGGGGGAAATTCTGCAAGGAAAGAAAAAACCTACTGACTGTCCTGCTTTCGGAACTTTATGCACGCCTGAAAATCCAATAGGTGCTCCAATGGTCTCTAACGAAGGAGCCTGCTCTGCCTATTATCAATATGAACGCCGATGAACAGCTCATATATTAAAAAGGATTTTGGAAAGGAGTTAGGAATGGATAAAAAAGATGAAAAGCCCCTTACATGGAGTTGTCCAATAGAGAAGGTAGATCGGTCTAAAATTGTATTAGCCCACGGCGGTGGCGGGACACTCATGCATCAGTTAATACGGAATGTTTTTGAAGCAACATTTAAGAACCCTCTGCTCCAACAACATCATGACTCTGCTTTCCTTGAGATTCAGGGTGTTAAATTAGCCTTTACGACAGATTCATTTGTTGTGAAACCTCTTTTTTTCCCAGGGGGTGATATTGGTAAATTGGCGGTATGTGGAACAGTTAACGATTTGGCAATGGCAGGGGCCTGTCCCCTTTATATCAGTGTAGGATTTATCTTAGAAGAAGGGCTCGAGGTCGAAATTCTCCAACAGATTGTGCAAACTATGAAACGAGAAGCGGACTATGCAGGGGTTAGTATTGTAACAGGGGATACAAAGGTAATTAATAATGCTTCTGGCGATGGTTTATACATCAATACAAGTGGGATAGGTATTGTCAAGCAAGAACCTCCTCCTTGTCCATCACAAATCCGACCGGGGGACTGCATTTTGATTAATGGAGATATTGGAAGACATGGTCTGGCTGTATTAAGTGCTCGTGAAGAAATTCATTTTGAGCCTGAATTGAATAGCGACTGTATGAATCTGATTCCCGCAGTGCTTTCTCTAATAGATGCCGGCATCCCTGTGCATTGTTTGAGGGATTGCACAAGGGGAGGACTTGTTTCGGCATTAAACGAGTTGGCCGAGGAAAGTTGTTTAAGTTTCTATATCCGGGAAGAAGACATACCCATCCATGATAATGTTCGTGGAGCCTGTGAAATATTAGGACTAAATCCCCTATATGTGGCCAATGAGGGGAGGTTTATTGCCTTTGTTCCAAAAGAATACACCACAGATGTGCTTCAAATATGGAAAGACTTATATCCCGAACTTACCCCAAAAGAAATTGGGATAGTAACAGAAAACAAAGGAATCCCTGTATTATTAAAAAATACCATCGGCATTGACTTAGCCCTTCCTATGCTCAGTGGAGAACAATTACCCCGTATTTGTTAAACAAAAATTAATACCTGAATAGAAAAAAATTTTATACTTTTGCTTTTCGGGGTATTTACATATCTTGTATATTATTGATACTCCTCAAACTATTTTCAGCATAGCCTAATCCGAAGCCGATAAAAACCCCTCTACCCATTAATTCTCTTACCTTATGTCCTATTCGAAAAGGGATCTCATCAATATGGGGGTAATGTTTCCTTAATATATTCATCTCAATGGACGCAACTTTTTCCATAAGTAATTCTAAAGCAGGTTCTTCATCGAGCAACCGATTAAATGACAAATTTTTATTGTTTTTTTCATATGGTGCTATTATGTCATTATATTCGTTCATCAATGTCGGAATATACTGTATCCCCTGCCGAATCTTCGGTCTCCTTATATTCGCAATTCGTTGATAGGCGATATATATTAAATAACCCGAAAAGAGCGAATTGGATATACCTTCTTTTATTTTATTGATTTCGTAATGGGCCAGATTATTTATCTCTGGAAAAGAGTCGGTCAACTGATTTGTTAACTGAGTTGCAAATTGACCACATCCCTGAAAAATTCCATCTTCAATAGTTTCTTCTAACGCACCGGCTTCCTCTTTGGGTAGTGAATTCAACACATCCCAATCTTCTGCTAATTCCTTGTAGAAAAACATAGATTACCTTCCTAAATATAAATTACATATATATGTATATGGAAACATTCTATCTCCATACTAACACAAACACAGTTAATATTGGAAACAAAAGGATTAAAAAAAGAGAAATTAACTTATTTCAGGTAGTAGGGGCAAACTTAATTGTTGTACAATCGGATTGTCAAAGTTATAACGCGGAATGATAATCTCTTGCTCTTTACCAATCATCTGACGGGTAATAAACAATGCGGAAGGGGCATGCTCGTAAGCCAATTCCTTAAGATATGTCCACCAGTTTTTTTGTTCAAGTTTTCTTCCCAATAATTTTTCTGATATTTCCAGGTACTTCTCTGTGTTTAATCCTTCATCCCATTCATCCTCCCATAGATGTCCATCGGCTATACGGTCTACACGCATTTTTAATTCCTGATATAAATCATGCATTAGAGGGATAACTTCCTTTACACGAAGGACAAATTGTTCCCATTTAGGGTCTGTTTGTCGAATTAGTTCAACAAGAAAAGGGACCTGTATCTCTAATGGTTTTACTGTTATTCTACCTGCATGTTCGGGGAGTAAAAATAAATAGTTAAAACCTGCTTTCAGAAAACTTTCCAATGGTAAATTCCCGATACATTCAGCCCATCTGATTTTATATTCTGCGTGTAGTATCAAGGCCTGGTCATGATAGCGGGGAACCGCAGGCAACGGTTCCGGGAAAGCACTATAATCATATTCCAGAGCGGAGGCCATTCGGTAGGCACGCACAGCAGTTGAAATATTATTCTTTGCCAGCTCCTTCTCACCCTCTTCAAAAAATAAATCCTGCATGCGTCGTCGAATTCGCAACAGTTCAAATGCCTGTGAAGCAGAAGTAAATTTTTCATGATAAACGGCGTTATCGGCTAATGCTAATAGCAGGTCGGAAGGCAATTGTGCAGGACCTTTTTTATGTAATTCTTTCTGTACATGTTCGCGAATATCCGCCCGGGATACCAATTCCAGAGCGGATTTAAATAATAGACTTTGCTCTTCCTCTTCCGTAGGTAATAGATAAGAATACTTGATGGAGTCTATATCCTCTGTAGAGTCTTCTCGAAGCGGAGAATAAGGGAGAAACAAGAAACGGAAGTTTACAATATCCCCGTCAGCAATGGCCTTCGCTAATGCAAGGTCAATAACTTCCTGTTCCACTTTTTTTTCTATAGGATGATTTTTCCCAGCCATAATTATTCTTTACCTCTCCTTAGAATCTGTTTAACCGTTTGTTCCCGTTCTGACCAATTGATAATGGGTTGGGTTACATCATAATACGGAAGTCTCTCATGAATTTGTGAATATAATTTTTGACGATAATGTCGTAATACACGACTTGCATGTCGTTCATGATGGGAATCCCAATTACTTGTTTCCACACATTCTTTATCCCGTCCTGATTCCAATACAAGTTCTTCCATATACTTCGTCAGGAAATCTCGCAGAATACGGTCATATTCTCGGCGGAACCGGTCGGCATCGGGTGAAGTAGGGTCTTTCTCCCATGTTTCACACCACTGTTTTTCAAGTTGAATCACTTTTTTCCGATGTTCAATATATGCATTTCTGCGTTCATCATCACGCAAAATATAAAAACCTGCATTCAACTTGGCCATAGATAGAAGATATTGGTCTAATCGGTCTGGCGTTACTTCTGAACTATGGATCTCCAGAATCAAATCTTTCATCATCTTTTTGTAATTTTTCCGCACATCCCCCGTTTTACATTCTTCATCCAACCCTAATACAGAAAAATAATCGATATAGACATCTTCGTTCATGGTACCTTCCTTATCTATCCTTTTTACAGTATAAAACAGTCCGGATTTAGAGTGCGTTCCGAATTATTTAACAGGTTGTGTGTTCGTTATGGGATTCTTTCTTAACGCATTTATAAAGTTTGTAATATATACTATCAATTAGAGCCGTAAAAGATGCCGTAATTATGTTTTCGGACACGCCAACAGTGCACCATTGTTGATTCTCATCACTGGATTCAATAAGTACACGGGTTTTTGATTTTGTTGCTTTCTGACCATTAAGTATACGCACCTTATAATCTTCAAGATGTACATTTTTCAGTTCGGGGAAATAGGGTTCCAATGCCTTACGCAAAGCGTTATTCAATGCGTCCACAGGGCCATCTCCATTAGCCACTGTATGGGCTATAGAATTATCGGGAAGTTGGATTTTAACTGTGGCTTCGGATTCCGCATGTCGGTCCATAGCCCATTGATTTACCCGTGCATGAAAACTCAATACCTGAAAAGAGGGGTTGTATAAACCTATTGTCTTTAGCAATTCCAGTTCAAACGATGCGTCAGCACCTTCAAACTCATATCCTTCCGTTTCCAAAACTTTGATTCGTTGAAGGAGTTTGCGGATTTGGGGACTGTCCTTATCAAGATGGATTCCCAACTCCTGTGCTTTTTGAATCAGGTTTGCTCTACCCGAAAGTTCACTAATCGCAATATGAGTAAGGTTCCCTACCCATTCCGGGTTAATATGCTCATAACTGGATTTTGTCTTACGAACCGCGTCTGCATGCATCCCCGCCTTATGAGTGAAGGCATCTCTACCAACATACGGGTCTGAATCTTTCGGTGCAACATTGGCAAGTTCTGCAACCAGATGCGCCGTATAGGTCAGTTTCCGCATCTGCTCTTCACTAATAACATCAAAACCCATCTTAAATTGCAAATTAGGGATTAAAGTGCAGAGATTGGCATTTCCTGTCCGTTCCCCATAACCATTAATCGTCCCCTGAACATGTCTTGCTCCTGCATAAACAGATAACAAACTATTAGCAACGGCACAACCCGTATCGTTATGGGTATGAATTCCAATGGGTACACATGGAAATGTCTCTATTACCTTTTGGGTAATCATCCCGACCTGATGAGGTAAGTGTCCACCATTCGTATCACAAAGTACTAACAAATCCGCACCATTATCTAAGGCTACTTTTAACGACTGTAACGCATATTCTGGATTTAAATCATAACCATCAAAAAAGTGTTCCGCATCGAGAAATACCTTCCTACCATGTTTTTTCAAATAAGAAACGGATTCTTCTATAAGCTTAAGATTTTCATCCAGAGAAATACCTAACACTTCGATTGCATGGAGCGCAGAAGTCTTGGCAAAGATTGTTATGATTTCTGTTTCTGCACGAAGTAATGCATTAATATTGGGGTCCTTTTCAATATGAGATTTAGGATGACGCGTACTCCCAAATGCTACAATCTTTGTGTTTTTCAGATTGAATTGCTTCGCCTTATTGAATATCTGTTCCGCTTTCGGATTAGAAGCCGGTTGTCCCGCCTCAATATAGTGCACACCTAAATCATCTAACGCATGAATAACCCGAATCTGGTCATCCATAGAAAATTTAATACCGGGTCCCTGTGCACCATCTCGCAAAGTTGTATCATAGATTTCAACTTTTTCTTTTTGTGTGGGACTGTT
This sequence comes from uncultured bacterium, assembly GCA_937124615.1. Lineage (GTDB taxonomy): Bacteria > Hydrogenedentota > Hydrogenedentia > Hydrogenedentales > Hydrogenedentaceae > Hydrogenedens. Next base: position 8,316 of record CAKZKR010000079.1, read on the forward strand.
CATTTTTAAACCTCCAATACAATTAAAGTTTATATATTATATATGAAAAGGGTAGGATAAGGGTTCTTTGTTCAGGATGAAACGGAAGATTTACCTTCCTATGTAAAACGGAGCCCCTGTTAGAAAATGATGGATAAGTTCATGAGCCTCCGGGTAAAAAATGCCTGTCTTTTGGGCCGATGCTTCATGATACTCAGCAATCCCCGAAGATTCAATACCGGGACCCAACATTGCAAAAGGAACGGGACCTTGTGCATGTGTTCGTGTAGAGAGGGCTGTGATATGGTCCGGAGCAACAAACAACCGAATATTATCCGCAGATTGTTTTGCAAACTCTAATGCAGGACGGACAATTTTTTCGTCAAAATCCTCAATCGCTTTTATTTTTAACTTTAAATCGCCCTGATGAGCCGATTCATCCGGAGCCTCCACATGAACCAGGGCAAAGTCAACACGCGAAAGAGCAGATAAGGCCGTTTGTATTTTTCCCTGATAATTTGTATCAATCCATCCTGTGGCTCCCGGTACCTCTATCGATTCCAATCCAGCACAAATTCCAATCCCTTTTACAAGGTCTACTGCGGATATAACAACGCCTCTTAACTGAAATTTTTCCTGATAAGACTGTATCCGGGGCGTTCTTCCCTGCCCCCATAACCAGAATGAGTTCGGTTCCGGTTTCCCTTGCCTTACCCTTTCTTTTGAAACAGGATGTTGAGGTAATAATTTTTGTGAAGAAAACATCACCGATTGTATCAATGATTTTGCAGAACCCTCTGGCAAATAATCCTCCCACGCTTGACCCGTTATATCATGGGGAGGAGTGCAATTGGTTTGTTCCAAGTCTTCAACAGAAAAGGTGCTATCTGCTTCTATCACCGCAAGATGCCGATAACTAACCCCCGGATAAAAACGAACAGGGTATTCTTTCTCTAACTGTTCGCCAATATCTTTAATCAGTAGCGAGGCCTGCTCCGTTGGAATATGCCCCGCTGTAAAATCATACATCTTCCCTTCCTGTAAGGACACAACATTACAACGAAACGCCACCTGTGATGAGGTCAGGCGAATTCCCTGTCTTGCCGCTTCCAGAGGAGCACGACCCGTAAAACAGGTGCGTGGATCAAATCCGAACAATGAAAGGTTGCCTATATCACTGCCCGGAGGCATCCCTTCCGGAATGGGACAAAAAAGCCCTATCATCCCCCTTTGAGCAACTTCATCCATTGCTGGGGTTTGGGCTACTTGTAACGGCGTTCTCCCTTCTAGTTCAGGAATAGGAAAATCCGCCATCCCGTCTCCTACAAGAATAAGATACTTCAAATAAGTCTCCTTTTTTAGGGCCATAGGAAATCAATAAAGGACACGAAACAAAAAAATAGAACAAAAAGAAATTAAATAGTAAAATATTCTAACTCTTATAGTATAAATGTTTCAATACAATAAATTATTTCCAATCTTTAGAGAAGAGTTTTCTCTTTTTAAGAGAAATAAATCTGTTCCAGAAGGTTGTTTTACTTTTTATATCACAATAAAAATTTTTTAGAATGGAAACTCATAAGATGAGAGAAAAAGAACTAAGTAAAGAAGCATACTATGTTTTGCGATGTCATGGGACAGAACCTGCATTTAGCGGAAAATACTGGAACCATAAAGATAAAGGGGTTTATATTTGTGCTGGGTGTGGTCAACCATTGTTTTCTTCTGAACATAAATTCGATTCGGGAACCGGTTGGCCTAGTTATTGGGCTCCCATAACAGAAGGGGCCATTGAGGAATCTACGGATACAAGTTATGGAATGATACGAACAGAAGTGCATTGTTCCAACTGTAAAGGACACCTGGGACATGTTTTTACAGACGGACCCAAACCGACCTATCTGCGTTATTGTATTAACTCCGCCTCATTAGAATTCATTCCGACGGGAAGCAACAACCCCGATAATAGCAAACCCACCCTATAAAACGGACTATCCTATCCCTCTTCAATAAAAACACTATTGTTCACAAAAAAATTGTGGCGATTCACTTGTATAAATCACTTATTTGGAATATTATTTAGAAATATGTAATCATAACTATCATTTTAATTTTGTTCAACTCTTTCTTGGTAGTGGAGTTTTTTTTCATGCAAATACCGAATTATGTTTATGGGAGTATGGCCCCAACTTTTACTGTATTTAAAGAAAATGGTTCTCTTGACCCTGATGGACAAATAAAACTACTCGAATATATGATAAATAAAGGGGCTATTTCTGCCTTTTTTATCCGTTCGGGTATGGGCCAGATGTATGCTTTTTCCTTTGAAGAAGTCAAACAATTAGCAGAAATTGCATGTAAAGTAGTAAAAGGATATTCAGCCGTTCTAATTGGCTGTAGTGGTATCTGGGACCGAAACTATGATCGCCGTCCTTCCCGCAAAAAATATACTCAAGAAGCAATTGAGTTAAGCCGTTTTGCAGAAGGGATAGGCGCAGACGGTGCCGTCTTGACAATTCCCGAAGCACTGTTACCTGAGGGAAATGAAACAATTGCTGATTTAATATACGACTATTTTGAAACGGTATGTTCTGCTGTAAATATCCCTGTTTTGTTTTATCAACCCCCCGGGACAAGGCCTGAATATTGCCTAACCCCCGAACTCCTAAAGAAACTATCAAAAATAGACAATCTTGTCGCAGGAAAAGTATCCATCGCTGACGGTGGTTATTTATTCGACTTAGCCCGTGTAGTTCGTAATGAGAATTTTTCATTAATCGTTGGAAATGAGACTATATTTTATGCAGGGCTCATGTTAGGCTGTCGTGCGTGTATTGGACAGGGCACCACACTAAATCCTCAAATTATCCACGCGATGGTAAAACGATATGAATCAGGTGATTTAGAAGGTTGTATGCAGGCACAGGAAGATGTCAACATTCTTGTGAGAAAATGCCCTAACGCAGTAGAATTTTTCAAACGCTACATTACAGAGCAAGGGTATCCTGTGAGTGAGTTCCCTCGAACAATTGAAAATAATCCCTATTTTGAAAATCGTGAAAGATTGTCCATGCAGGAATACGAAGCGTTTAAGCATATCTATGAAAGCATTCTGGCCAGGTACTGAATAGATTTTAATTGAGGTTATAGCCATGTTAACAGATAATATTCTGGACTTAATTGGTAACACGCCCCTTATTCAATTAAAGGGAGAACCTATTTTTGCCAAAGCAGAATTTTTAAATCCAGGCGGTAGTATAAAAGACCGTGTTGCATTAGCCATGTTAGAAGGGGCGGAGCGGGATGGTCGACTGAAACCGGGCTGTGTGATTGTGGAACCAACCTCTGGGAATACGGGAATCGGCATAACATTAGTTGGCCGATTAAAAGGGTATCGTGTTTGTATTGTTATGCCTGAAAATATGAGTGCAGAACGAAAAAAGTTGATTAAAGCACTCGGAGGAGAACTTATTTTAACCCCGGCCGAACAGAGCATTATGGGGGCTGTAAACAAAGTAAAGGAAATCCAGGCGAGCGACCCAAATGTTTTCGTTCCTCAACAATTTGAAAATCCGGACAATCCCCGTGTCCATTACGAAGAAACAGCCCGCGAACTCTGGCGTCAAATGGGTGGAAATATTGATTGTTTTGTAGCCGGGGTAGGCAGTGGCGGAACGCTCCAGGGAGTTGGTAAATTCTTAAAGGAACATAAACCCGGAGTTTGTATTGTTGCAGTAGAGCCTAAAAATGTTTCTGCGTTATTAGGACACGAACCCGGCTTGCATCAAATACAGGGCATTGGGGATGGTTTTATTCCACCGATACTGGATGTATCCATGGTTGATGAAGTTGTGGAAGTAACAGATGAAAATGCCATCGAAACAACCCGTGCCTTAGGACGCGATTATGGTCTTCTTGTTGGTATCTCCTCCGGAGCGAATGTGTGGGCAGCACGTGTTATGGCTCAGAAAATTTCCGGTAATATTGCAACCGTATTACCCGACCGAGCCGAGCGTTATTTCAGTACATCGCTTATGTAATCACACATTCCACTGGAACTGTTCTCCCAGATAAACTTTTCGCACTCGTTCATCAGCAGAGACTTCGTCGGGAGTTCCGGTGCAAATAACCTGCCCCTCACTAATAATATAGGCACGGTCTGTAATTGCCAGTGTGTCCCGCACATTATGGTCGGTTACCAAAATACCGATACCCCGCTCTTTCAAATCTTTCACCATGTTTTGCAGTTCACTAATTGCAATTGGGTCAATACCTGCAAAAGGTTCATCCAATAGAAAAACCCTGGGCTCTGTAATTAAAGCACGGGCAATCTCTGTTTTTCTACGCTCACCCCCAGAAAGGGTATAGGCATATTGATTTGCTAAATGTTCAATATTTAACTCTCTTAATAACTGGCGCGCCCGTTCCTTATGTTCCACCCGAGTTCCCGGTAAAAACTCCAATATTGCCAGTAAATTTTGTTCTACTGTTAAATTGCGAAATACAGAAGGCTCCTGAGCCAGATAGGCAATTCCTGCTCGGGCTCTACGATACATCGGAAATCGGGTAATATCCTCTCCCATAAGGAACACTTTCCCGTCATCCGGTTTGAACAAACCTACTACCATATTAAATGTTGTAGTTTTCCCAGCCCCGTTCGGACCTAAAAGTCCAACAATCTCTCCCCTATTAAGATATAATGATACATTTCTAACGACCACTCGTTTCCGAAACGACTTTACCAGTCCTTGGGTTTCTAACAATTTTTCGGAATTCATAAAACCCTCTCTCAAAGTGGCTTTATCACATCAGGAAAAGCACATTGGAGCAGGAGACGGTTCAATCGAACCTGTTCCTCTGCTGTTAAATTTCCTTTTTTCAATAGTTCGGTCGCATTTGCAGGGAGAGTTATCTTGGCCCATGCTTCTTTGTTATAAAAGTCCGGCTTCCGCAAGAGTCGATTTATCTGTTTTACTAAATCCTGCTTTCTTTTCAGAATAAGGTCATTGGGTGCAGATAAAAATTGACTTCTTGCGTCACCATCAAACTTGCTTAGCAGATATTTGCCAGGAGTCATCCCCTCCGCCTGTCCCTGTTTCTTTAACTCCACAACGAAACCATTCCAATCCGAGACATCATTTTCCGCAAGGAGGGGTAGTCCTGTTTCTACCCTACCTTCCGAACCTCCTCCCTCAATTTGAAGCGGAATCATATCCGCTTGAAGATTTTCTATATCAATAGTATTATTCTTAAAGTCCATAATAATTTTAGACCCCTTTAACCCTTGTGCCTTTGGACTATCCAGCGTGGGATTTCCTGTAAATTCTACAACCTCTTTTTTGAAATCCCAAACAGCTTTTTCTGCTGTTAATTTACCTTCGGGATGTTCCAGATAAACCTTCCCCTCCATACGAATAAGTGCGGGCGAATTTCTTCCCTCCTCCCATTCAAAGGTCATCTTATCTGCTTTAATCGGCATATTTGGGGTATGGGGTTCCTGAGAAAGTAAAACAATACTTACCCCGCCACTCATTTCACGAATGCTCATCCCCTGACTAAGTGTCCCCTTTAACTTACCAACCTTCTCGATCCTCATAGATGAGTACTTCCCCAAACTCATATCCTGTGCATATCCTCTATCAAACACAAAAATAGCCAGCAAGAAAATACATACTATGATAATTATTTTTTTCATGTTGTATTCCTCAATATAAGCGGGACCTGTCCGCTTACATCTTCTAATTCAAATTCTTTTGTTTCCGGATAGATGCGTAATGATTCCGCATTAAGATGTAGGTCTGTTCCCTGAACAACAATTTTTCCATGTGTCCATATTTGAGCCTGTTCTTTGTCTGAACGATTTTTCCATTCAATTCCATTTGTATTAAATGTTATATCACTCATCTGGGCCTCTACATTTCCAGTAAGCGAGGCCTTATTCATCTTCTCAAACAGACCCTCATTTGCAGAAATTTTGATATGTTCTGTGCCCGATTGAACATCATAAATAACCGCATGAACATCCTCTACCTTCCATGTGTTCTCGTCAATCACTGCAAACTTTTCTGCATGCAACCATAAAGTAGGTTTCCGCGCCTCACCTATGGTAGGGCGTGGGTCATGATGATATAAATCTACTGAGGAGACATTCATATTCTCTATAGATTGTTTGTTTACAATAGGCGTATCGGAGGTAGTTGAAGCAGGAGCATTCTTTTTACCACAAGAAAACAGGAGGGTTATACTAGTTATAAAGATTACTATCCATTTCATTACAGGGGGCCTCGGGCATTTTTCTCAAAGATAATTTTCAGTCCTTTTAATGTCAACAAGGGGTCAACAACATCAATATTTTTCGCCAATTGTGCTATCGTTTCCGCAAGTCCCCCGGTTGCAATCACACGAGCACTCGTGCCCATTTCCGACTTTATTCGTTCAATAAGACCATTTACCAAATCCGCATAACCATAAGTAAGCCCGGAACGGATATTGGTTACGGTATCCCGACCTATGACTGAGGGAGGAACACTAATCTCAACCCTCGGCAACTTGGCACAGTGTTCAAACAAAGCATCTGCTGATAACTGAATACCGGGGACAATAACTCCTCCTAACCATTCTGATTTTGCCGTTATTACATCAAAGGTTGTAGCAGTACCAAAATCGACGATAATTAAAGGACCTCCATACTCCTCAATCCCTGCTACTGCATTTACTATACGGTCGGCACCCACTTCCTTTGGATTGTCACATTGTAGAACAATTCCGGTGCGTATTCCCGGTTCAACCATAACAGGTTCAAAACCAAAAGCCCGTTCGCACAGCTGGTGTAAAGACGGGTTAATATCCGGCACTACACTGGAAATACAACAGCCCCGAATTTGCGAAGGTTTTATATGGGAGGCATAAAACAACATCGTTATCAACAAATGGAATTCGTCTCCGGTACGATAATTCGATGTTACAACCCTCCAATGATTTATCAACTTGTTTTTGTGATAGATACCAAGTACTATATTTGAATTTCCAACATCAATAACCAACAACATCGTTTTACCTTCCTACCCATTGGGCCAATGACAACAAAAAGTATCTATCTTCCTTTTTCTATTATATCCTTTCTATTAATAACGAAATATCCAACGCAGAAACGGAATGGGTTATCGCTCCTACTGAAATAATATTAACACCGGTTTCTGCTATTGGACGGACACGTTCTAAGGTAATATTACCACTGGCTTCCAGCAAAACGGGATATCCTTTTGACAATTTTACTGCAGTCTTTATATCTTCTAACTTCATATTGTCCAGTAAGATAGCATCTGCACCTGCTTTTAAGGATTCCTTGACCTGTTCCAGGGTAATTACTTCTACTTCAATCCGCTCTAAATGAGATATTCGTTCACGAATACTACGAATTGCAGAGGCTATACCGCCCGCGACTTCCAAGTGATTCTCTTTTATCAACACACCGTCTGATAAATTAAAGCGATGCCGATGGCCTCCTCCATGAACTACCGCATCAATCTCCATAGCCCGAAGTAATGGCATGGTTTTACGGGTATGACAAATCCGAACAGGCAAATCCTTAACACGAGATACAAATTTATGCGTAAGTGTTGCCACACCTGAAAGATGTTTCAAAAAATTAAGAGATACCCGTTCTGTGCTCAACACAGTCCGAGCATTCCCTTCGAAAGAGGCTATAATTTGTCCCTTTCTTAGATGGGTCCCATCTACAACAGATTCCCAGTTCTCTATTTCTGCACCGTTTATTTCGTATAAACGACGGAATACCTCGATACCACTTATAATTCCATCTGCTTTTGCAACCAACTTCACCTTACACCTTGTATTTATCGAAACTATAGCATTCGTCGTCTTATCCCCAAGTCCTATATCCTCCTGGAGCGTGAGATACAAAAGTTCATCTCTATCAATCGGACAAAACATTACTTTCCATCCTGTTATCTTTGAGATTAATTAAGAAATTAATTTCACTTAAATGTTCAATCATATCACAAAAATAAATATATAATCGAATTGAGAATAATTTTAATTTTCAAGGGCATTTTTTTATATTCACTTTAAAAGGGAATTCCTGTAATTTTATTCGACAATTTCCAGTTGCGGTGAAATTTCTACCTTTGTTTTCGTCCAACCATCGGTGCGAAAGACATATAGTGTTAATACATAGCGAACCGAATGAGCCAGAAGAATAACATACCAGATACGGTAAATATTCAGCATATCCAGCAGGTAGAGAATTTCGCATACTCCCAATAAAACACCAAACTGCGATACCATAGCGATTATCATCGGTAATCGAGTTGCCCCTGAACCTTGAATTCCACCTGTCATTGCCAGTGTTGCAGAGAGCAAAATCCCTGAAAAAGCCAAACACTGGAGTAAAGCCCTACCATAATCCAGAAGTAGTTCAGATTGAGCATTGAAAACATATAGCAATGGGGTTGGAAAAAGTACAAAGATTATTCCAATAGTAGCTCCCCATAAGGCTCCTAAATAAGCCCCTGCTTGAACCGCTTTCTTACCTCGCTGTGGATTTCCAGCCCCTATATTTTGTCCCATTACCGTAGAACATGCTGAACGAAGCCCAAAAGATGTCCATGTTACTATGGAAAATAATTGTGTATAACAAATAGTATACACAGACTGTCCCGCTGTACTATTGGGCATGCTCCCAATATATTTGATTAAAAGAACACCCGCTATATTTAGCACAACACCCTGTATTCCTGTCGGCAAACCCACACGAATAATAGTTTTCAATACTTGAAAGTTAGGGAACCAACGACAACGAAGGGGTAATTGTATTAATGTTTTTCCTCGTATCATCAAATAAAAAGCCAACAATAGTGAAATTCCGGGCGACAGAACAGTCCCAATCCCTGCTCCAATTACTCCTAATGATGGGAAAATTCCCATCCCTGTAATGAGGATAAAACTGATAACAATATTGAGCACTGCATTCAATATATTCAATTTCAACGCCAATTTGGGTTCGCCCGCCGCTTGAAAGGCCCCTGTAACCAATATCATTAGAAATAATGTCCAGTTAAACGCGAAAAGAAGTCGTAAATAAGGCAAAGACTGTTTATAAACAATCTCCTCAACACCGACAAATTGTAATAAATACGGTGAAAAAATATACCCAAGAGGAGCAACTATCCCTACCAGAAAAAACGCACCTAACCGGAAAGAATCAAAGAAAATCATACTTACCATTTTCCGGTCCTGCCGTCCCGCATATCGGGCTATCAGGACATTCATCCCATGAGAAATAGACGCAATTAACACCACCATCACGATAAATAATTGCCATGCAACACCAATCGCCGCATTCCCCTCATTATGTTTTCCAGGAACAAAATGACCTATCAATACCTGGTCAATAAATCCATGCATTCCATTAATTAAATTCAATAGAACTAATGGCCAAGTTAGTTTCCATAGGGAATTCAACACATTCCCTGAAATAATCTCATCGTCAAAACGCTTCATAATTTTGAAAAATACTCTTGTATAAAGTCCATATAACCTATAATCGCCAATAGTAAATTTAAAATCGTTCCTATTTCCCTAATATTTTAACCAAAATAATCAATCCAATGTTTATTTAAATGCTTTCCTATGAAATTAGGAGGGAAATGGAGATTATCTTAATAAAGAATAGATTTGTATTGCCATCCGAAATTTCATGGATACGGAAATAAATATAATCATAAGCAAAACATAATTTTTTAACTTCATCACGAATAACACGGGACCATAACTCTATAGATTAATAACTTGCCAACCCCAATTAGGTATTTTCTAATCTTTTAATCTCTTGTCTTATATCTTCAATAACTTCTTCATTATATATTCGCTTTTTATCACCGTCTTTAACCGATATAACATAGAAAACTTTTCCACCATATAGTTCGGTAAATCTTTCATGTGTTTTTATTTGATTGTTTTTTTCATTTATTATCTGAGGGATAAAAGCATATCCTGCTGGTTTTATTTGTAACCCTATATATTTGTCTTTGATCTTTATAAAAAAATCTACATTAAAATTTCTATCCCATTCATCAGGAGCGGGTTCTATCTTTACACCCAGAATATCTTGCAATTGTTCATAAATTGTTTTCTTTTCCGTTATGTAACCATCAAAGGTTCGCTGTATAACCAAATTAATTACATAACAAATACACTCTTCTTCCGTTACATCATCTATTTCCGCTCGAAGTACTTCACTAATCTTAACATATAATTTTCGTCCAATATCTTCCAGATGTTCTTTGGAACGGACATTTTTGTAGTAATAATTTTCCCAATCTTCGACTGTTTTCGGAGCACATCTCCTTATCTCCTCTGCCACACGTCCCACCATTTTTGTCTTTTGTAATCCCCATCTATTAATAGCACTATTTAATATCCATTCTTTGGGCACAGATTTGTCCTTTAATTTTCATAAATTTATCCTTGCAAAAATAGTCAAGCGAAGAATCAACATCTACCAATCCACTTTTTATAAGATGAGCATTTATAAAAGTCTTATTTTTTAAATAAAGATATACTAAAAGAAAACCTTCTGAATCATATTTTGTTTTATCGTATCTCAAAAATACTTTTCGGTTTTTTAATTTCTGTGTCAGATATTTCACTGCTTCAGATTCACAATCACTTCTTGTTTTAATTCCCAACAATTTTATTTTTAAACCATTATTAAGAGATACTTTCTCAGGGCTAATAACCTCTTTTACAATAAAATATTCCTCTCTCTCATATTCATTCTCCAAATCTATTTTAGAACCAAATTTAAGCATCTTAGGATTAATTTTTTTATCAAATCGAACAGGGTCTTTAAATATATAAGGCAGTTTTTCCATCTCTTTAGCCCAATTTATCCTCAGATCTTCTTGATAAATAATTTCGAAATAGGCTTCGGGAAACAACAAATTCTTATCGATACCCAACTTCTCTTTTATAATTGCAAGAAATCCTTCATTAATTTCATATCCAACAGAATTCCGGTGAAGATTTTTCGCTGATAATGTTGTTGTCCCACTTCCTAAAAAAGGATCTAAAACCGTATCCCCCACAAAACTAAACATTTTTACTAATCGCTTCGGTAATTCCTCCGGGAACATAGCCAGATGTTCAGTTTGTTTTTCACCATTAAAATTCCAGTGTCCGGAAAAATATTCATTCCATTCTTCTTTGTCAAGTTTCGATTTCTCTTTTAACTCTTTTGAAACAAAAGGAGATTCCCCGGGTTTTTTAAATATCAATATAAATTCATAATCGATTTTAATAATTCCATTTCTCGGATAAGGATAACTCCCCATTATAGAAGCACCACCTGTTGTATTCATCGTAGTCGGTTTCTGCCATATAATCGCCCCCATATAATCAAAACCGATTGTCTCACAAAATTTTATAATTTCGGTTCGTATCGGAATTATCTTATATCTACCATAATACACAGACCTCGCAAATTGGTCGCCAATATTTACACACAAACGGCATCCCTTATGTAAAACTCTAAAACACTCATACCATACCAGATTTAGATTATTGATATACTCTTCATAAGAATCATTAAAACCAATCTGCTTTTCGGTTCCGTAGTCTTTCAATTGCCAATAAGGAGGAGAAGTAATCACAAGATGAACACTTTCATCAGAAATCTCCTTCATCCTGCGGGAATCACCAATAATAATTTTATGAGATGTCTTCATAAATTCTAATTAAATCTCATACTTATATAATGTCTATATTATAAAATACCCACGGGACAAATAACATTTATAATAATTGTCTCTAATAGATTGCTCCCAAAATTCAAAAATAGATTTTTACGCCTGTAGCTGCTACAGGTCCTTCAATTTCGTTCTTGTGTTCCCGCTCAAAACTCTCTGTATCAAAACCAAACAAATACCCTAAACCCATAAAAATATCTGTCCGTCGGGTTACAGGCACATCAAAACCAACAAAAGGGGTAATTGATATAATATCTATCTCTTTTTTCCGACTGTATTTTATTGGGGAACCTAAAAACCCTACTTTCGCATTACCCGATGCCTCAAAATGGGAGTAATTTATAAATAAAGAGAAGTAAGGTTTTGTTTCTGATAGGACTTGCTTTAATTTTTTCCCAAAAGATTCTTTCCCGACCGGAGAAAATTTCGTTTTCCCGAAAGGATAATAATCCCAACCTACCCCTGCAAGAAACTCAACTCCTTTCAGGTCTAATTGAAACTTCAAGGGACCATAACGATTTCTATTATTAATTTTCCATAAACCACCTCCAACAACACTCCAAAAAGAAAAAAATTCCCCACAATGCAAACCAACACCTGCCCATATATCCCCAAAAAGTCCTATTTTCCGCATATCCTTAAATGTAACAATATCCTGCCATCCCGGGACCATTCCTCTCCCTATTTCATCAACTATATATACAGGTTTTTCTGAATTCAGTTCCGGAAAATAGGCATAATGTCCGATTAATAAATATAACCCTTTTGTTTTATCTCTATACTTTTCTTCAATGCCTTCTTCTGTATTCTCATCGTCTATACCTCGTATAGCGACTTGTTCTTTCTTGATACGAAACGGACGGGCTTCTTCCTCCTGTAAATGTTCCTCAGGAACTTCTTGTTTGTTATCGGCACTTGCAGGGAATGGACATATTATAAGAAGTAGAATACAAAATCTTCTTATTCTAAAGAAACTATAAAAAATGAATAATTTGACGATATGAAAAAATACAGTCTGTTCAGATTGACAACCATTCCTTCTCATTCCGTATTCACTATTTATTTTTTTTATAGATTTCATTATTTTATGCTCTTCTACTCCATCGGACTAAATAATAGCAAATATAATCAGATAGTAACACTTATACAATTTGCAAATAGAAAGATAAAATATCCATACTATTCAAATATCTATAAAATTTTCTGGTATTTAGTATTAGACTCAATAAAAAAACAAATATTAACTCCAATAAAATAAGGAGATTTTTTATGAGCGAAAATTTCAAATTAACACGCAGACAATTTAACACAGCAGCCGCACTGACTACCTTTGCGGTCATTTCGAAGAATATAGAATCTGCAGAAACAAATAGCGGAACTCTTAAAATCGGTTTAATTGGATGTGGAGGCAGAGGTTTTGGAGCCTTAAAGGATTGCATGGAAGGAAACGACAATATAAAGATTATAGCATTGGCAGATGTATTTGCGGACCGACTTAAAGAATGCAGGAAAAAATTAGAATCCATGCAGGGAAGAATGTATAAAGGGAAAGTACAAATCGATGATGGGCACTGCTTTACTGGTTTAGATGCGTACAAAAAGATATTGGAAACAGATATTGATGTAGTGATTCATGCTACACCACCGTTTGCTCGCCCCCAACATATTGAAGCGGCAATTGATGCAGGTAAGCATGTTTTTACAGAAAAGCCGTTAGCGGTTGACCCTGCGGGTATCCGGAGATTTATCAAAACATCACAAAAAGCCAAAGAAAAAAATTTATGTCTGCATACAGGGACACAACGACGTTCCAGCAATGCCTATCGTGAAACTATAAAGAAAATTCAGGATGGAGCCATAGGCGAAGTTATTTCTGCTCGTGTCTATTGGAATGGAGAATTACCCTTCAGCCATGAACGTAAACCGGAGTGGAGCGATTTAGAATATCGTCTCCGTAATTGGTATAACCAGATATGGACCTGTGGAGATAATATCGTTGAGCAACACATGCATAATATTGACATTATCAACTGGATTATGGGTACGCACCCTGTAAAAGTAGTGGCTTCCGGTGGAAGAGCATGGAAACCTCGCGAAGAAAGATATGGAGACCTCTGGGACCATTTTGAATGCGATTTTGAATATCCAAATGGGGTACACATGTTCAGTTTCTCCCGTCACTGGAATAATTCCAAAAATGATGTCTTTGAGCAAGTTTTTGGGACAAAAGGAAAGAGTATGTGCAATGACATGGGTAAAGATACAATGAACCCTTATGTTCAAGAACATATCGACCTCATCAAAGCCATTCGCGGTGAAGCCCCCTACTTAAATACAGGAATCGAATGTGCAGAAAGCACAATGACTGCAATTATGGGGCGTATGTCGGCCTATACGGGGAAAGAATTAACATGGGATGAGGCTCTAAATGCGGATTTGAGTATTGTCCCAGAAGATTTAGATTGGAACAAACCCTATCCAATAGGTCCTATCCCTGTTCCGGGTGAAGCATAATAAAAAGTTATTTTCAACCAATTACAAAAATAAAGAGGGTAGAATAAAAATCTATCCTCTTTATTTTTAT
>CAKZKR010000080.1 GCA_937124615.1 uncultured bacterium
ATAAAATATAAATATGCTCGTTTTTATATAAATATTTTTATATGATTATTGATTTTTATTATTAATACATATATAATTAGATTGGAAAATTGTTTAAATATTATTAAAAGAATAAACATTATTATGGCTAATGTTTCTCATGTAGAAATAGTAAAACAGGGTTCCGAAGCAATAGCCCACTGGCGTGCTTTAAATCCTCATACTATTCTCGAACTTACAGGGGTAACATTACCTCATTTCAATCTCGAAGGTCTGGATTTAACGAAAGCAGACCTGATGGATGCAGATTTAAGACATACAAACTTAAAAGGGGCGTGTCTAATGGGAGCAAGACTAATCCGTGCGAACTTGGAAGGTGCGGATTTAGAAAACGCCAATCTTATTTCAGCTGACCTAACAGATGCTAACCTTTCTGAAGCAAATCTAACAAAAGCCATACTTCGCCATGCAAATCTTACAGATTGTAGCATGAAAAAAACACGATTAATTTCTGCCGACTTAATGAGTAGTGTTCTATTCCGTTGCAAATTACATGAAGGAATTTTAAGAGGAGCCAATTTAAAAGATGCAGATTTCAGTGCGGGTCGGCTTAAAGGGGCTGACCTTAGAGAAGTTAATGCAAGTTCGGCAAAATTTTCAGGTGCCGACCTCTCACACGCAAATCTAAAACAAGCATGTCTGTCCCATGCCGATTTTCGGCGAGCCAAATTAATCGGTGCTAATTTATCTGCAGCAAATCTTCACGAGGCTTTACTTATTGAAGCAGATTTGTCGGGAGCCAATCTAAGTGCAGCAATATTAAAACATGTCCATTCCAGTGAAGCCAGTTATAATCGTGCGAAGTTACAACAAACAGACTTAACAGGGGCTAACCTTGAAAAAGCCAATCTTCTCGGAGCAAATCTATCCGAGTCCAATATTGAAGGAGCAAATCTAAAAGGGGCACAAATTTCTCTTCTTCAACGAATAAAATTATGGGGGTTCTTCTTCTTCGAATCTTAAAAGATTCCAGAAATTGTTTTATTAATCTTTTAATCTTCGTCGGCGTATACGACTATATTAAGTAAACATAACTCTTCGGATAATTTTTTGGCTCTCTGTTGCATCCAGAGTTCTTTGTGCCTTGCGTAATTCTGTTATATCTAACTTTTCTAATTTCTTATCGATTATCATTATATTTCCAATAGCAATCTGCAAAACATACAGCGGTTCCATTCGATTGGCGCGGAGGTCAAGGTTTATATAGCCTTTATATTTCGTTGTTCGTAAATAAAAGAGTGTTTCGAGCAATTCCCATAAATGATAGCCGCCGGGAACAAGCAAATCATCGGATGTTAAACAACTATCATTTAAGTACACCTGGAACAATTTTCCTGCACGAGAAATATGGGCTATGGATTCCGCAGGAATCTCTCCCGCATTAATAGAGTTAGAAAAACTTAAAGCAACACCAATATTTTTCATTGCAATTTCCTGGCACATGGCAAGGGCTCTTCCCGCAGAAGAAACTGTAATATATTTGCGTGGGTCACGAGATTTATATAAAATAGACACATTAATATCCGGAGATGCATACTTGGCTATTGTTTTCACTGATGATATAATTGTATTCCACTGATTAAGATAATCCACATGGAAAGGATAATCAGAACCATCTGTATATAGGCGTAGCACAACTTCAGTCGTACCCAAACCTCGTGCTATATCTACCGCTTTCCGTCCTTCATCAATAGCGGTACTACGCATTTTGGGATGCTGATGCCCTAACGCTCCTAATGCATATCTCCTACTTTCTGAAAAATCAACAGAAACCGCAGAACATGCAATGTCATTATCTTTCAACATTCTTTTTACGGTCTTCACAGGAAGGTCATTAGTAATATCTGATTGACGAATCTCTATAGCACTAATACCTTTTGACTTTGGAATAATCGCCAGTACTTCTGTAAACTTAATAGGTTCGCGATAACCTTCCTTACAGTAGCCGTCATACACCGTGTCAAAAATTCCGAGTGTGGTTGAAAAACGCAGTGTCATCTTTTCCTCCTTATCTAATTATTTTAATAATATGGATTACAAAAAATTTTATAAAGGAAAAAGAATTATACACTAAAAACCAAAATTTGTCAATACCCTTTCTATAAAAATTTGATATTCTTAAACTTTCGCATTTTTACATGATTAACTCTTTTATTATTATTTTTATATTTTAAAAAAATGTCCATAATTAAATCGTATTTTTTTAAGACCAAAATTAAATTGTCTAAAATTTGTCAAGGGTCTTAATAATTATCTTTTAAAATGCTTGTTACGCTTTAATTCACCATATTTTATAAATAATAATAGCCCTACTTTAAGGAAAAGAAAATAGAACATTGAACATGTCCATTAATAATTTGAAGAAACAAGTTAACCCATTTCCTCTACCCAATTAGTTCCAACGGATTCGTCCCAACCCTTTTAATAAGTCTCTTAAACTTTCACTCATTCCTTGCTTTTCCAGTAAGATTTCCCCTTTTAGGTCATATTGTATAAACTGTTCTGCAGAAATTTCCCCTTCCTTTATTCTCTTGATTAATGGGACATAGGTTTCAACAATCTCCACAATTAGACCTAATGAATGCACAAACTGAGCATATGATAATGTATTTTCATCAATTGGTAGGTCAATTGAGAAACGTATATCCCCTCGTAATGGCTCATATGAAAATTTACCTACAATAATACGGAAATTGATCCAGTGTAATGCTAATAATAAATTTAACAAATGGTCATTGCCAACCTGTCCATACGGAACCTGCATCAAACTTTGCGTGCGGAAAGAAATACATCTCTTTTCTATCATGGGGTCGATACTTAGCATATATACGGGACTACTTTCCGA
This sequence comes from uncultured bacterium, assembly GCA_937124615.1. Taxonomy (GTDB): domain Bacteria; phylum Hydrogenedentota; class Hydrogenedentia; order Hydrogenedentales; family Hydrogenedentaceae; genus Hydrogenedens. The sequence continues at coordinate 2,885 of CAKZKR010000080.1, forward strand.
AGCACGCCAACCTGTATAAATAATACCTTCCTGCTCTGAAGGTTCATCCACCGCTTCATAGTTTTTCCAACCAAACCGTTCTAAATATTGCATTATAAGTTGTAATGTAATCTCTTTCATTTTTTATCTTCTCTAATATAAATTAGTTAGGTATATTATACTATAAAATGAAAACAAACTTTAAGATTTAGATTGACAAATTTTATTTTTTTGATACTATGATTATATATATTCATAAATTTAACCTATTAAGAACGGTTCTATTTGAACTTATCTAAAAATATTGAAAAAAAGGGAACTATTATGAAAAAAGGATTCACACTTATTGAACTACTCGTCGTTATCGCCATTATTGGAATTCTTGCTGCGATTCTTTTACCCGCTTTAGCAAGAGCCCGTGAAGCGGCACGCCGTTCCTCCTGTCAAAATAACCTCAAACAATGGGGTCTTATCTACAAAATGTATGCTAATGAAGCGAATGGAGAACGATTCCCTCGTATCTTCGTTCGCGATGGAACAGAATCGATATTTCGTGATTGCAACTCTTCAAGTACTGCTTTAGGAACTTATAATGTGAATTTATTTCTCCAGGTGGGTCCGGACCCGACAACACTATATCCCGAATACTGCACAGACCCACACATAGTATTTTGCCCATCTGATTCCTAAAGTTCCATAAATAATGTTATTAATAGTACAACGGGTGAGATGACCTTTGGTATATTATGTAATCATGCCTCGTATGGATCCGCAGCAATTGATGAGAGTTACTTCTACCTGGGGTGGGTGTTTGACCGTGCAGAGACAAATCAAAATCCAATAACATTTCCACCATTACCCCCCTGGTTAAATGAACCTTTGACCTGTCCTGCACAGTTAGTGCATTTTGCCACAAATACACTCATGCCCCTCCTGGTTCAACCCGCAAATTGGCGTAATTATGTAGACCGCGATATACCCACTCCTTCAGGGGATGGGAACGGTGGGGGTCTACCATTTACCGGCTCCGAGAAGGTATAGAGCGATTTCTGATCACAGATATTAATAATCCATCCGCTTCCGCTCAAGCCCAAAGTTCTGTTTGGATAATGCTTGACCATGTAGCAACAAATACACGAGGGTTCAATCATGTTCCCGGAGGCTCCAATGTCCTCTATATGGACGGACATGTTGAATTTATTCATTATGTCCCAGAAGAACCTAACAATCCAACAGGAGCAAGCCAGGCCCCAGTAAACATAGCCTTTGCACAGGTTGTCGGATTGGTCTATAGTTGGTAATTTCGATACTATCCTTATCTAAAAAGATATAAAGACTTTCTGAACAAATAGGTTTTTGATTGTTATTTATTATTAATGCGTATTTTTTATCTAATTCGTATAGCAAAAGATGTTAAACTCATTCTCCTATATTAAGAAAAAAATACACCACAGACAAAACAGAGGTATATAGAAAAGCGATAATTCCGGGTTCCTTTTTTATCTCATCTTTTTTCTTTATTATCCCTTAATCACATAATTTATAAGTATTATTTATGCAGTAGTTTTATATAATATAAAAAACTATTCTCTTACCATACATCCCGACAGATTTATTATGCATCCTGAGCAATTGTATATTCTGGAATAATCCGTTCTTCAGGGTATGCTTCCAACCCCATTTCACTTTTATCTAAACCTAAATACTCTTCGTTAGCATCTACACGCAAACCTATTAACATCCGTATTATTAACCATGCAAATGTAGCAATACATAAGACAAAAAATCCAACGGCTACAACACCTACAAACTGGACCAGTAACGATTTACTCCCTCCACCATAGAAAAGTCCTTTTTCAACATCAAATAATCCAACGGCTAAGGTTCCCCATATACCGTTAACCAGATGAACTGAAACAGCACCTACAGGGTCGTCTATCTTAATTCGATCAAAGAATAAAACACTTTCTACAACAAGGACTCCTGCAATTCCACCGATTAGAACACTTCCAAATGCACTTACCCCATCACACGGAGCGGTAATAGCCACCAAACCTGCTAATGAACCATTTATAATCATGGTTAAGTCGGGTTTTCCAATTCGGAGCCATGCGTAGAGACAAGAGACGACAATGCCCATGCTTGCGGCCATTGCAGTGGTTAATGCCACATGAGCAATTTTGAGCGGGTCCGCTTCCATTGTGCTCCCGGGGTTAAATCCAAACCATCCTAACCATAAAATTAGAGCACCTAATGTTGCCAGAGACAAATTATGTCCGGGGATGGGTGATATTTCCCCCTTCTTTCCATACTTGCCCAAACGGGGTCCAAGCAACCATGCCCCTACTAAAGCAGACCATCCACCAATAGAATGCACCACTGTTGAACCTGCAAAATCTTTAAATCCGACCCCTAAAAAAGAACTTAACCAACCTCCTCCCCATATCCAATGTCCTGCTATCGGATAAATAATTGCAGAAATAACAACAGAAAATAATAGAAACGCGGAAAATCGAATTCTCTCTGCTACTGCACCGGAAACAATTGTTGCTGCAGTACCACAGAATACAACCTGAAAGAAAAACTTGGCTTCTAATGGGACTCCTGTCCAATTTAATGAGCGATACACCCCTTGATAAAGGTCTCCTTTCATTGGGCTATTATCCGAACCTAATAAAAAGAATCCCGTCAATCCTATAATAGGATTGCCCTCACTAAACATCAATGCAAAACCAATGGCCCAAAAACAAATTAATGTAATCCCAAAAACAACAAAGTTTTTTGTCAATATATTAACGGCATTTTTGGCTCTGCAAAATCCCGCCTCTACACATGCAAAACCGGCGTTCATCCAGAACACAAGGAAAGCAGTAATCATAACCCAAAGTGTATCTAAAATTACTTTTTGTGTAATAACTTGTTCCACTTCTTCTCCCCCTCCTTCAGCAAAACTTAAACAGGGTAAAATTAAGAGCATAGCGAATAAAAATAAACCTGTATAACACTTCTCATTTTTTTTCATTAGATGAACTCCTTAATTCACATATTTTTAAGTTAAAATAATAAAATACAAATAGGTTAATCCCTCAATAACAATTTTCATGCCCAAAACATAAACATACTTCTATCTTATTGCTATATAATCATTTATAATATTTAATTTTAAAAAATAGGTTAACGAATAAACTTTAATATTACATTTTTGTATTATTTTTAATAAAAATATAACCTTTTGGTGGATTTAATAAGGAATAATGGAGAGAAGGGTGAAACCGTATTTAAAGAGTTGTTTCTTGTAATAAGTTCCTTGCGGATTCGATTTGTACATGGGCCCCAACAAGAACAAGCACATCATTTGCCTGTAAAACAAAATCACCTGGAGGACTGGGAGTGGGAGTACCAGCACGAACGATAGCAATAATGGAACAGCCTGTTTTTTTTCTCAAATCAATTTCTGCAAGCGTTTTACCAACAGCAAAACTTTTTTCACTTAAATAATAGGTTTGTGTTGTAGTTCGTTCTAATATTTTTATAAGTTCCTCAATACCTGCACGTGAACTGGCTTTACCTCTGAGCATAGCGTATCCATCCACACGAATGGCTATTGTTTCCGCTTCAACAATATTGTCGGGCACACCACACCGTTTAAGAATGTGTGCGATAACCTCAATGGAAGTTTCAAAGTCTTCTGGAATAACCTGTTTGGCTCCCAATTTTCGCAAAGGCTCGATTTCACGAACAAATCGGGTTTTTACTAATAAATAAAGGTGTGGATACTTTGACGCAATTTGTCCTACAATCTTTCTGCATGCCATAGGGTCGTTCATTGCAACAACAACAGCCTGTGCTGTATCTAAGTCCGCTTGATTTAAAATAGCACTTTGTATAGCATCGCCCACAATGAGTTTTGAGGGGTTTAATACTTTTGCTTTCTCAGCCAGTTCTTTATTCATTTCAATTACTACAAATGGAATTCCTGTGGATTTTAGAACTTTTGCCAGATTTTCACCCGTCAAGCCAAACCCAATTATGACTACATGGGGACCAATATGTCTCTTTTCTTTGTTTTCTTCTTCCTTTGACGACAACCACTGTGTTAAAAATTGGTTTAGCGGTTCTATATAGAGAAGAAAAAAACTCCCTAATACCATAGTTATTGTTGTAATTGCAGTTACTCCATCTAAAATATCTGTAGAGACATAATTCCATTTGGAAAATTCGCGACAAATAATAAAACCGAACTCACTTAATGGTAAAAGTTGAACAGATATAAGAATTGCAAGCCGTGTTGGAATCCCTGCTATTTTTAGTGCCGTTGTATTTGAAACAAAACGGATAAGCAATATACTAATTACAAGAAATATAACTATAGGCAAATGAGAAAGTACCCATTCCAAAGGGAATGCCATTCCCAAAGAAATGAAAAAGAGGGCATAAATAACATCCTGGAAAGGTTGGACTTCTGCAACTAATTGATGTCGCTCGTCGGATTGTCCCACCAACAAACCTGCGATACACGCACCCAATCCTGCAGACCAGCCTAAATAATGGGCCATTAACGCACCCACAATAGCACAAAACAATGCAAATAGTGTAAGCAAATCTTTTCCCCCACGAAAAGCGATATATGCAACGGCACGAGGAATAATATTCTTGCCTGTAACAATACTTAAAAGAATAAAAAATCCTATTGCCAATCCAAAAAGTCTTCCTAAAATTCCTCCATGAGTTAAATGGTCTGTCGATAAAAAAGATATAAAGACAAGAAAGGCAAGTGTAGCAATATCCTGAATAATCAATAGCGTTGTAGTTAATAAACCATAAGTTGTTTCCACTTCCCCGCGGTCCTGCAAATACCGGATAACTACTGCAGTACTGCTAAGGCATAAAATAAAACTTAATACGGCAATTTCCAATCCAATATTGAAACCCTTCATCGCATAAATAAGCAAAGCAAAAAAGAGAAAAGAAATGGAAATCTGTAATCCCCCCGATTTTAGAGAAGTCCCTGCGGACCTTAGAAATAAAGAATGACTTAACTCAAGGCCGATAATAAAAAGAAGCAACACCGCCCCCCAATCAATAAAGTAAGGAACCCATACTTTAGAGAACAGTGCTAAACCTGAGGGTCCTAAAACAATTCCTGCAAGGATAAAACCGATAATGGAAGGAAAGCGTATCGCACGAAACAATAAAGCTATAAGTAATGCGGTACCGAAAAGAATGCTTAAGTATAATAAAATAGAAATATCCATAGTGTTTAACTTATAACAATAGATTTTCTAAAAACAAATCAGGGAGAGAAGGCCTCTCCCTGATATTTATCAAATCTTATTTGAAACCAATCTTATATCTTGGCTCCTGCTTTTACCTGTGTGGCTTTTTTGGCTGAACCTGTCTTAGATTGGCTTGCCAGTTTTAGTTGTCTTTGTTCGCTCTTTTCCTGCCAGATAAGCACAATGGGCGAAGCCACAAAGATAGAGGAATACGTTCCAATCACAATACCTACCAGCAGGGCCAATGCGAAATCATGAATAGCGATACCACCAAAAACGAACAATACCGCTACTGTAAATAAAGTTGTCAAAGCGGTCAAAATAGTACGGCTTAATGTCTCATTGATGGATATATTAAGGATGTCTATATATTTATATCCCTTACCACGATATAACTTCAGATTTTCTCGCACACGGTCAAAAACCACGATAGTATCGTTTAATGAATAACCAATAATTGTAAGGATTGCGGCGATAACACCCATATCAATCTGGCGGCGCAATACCGCAAAGGTTCCTAAAGTAATCAAAACATCGTGCACCAAAGCTATAACGGCGGCTATACCAAATTTTAATTCGAAGCGGAACCATAGATAAATAATGATAAAGATAAATGACCAAAAAATACACTTAATAGCATCCGTTCTCAATTGGGCTCCAACAGCCGGTCCAACCGTTTGTTGATCTTCTATAGTTACATCTTCTGCTTTCCCTGACTTTGTAAGGGAAGCCAGTGCCTTCTGTATCATTCCACCTATATCTTCTCCTCCCGTACCTCCAGAAATGGATGCTGCAATCGGAGTTGTATTAACATTTTCTTCACTATTCGAAACCGATGGAGTAGTATTTGCAGGGGATACATTTCCCACTCCTTTTATATCTGTCTCTACAATACGAATTAAGAAGCGGTTCCCGGCTTCTACATCCTCTTCGCTGGTTAATTGAACAATGGCTTTTCCAAACCCATTTCTTGCTAATGTCTCTCGCACAGCACCCGGTTGAATAGGCTGGTCATTATTAATCTGAACATTAATATTGGTTCCCTGAACAAAATCAACACCCAGATTTTGTTTGCCTCTCCATCCAAAAATAACCATTCCTATAACTATCAATATGGCACTAAATGTAAATGCATAATATCTGATTTGCAAAAACGGAATTTTTGGTTTCATCGGTATAAGACTTAACATAGGTAATGCTTTTATAAATCTGCGGTCTAATAAAAAGTCAAATAAAGACCTGCAAACAACCAATGCGGCAAAAACACTTGCACAAACACCAACACTTAGCGTTATTGCAAATCCCTCAATGGGACCCGTTCCAAATTGCAGTAGTACCGCTGCTGCTATCAGCGTGGTTATATTGGCGTCGAGAATGGTTACCGCAGACCTTGCAAAACCATTACTTACCGCTGTTGCTAAAGCATGTCCTAATTTCAATTCCTCACGAATGCGTTCGTAAATAAGCACATTCGCGTCCACGGCCATACCAATTGTCAGAATAAGACCCGCTACACCCGGCAATGTGAGTGTCATTTCAAAATAAGCCATTAATGCAAGAATAATCAGGAAATTCACAACAAGGCCAATAAGAGCAACAAGCCCCGCCCATAAATAGTAAACAGCCATAAACCCACTTACAATGATTAGTGAAATTATCGCTGACACAACGCTTTTATGAACGGCATCAGCCCCCAAACTCGCACCTACAATACGAGTAAACTCTTCTTTTACAGGAACAAACATTGAACCTGAATTCAACGCTATAGCCAAATCGGTTGCTTCAGGTTGTTCAAAATTTCCCGTAATCTCACCTCGAGTAGTTATACGGTCTCTGATTACAGGGGCTGAGCAAACCATTCCGTCTAAAACAATTGCCATCGCTTTGTTTATATTTTTTTCTGTTGCTTCTCCAAAAAGGGCTCCTGCAGAATTATTGAATTCAAATAGAATCTTCCAGTTTGGAGGATTGTTCTGGTCGGGAATCGCAACAGCAGAACGCAAACCATCACCTGAGGCAATCGGTTTTCTATCAATGTAGTATAGTTTATAAACCTGCTCTTCATAAGGTTTTGGAGGCTGACTGAATGCCAACATCTTATCTTCTGGAATTATCCCTTCTTTCTCACATGATTCCGCCAAACGACGAACCCGGTCGTAATTTTCAACCCGAACCGTAAAATGGTCTCCCTTCAACTTGGGACGCTGGATAAATGCGTTAAACTCTTCAGGATATTTGTCTTTTATTTTTTGAAATACTTGAACAATATCCATCATCTCTGCGACAATGTGAAAATTTAACTGGGCCGTTTTTTTAACTAAATTTTTTGCTCGTTCTACATTTTTCTCACCGGGCAATTGAATCTGAATTTGATTGCTTCCCAATGCTTGAATAACCGGTTCCTTTGCTTCAAATTCATTTACTCTTCGACGTATTTGTTGAAGAACAATTTCTTGCACTTCTTTCTCAATATCTGCATCGGAATACCGTCGGTCCCTATACTCCTGGATCCGTTCGGGTTCTAAGTCATTAATATCAAACCGTAACACCATGTGAACACCACCCTGGAGGTCCAACCCAAGATTGATAACTCTGTCACGGTCAAATTCTGCCCACCTTCGAATTGTCTTAAACATCTCTTCTGTATAACTATGTTTTCTCTTGGCCCATTCGTCATCTTCATTCCGCCACTTCTCCAAACGGGCTTGACGAGCCTCATCGGACAGCGTTAACCAACCCAGAGTTGGATACACCTGAACCATTGACCAGATAATAACAATCCAGATAATTAATGCTCGATACGGGATCTTCATGGACTTATTTATGCTCCTCTTATTGTTTATTGTTAGAAAATTTTTTAATTTTAATTCATATTCTCAAAACTATTTCTTCTTTTCTCCATCAACCTTTGAGACTATCTGTGCTACCGCACTACGAATAAAATCAATCTCTACCTTATCATCTACCCGAAGGGTTACTTTTTCTTCGGATAAATCTACAACTGTTCCATACATACCACCCGTAGTTACTACTTTATCGCCCTTTGCTAATGAATTTAACATTTCACGCCGTTCTTTCTCTCTTTTCTGCTGGGGGCGTATCATCAAAAAATACATAATCGCGATAAAAGCTAATATCATCGGAAGCATGCTTCCCCACGGGCTGGGTGTAGCGGTTGTCGTTTGCTCCCCAGCACCCTGTGCTGTTGACACAACATCCGCAGGAACAGCTTCTTCCGTCTGTGCAAAAAGAAAACGCCACATAAAAAAACCTTTCTTCCTTTTATTATTCGGTGAAGGACAACAATAAGTAGTAGAATAACAAATCTACTTACACCTCAACCTCTAATTTCCTATATTATACTTAGAAAAGAACTCATTGTAAAAATCGATGTATCGGCCTTCCCTAATAGATTGACGAACTTTCTCAAATAATTTTAACATAAAATAAACATTATGCAATGTATTTAAACGGAAAGCCAATATTTCCTTTGCTCGATAAAGATGGCTTAAATAGGCCCGCGTGTATCTTTTACACACAGGGCAATCGCATTCTTCATCCAACGGATTAAAATCGCGCACAAATCGGGCATTTCGAATATTTAATTTCCCGTGGGAAGTAAAAAGACAACCATTCCTCGCGTTTCTTGTTGGCATAACACAATCAAACATATCCACACCGCAACGGACGGCCCACAAAACATCTTCTGGGGCCCCGACCCCCATTAAATATCTCGGTTTATTCTCAGGTAATAATTTTGATGAAACCTCTGTTATTCTATGCCTCTCCTCATCAGTTTCACCCACACTCACTCCTCCAATGGCAAATCCCGGGAATTCAATACTACACAATTCTTCTGCACATTTTTCTCTTAAATCTTCATAAACACTACCCTGTAAAATACCAAACAATTGCGAATAGGTCTGTTTGTTTCGTTCTTTCCAATATTCAAAACCCTTCTTCTCCCAAACAATAGTCCTTCGCATTGATTTCTCCGCATCTTTATGCGATACAGGATAAGGGGTACATTCATCAAAACTCATAATAATATCCGCTCCAATATCCATCTGAAATTGAATCATCATCTCCGGTGTTATATGATGACGGGAACCATCTATATGACTTTGAAAAACAACTCCTTCATTTGTAACTTTGTTAAGATGGGCTAAACTGAATAATTGAAATCCTCCCGAATCAGTTAGAATGGGTCTATCCCAACTCATAAATGAGTGAATCCCTCCCGCAACTGACAGGGTTTCTAAACCCGGACGCAAATAAAGATGATATGCATTGCAAAGAATAATGGTCGTTCCTATCTCTTCCAATTCTTCCTGCGTTAAAGCCTTAACAGAAGCCTGTGTTCCCACTGGCATAAAAACAGGAACTTCCACTTCTCCGTGTTTTAATTTTATTTTTCCTGTCCTTGCATTACAATTCTTATCTTTATGTTCTATCAAAAAAAACATGATCAAGCCCAAATTTACAATTTAAAATATTCGTAAAATTTATTTATAACTTAGATAAAAATATATTTTCTTATTTCCTCTCTTTGCCCGTCCAAAGGTATAATAGTTTAATAAAATAAAGAAGAAAAAGTCAATATGGCAAATTGCCACTTTTTTTCTTTTTCTCCATTTTTGTAAAATATTAACTGAATAACTTTTAGGAGATACAGAAAATGAGTTCCATCCTCGAAGCATTAAAAAAACTCGAGGAAGAAAAACAGCGACAGTTAAAACTACTTGAAAAAGAAGAGGAAGAAAAAAAGGAACTATCAGAGCCTATTTCTATCTCTACCATTGCAAAAGCAGATACACCTCTTCCCCTTCAAGAAACCTCATCGCGTTTTCTATCACCGAAATTCCTTATCATAGGACTGATTCTATTAATTGTGTCGTTATGCGTCATCTCTATATCTGCGTCGTTATGGGTTGTTAAGACACAAATAGCAAAAAACACCATAACTACCGCTCCGGTAGAGATAACAACACCTCTACAAAAGCCTGCAGAAACCCCAACGATTCAAACTCAATCCAAAGAAGAAGTACCTCCACAAAATATACCTGGTGAGGTAAAAGAAACACCATCGGAGTCGCCTCCTCCCACAAATCCAGTTGAAAACACAAAACAAGAAACCGAAGCTTCTCAATCTACATCTATACGCCCTGCAGATAACCCAAATAATAAAATAATAGAAAAAAGAAAAACATCAACAACAGAGGAAAAAACTGTAGGACCAAACAATACAGAACCACAAACAATAACAACAGAACCTCCCCCCCCGGTGGCAAAAAATACCTCTATTGAATCCACCTCTCCTACTTTGGAAGAAGTGAATAAAAAAACTACATCTACACCTATATCTGAAATTATGGAAGAAACTCCACAAAAACCGCCGACAACCACCCCTTCAGAAAATAACTTATCCCCCCTTGAAACCACGACAACAACTAATGAAAAACCAAAAACTGAAACACAGAATAAAACATTTTCTCCACCACAATCCCCAGCAAAAACTCCCATTGTTATCACAAAAGATTTAGAACCCCCTCCTTCATTAAAACCTGAACAATTTCAACAAACATTGTCTTTGCAGAAACCAAAAATAGAAGAACCTGTGGACATGACAAGGCTTCCTGTATTACGAACATCTGATAGGGCTCGCCTGGGTTTAGCAGATATGAAACTAAATGTTTTACGGGAAGCAAGTCCGAATAATCCACATGGTCTGGCAATCATCAATCTCACCAAAATCTATGTGGGGGAGATGATACCGGGCACATCTGTGCGTTTACTGGATGTTAAAACACACGGAATTGCTATTGAGGTCGTCGGTACAGGTGAACGGTACTATGTCCCCAGATAAATTTATATAAGAATAGTAAAACGATACAATTATAGTTATATAGGAGTAATTACTATGTTTAAAAAACTATTATTGATTGTTTCAATATCCATTTTTATTGTTTCATGTGGACAATCCTCAAAAACAACAACTACAGAACCGGGGAAGAAAACCATTGAGATCGCCGTCATCCCGAAATCCTTTTCTCACCAATTCTGGCTAACTGTGAAAGCAGGGGCCGAACAGGCCGGGAAAGAGTTAGGTGTGAAAATCATATGGCAGGGAACAGCCAAAGAAACAGAAATAGAACAACAAATAAATATAGTTCAGGATATGATTAATCGAGGTGTTTCCGCTATTGTTCTGGCCGCAAGTGATGCTAATGCTTTGGTTGGAATTGTAGAGACCGCTATAAATAAAGGGATCCCTGTTATTACTATTGATTCAGGTGTTAACTCTGATAAGCCCTTATCCTTTGTCGCGACAGATAATGTTGCAGGAGCCAAAATTGCTGCTGATACTCTTGCAAAACTCATCGGCGAAGAAGGAGACGTCGGCTTAATCCCCTTCGTTGCAGGTGCGGCAACCTCTGAAATGCGTGAACGTGGATTCAAAGAAGGGATTTCCAAATATTCAAATATCAAATTAGTATCCACGCTATATAGTGATAGCAATGTCGCTAAGGCTATGGATGTAACCAATGATATGTTAACCTCTTTCCCAAACATAAAGGGGATCTTTGCAGCAAATGAGTCCAGTGCTGTCGGTTGTGCTCAGGCCATCCGTAGCAAAGGGAAAGTAGGGCAGGTAAAAATTGTTGCATTTGATGCGGCAGAAGAAGAGATCCAGGCATTAAAAGAAGGGGTTATACAAGCACTCATTGTTCAAAATCCCTTTAAGATGGGCTATCTCGGCGTTAAAAGTGCATATGAGGCTATTCAGAAGAAACCTGTTGAAAAACGAATTGACACGGGTGTTGCTGTCGTTACTCTCGAAAATATAAATGACCCTGAAATTCAAAAACTCCTGAACCCGATTCAATAGATTCCATTGTCTATAAGCACAGAATACAAAGAAAAGATAAACACAGTTTCTATTACTGTGTTATGCGAAAACACTGCGGGAAGAACAGGATTGTTAGGGGAACAGGGTTTATCTTTCTACATCGAGGATGGGGATAATAAAATCCTCTTTGATACGGGTGCAGGATATACCCTCTTACATAATAGTCAAAAATTAAATATTCCCCTGTCATCGCTTAACTATCTGGCCCTTAGTCATGGGCATTATGACCATACGGGAGGGATGAAAAAACTATTGAAATTAGCACATATTCAAAAAGTATTTGCTCATCCGAACATATTTCAAAAAAGATATGTTATGGACTCAAATGGAGAGATCCGTGAAATTGGTTATAGAGGACCTTCCAAAAAAATTTTATCCAAAATAACCCAATTTGTCCCCGTTATTTCCCATACGAATATAACGAAGAATATCTCTATCTCGGGACCAATACCTCGGATAATACCTTATGAAAAACCTGAAACTCATTTTTTCATGGATATAAAGAAGAAAACAGAAGACCCTTTTGAAGATGACCAATGCTTAATCATAGAAACAAAAGATAACTACATCATCTTATTAGGTTGTTGTCATTCGGGAGTCATCAATACACTATCTTATTTAAGAAAACAAATCTTATCTAAAACCAAACCGATAATACTCATGGGGGGTCTTCATCTATCACACTCCTCCATTGAACGCCTTTACAAAACAGTTGAACCTTTACCCCAATTCAACATACAAAAACTTTATTTAAGCCACTGTTCAGGTTTTAATACACTACTTTTTTTCAACAACAACCTTAATATCTCCTGCCTTCCTGCCCATGCGGGATTCCAACTTCAAGCGTAAAACTTCTTTTTTACTTCACAAAGATTTCATCAATCGAAACAGTTCGAATACTGCCGAATTTCATCAAATCATCTATATTTATACGATTCGTAGTCAACACTATACTTATAAGACGAACATTCGATTGGATTTTTGTTTTATGAAAACTAATTAAATCGTCAAGAGTAATCGTTTGCAGACTCTGATACCATTGTTTTCTTGGATCCTTTTCAATTCCGTGAAGATACCATCCATAAACACGCCCTAATATATTTCGGAAAGGTGTTTTATCAGTTTGATAATCGTTGATCACAGAGTCCTTTGCAAAGCGGAAGCGTTCTTCGGACACGGGCAAATTATCAAACAATTGTAAGAAACATTCTAAGGCCTCTTTTAACTTGTCCGGCTGTGTCTGAACAACACCTACCATTAGGTCTTCGTCCCCTTTTTTATAACCCCCTATATATTGAGCCCCCGCTACATATGCTAAAGCCCGAGATTCACGCAGTTCCTGAAAAACAACACCGGCCATACCACCACTAAAATAAGCATTGAAAACTTCAATTATCGGTTCTTCCTCTATGGTAGATTCTTCCAAACCAAACTCAATTCGAACACTAGCCTGAGTTGTATCTTTATCTAAAACATACAATTGTGTCCCTGCAGGTTTCCTTGATTTCAAATATACATAAGGAGGAGTATCTTCCAATCTTAATTGTTTTTTCTTATCCTTCTTCTTTAGTTCCTCTTTAATATAACTTTTATAAAATTTCACTAACTCTTTGTGGTTCAATGTTCCCGAATAAAAAACATGGTGCTTATAATTCAGTAAATTTTTCGTTATGTCCTGCAGTTCTTCCACAGACAGTTTTTTCAGTTCCTCTTCTGGGAGTAAATTTAAATAAGGCGATTGTGTATCCAGTCGATTAAATTGAACCAAAGCCTTCATAACCTCTTCAGGGTCTTTCTTTGCATCGGCACGCTGAGCAAGGATAATTGCTTTTAATTCTTCCAATACATCCTTTTCCACTTGTGGATAGAACATTACTTCCATCAATAAATTCATCGTTTCTTTGAAACGGTCATCAAAACCATTTAAGGAAATTATAACTTCGTTGTTTGTTGAACGAACACCGAACTCTGCTCCTAACTTATACCATTCTTTTTTAAGGTCTTCAGCCGAGAGATAACGCGTTCCTGACTTTTCCAATAATCGTAATGCAATCGGAATTTTAGGGTTATGATAATTCCCTACATCGATGCGTATTTCAAAACTGAAAATCTTATTTAATGGATTTTTACAGAACCAGAAATCCAATCCTTCTTTTTGGGGAAGATGGATATAGTCTTTCCCTTTTTTCAAAAAAACAGGTTGGGTTTCCATAACAGGGAGGGAGAGAATTTGTTGTGCAAACGACGAAAGTTTCGTACTATCAATTTTTAACGGGGTTAATTTCGGTTTTGGCACATATTCTATTTCTCGTTTTCCATCTCTTCGATAACCTGCAACATAACCTTGTGAAAAATATTTTCTCGCCGTGATTATAATTTCATCTTTTGTTATTTTCCCCAATCGTTCAATGCGTCTCAAATGTTCCTGCCAATCTTCATGAGCAATGAATGCATCGGTAAGTTCTCCAACCCGCCCCTCATTCGTTTCTCTTGCCCTTTCTTTTATCTTTCGGAAATCAGTAACAATTGCCGGTAAAAGCCAATCTTCAAAAGCCCCTTCACACAGCAACTTCACCTGCTCTAACAATAATTGCTCTACTTCTTCCAGACTCTGTCCTTCTTTAGGCACTCCGAATAAATACTCAACCCCTAAATCGTTCAATTGCATTATGAAAGAACCTGCCCGTCGAACCTTTTGCTTCTGAGTTAAATTGAGGTTAATTAAACCTGCTACTGCATTATCTAAAATCATATCTATTAAAATAATTTTATCTGAATCCGGATGGAGTTTCGGCACAGTCCGAAATGCAAGCATTACAGCCGGTTCCCCTTCAAACTGTATTTCTATCAAAGTTCTTTCTTTTAATGGTTCATAGCAATAACCCGAAACCGGCGAACAAATTTTATTAGATTCGTCTACTATCTTTACTTCCGCCTGTATATTATCCTTGATATTTTCATCCTTCTTTTTATCTTTTCTTAAATCAGAAAAGTATTTGGCAATAATTTCGATAGTCTCTTGAATCTTTATATCGCCCGAAATTCCTATAGAAATATTTTCGGGAACATACCATTGTTCAAAAAAATTTTTTATATTCCATATAGATGGATTTTTTAGATGTTCCGGCTCGCCCAATGTAGTTTGTGTTCCATAAGGATGATCTGGGAAAAGAGATTTATTTATTGTTTCCATCAATACGCGTTCACGGTTATCCATTGCTCGATTTTTTTCTTCGTATACCGTCTCCAGTTCTGTTGGGAACAAACGGAAAATGGGCGTAGAAAATCGGTCTGACTCTAACATCGCCCAGTGTTCCAAACACCCCGACGGCAATTCCACTTTATATACGGTCTCATCAATCCATGTATGCGCATTAATTTTATCCCCCCCTAACGATTTATAAACACGGTCTAACTCATTTGGCACGGCATATTTACTCGCTTCCTGTGAAAGTCGGTCTATTTCACTATAGATAGCCTCTCTTTTCTCATTGTCCGTTGTCTGCCGGTATACTTCGTATAACTCTTCTATTTTATCCAAAAGTTCCTTTTCTTTAGCAAAATCGATAGTTCCCAACCGTTCCGATCCCTTAAACATTAAATGCTCAAAATAATGGGCTAACCCTGTAGTATCCGGTGGGTCATTCTGGCTTCCCACTCGCACCGCTATCTCTGCATAGAAACGAGGAACCTCATGATTTTCAGTTAAATATACAGTAATCCCATTATCAAGGCGATAGATATATACCTGCATGGAATCCTCGGCTTTCGGCTGATAAATTAATTGGTATCCATAAACAGAACCTGTTGAACAAAAAAATACTGCTGTCATAATTGTCCCTAATATATATCGTATATTCATATTAATACCTTTCAAAATTGGAAATATATATGACCTAGGAGATATTCAACAATGAAATAATACACCCATTTATCATATAATCAACACCAACTTTCTTTTCAAATAATCTAATTATACACTATCGTCAATCAAAACCTCTGACTTAAGGAACATTATCATGTTTTCTCCAAACTCCTTTTTAGGAAGACACCCTATCTTACGGTGGACAACCATAATCATACTGATAATTATTGCATTATCTTTCTTATGGCTCTATTCCCGGATGCGGGGACCTTATCATAATTATACGCTTGACTTTTTAATACCTGACCCTACAACGGCCTCTGAACCCGGCGTTTTGGAAATAGGTGTAGCAAAAAGGGACATAACTCCTATATCCGACCTATTTGATTCCTGGGAGGATGTAAATAACAACGGTGAGTTTGATCCCGGAACAGATACTTTTGTAGACAAAAACAAAAACGGCAGATTTGACGGGATATGGATTGCGGGATTTGGCACAAACCGTCCTGCTAAAGGAGTGCATGACCCTCAATGGGTTCGAGCAATAGCACTCCGCAATAACGGGGTTACACTGGTAATGGCTACTTTTGACGCAATTGGAATATACCACAATGACTTTATCGCAATACGAAAAAGTATTGACCCCTCCCTAAAAGTAGACCATATTCTCTTTTCATCCACTCATTGCCATGAAGTAATTGATACGATGAAGATTTGGAGTTTCTGGAAACGAATTAAAGGATTGGATATTCCTGTCTTTGGCTATAATGAAAACCATATGAAATTCATACAAAAAATGGCGAAAGAAGCCGTTGAAGAAGCGGTTCGGAACTTGCAACCTACAGACATGTATTGCACTAAGGTTAAAGTAGGGCCTGAAGGTTTTGTTCGTGATTCTCGAAAACCGGAAGTAATGGACCCCTACATGTATTTATTCCGTTTCACAAAACCCAACACAGACGAGACCATCGCTACCTTTGTCTCCTGGGGCAATCATCCTGAATCTTCAGGTAGCGAGAATAATTACCTATCATCCGATTTTTGTCATACCCTTCGGGAGGGTTTAGAAAAAGGTGTCCCTGAGCCTAATGGCGCTCCTGGTTTTGGTGGTATGTGTTTGTATTTTCAGGGGATGGTAGGTGGGCTCATGACACAACTCGGGGTGGAAGTGCCTGACCGTTCCGGAACGACCGTTTACAAAGAATCTTCTCTAGAAAAAGGGGAGGCATTAGGATATAATGTAGCACTTGTGGCTATTAATGCTCTTCGGAGCCCTGATGTTTGGAAAAACGAAAAACCTTTATTGGCTGTTACTGCAAAAACTTATCTCGCACCTATGCAGGGACATTTCAAATATGGGATTATGTTAGGTCTTATTCATGAAGGTTACTATTGGGGCGGAAAGTCAAAGACTGAGGTCAATGTGGTGCGTATTGGCGATGTATTAATTACAACCGCCCCCGGCGAGTTGTATCCTGAAATTGTAGAAGGGAACATAGAGGCGTTACCTGGAAATGACTTTAACCTAACCGCACCTGTTGAAACACCGCCTCTCCGTATAGAAATGGAAAAGGAAGCAAAAATGGCTTTTGTTATAGGATTGGCCAACGATGAAATTGGATACATGCTTCCCAAATCACAATGGGACAACAAAGCACCCTTTGTATATGGGAAGAGCCAATATGGGGAAGTGAATTCAGGCGGACCCGAAGTTGGGACTATCTACCATAAAAATGCATTAGAACTTATCCAACGAATGAATAAGGCCTATCCACGAAAAAATAAGTAATAATATCTAATTAATAATGAACTTGTTTCTATACAGACAGAAAGGAAAGGATCAAAGAAATGAGCAAAGGGATAACCAAACGCTCTGAAGATTATTCTCAGTGGTATATCGATATCGTCTTAAAAGCAGAATTGGCAGATTACAGTCCCGTCAAAGGTTGTATGGTAATTCGTCCCAACGGATACGGTATCTGGGAGAATATCCAAAAAAACCTTGACCGCATGTTCAAAGAAACAGGACATGTCAATGCCTATTTCCCTTTGCTTATTCCTGAAAGTTTCCTAAAAAAAGAGGCGGAGCATGTTGAAGGGTTTGCTCCGGAATGTGCAGTAGTAACTCATGGTGGAGGAAAACCTCTGGAGGAACCATTAGTAATACGACCTACCTCTGAAACGATTATTTGGGCTACTTACAAAGATTGGATAAGTTCCTATCGCGATTTGCCGTTGCTAATAAATCAATGGGCCAATGTATGTCGTTGGGAAATGCGAACACGCCTTTTCCTTCGCACAACAGAATTCTTATGGCAGGAGGGACATACCGCTCATGCCTCTTTTGAGGAAGCCGAAGAAGAAACCTTACGAATGATTCATGTATATCAACGGTTCGCAGAAGAGTATCTCGCTATGCCAGTTATTGTAGGAAAGAAAACCGACTCGGAAAAATTCGCAGGGGCTGTTCATACTTATTGCATAGAGGCCCTTATGCAAGATGGGAAGGCACTTCAGGCGGGGACTTCTCACAATTTAGGCCAAAATTTTGCAAAAGCGTTCGATGTAAAATTTCAAGATAAAGATAAAGAATTAAAATATGTATATGCCACAAGTTGGGGGGTTTCTACTCGTCTTGTTGGCGGAATGATAATGACCCATTCGGACGATAAAGGACTGGTTATACCTCCTAAATTAGCCCCACTACCTGTAGTGATTGTGCCTATTTGGCGGAGTATCGAGGAAGAACAGAATGTGCTTGAATTTACACGAAATATCACAAGAGAATGGGACCCTCTATTTTATAAGATTGACGACCGCGACCAATATAAGCCCGGTTATAAATTTAATGAATGGGAACTTAAGGGAGTACCCTTGCGTATAGAAATCGGTCCCCGAGATGTCCAAAACCGACAGGTTGTCCTCGTAAGAAGAGATACTGCAGAAAAGATAACATCAGGTATTGATAACTTAAAGGAACAAGTAGAAAATACACTAATTGATATACAAAACAATCTTTTCAGAAAAGCCAAAGAGAGAACAGAGTCCAATACTTTTACAGTTGATTCTTATGAAGAATATAAAGAGCGGATAGACCAGGGGGGCTTTTTCCGTGTATTTCTTGACCATAATAATCCAGAGGTAGAACAAAGATTGAAAGAAGAAACAAAATCCACTATTCGTTGTATCCCCTTTAATGCTCCTGAAGAAGAAGGGCCTTGCATGATAACAGGCCAACTCTGCAAATATCGTGTTATTGCAGGACAGGCCTACTAAAGTTAATGTAAAAAGTTATTTGATTGATAAAAAATGTTAAAACAAAATAACTTTTGATTAGAAAAACAATCTCCTCTTCTCTTATCAATCCTACAGGAGGGCAGAAATTTTAATTAACTCCTACCCTTTTATACATCAAGCAAAAGTAGATAATTATTAGTCGCCACCTGTCTGGCTATCTAAGAAACAAGCCCATAGACGGGAAACCGGATTTTTCCCCGGATAACGGATAAATTCTACATGTCCATCCATATACAAAACATTTCCACCCCCCGGAACATGGTTCATATATTCAGGCTGTGAATTTACATCATCTGATAAAATCCAAACTTCGCTTTGGGCTTTACTTGTAGCGGCGGGATTATTAATATCCGTTATCAGGAACCGCTCAATCCCTTCACGAAGCCGATATACCGTAACAGTGCCCTGTTTTGCATCCGAATCCAGCAGACTGGCATCTCCATTAGTTGCCCAGTTAGCATACCCATTATTAAGTATCGTCAAAATAGCTGTTAAGAAGTCCGGGTTAAAATAATTCATAGCATTTGACTCATTAATTGCAGGGTCGTTTACATCCTGCCCGGGCAAAACCATATCCGCATCCATAATCGCCCAGCCATAATAATTATATGATTCCGCATTAAAACGACACGGATTTTTTTCATCCAAATTAGGGTTCCCATTTCGGTTCCATACGCCGTTGACCATGACATTAGTCCGTGCAGTCGAGTCGGACGGACATATCATTACATTTATATCCGTAAGATATTCTGGATATACAGTCCTCGCATTAAAGAAAACCTCCACAGAATTCCGACGATTGCAATCATCTAGCATGGCAGGGTCACTCCGCCATAGTTGAATGGTAGGGAATCTTTCCCCTTTGGCCTCATTAGAATACATCTTCATCACAAGGCCTAATTGTTTCAAATTATTCTGACATGAAGACCGTCGCGCCGCTTCACGTGCGCGAGCCAACGCTGGCAAAAGGATAGCCGCGAGAATACCAATAATGGCTATCACGACCAGCAGTTCGATGAGAGTAAATCCTTTTTTTAACATATTGATTACTCCAAATAAAAAGTTATTAATAATTAAATAATAAATATATAAGTAAACCCATATATATTTACTTCACTACAAATATATAATAATACATATTATAATAAATGTAAAGTTATTGTGAATAATACAAAAAAAAATAACAATGAAATAAAAGTAAAATTATAAGTATCAGTAATATATTCAGTAACATATATAAACATGATATATAGAGAGATTAAGAAAGATATTTTCAAACACAAGTAATAATTGCAAAGAAATGGTTTCTCAATCGACTTTCAATTGAACAAATTTCGTTATAATATTTAGGTCTACCCTAAAAAGGAAAAAGGATCAATGAATCAATTTATAAAACAATGGAAAAAAAGTTTTTATATTAAAGGTACTGATGAAAGGGGGTGGGCTGATAAATTAAAAACACTATTATTCCGCAAAGTTCCAGAGTTTCCAACCACAATTCAAATCCAAACACGAACAGGTTGTAACGGTGCTTGTATTTTTTGCCCTTACCCAATTAGTGTAGAACATGTTCCTAAGGGAAGTATGACTGATGAATTGTTTAATAAAATTGTCCACGAGATAGCACAATACCATTGCGTTCATCGTATTAGTCCTTATTTGATGAATGAGCCTTTTTTAGACCCCAAAATTTTAGAACGCTCACGATATATAAAGAAAATAATTCCAAACTCTCGAATTATCATTACAACTAATGGTGGCAAGTTAACTCCTGATATTATTGATGATTTGATTAAAGACAATCCTTTTCACCATATCTTCATATCTATGCAAGGGATTGAGAAGGACTCTTATGAACAGACTATGCGAGGTAATTTGAAATTTGAAGAGACGAAGAGAAATGTAGAGCATCTAATACAAAAACGAAACGAATATTGTCCAAAACTTAAAATTACTATAACAATGGTGAAAACAAACCTTATTGATGTAGATAAAGCAGTGAACTATTGGAAAAAATTAGGTGTAAATTCAAAATATACTGCATTGGAAAATCGAGGTGGAAATACCTCTGCTTTTCGGCAATTGCTTCCCGGGAAAGCAGTCCATTTCAATCGTTGCACTCGATTATTCAAACAAGCCTATATCCTTCATAACGGGGACATGGTTTTATGTTGCACGGACTATTTCAAGAAAATGGTTTTAGGAAATGTCTCTGAAAGTTCTATTTACGAAGTTTGGAATTCTCCGCATGCTGTAAAAATTCGTCAGGACTTTATCCGTGGCGATTTTTCCAACAATCCCCTCTGTGCTTCTTGCTTAATTTCCACCGATAATCTGTAAAAACTCTAATCAAAAGATAACTTATTACTGGAAAAATTTTCCTTTCATTAGTAAAAAATTACCAGGAAAATCCCCTTGTAATTTGCAATATCCCGAATATCAAAGGTTTACAAATATTTAATAGATGGAACATATCTTGCTTATCAAAAAACAATGCAAAGGTTTGAACAAATGTATCGAGTTCATGCAATATTACAAAACAAAAAAAATCATACTATAGAGAAGAATCCATATACTTCATTTTATAATTTATCCTTGTTACATACTGTGAAAAATAACTCTTTTTTAAACATCTTTCTTAACAACATGGATTCCGAACTTCTTTCTAAAGAATCATCAAATATTCTAGTCGCCTCTACCATTTTGCCATACCCTAAAATTTCGGAGATAAAAAATAGTGTTAATGGAATACAACCTTTACCGACAAAAACAAATTATTCTTCAAAGGTTAATAAGAATTTTAATCAGGGATTAAAAAAGAATAATACAACCATTCGTAATTGCTTATCCTGCATAGTTCCCTCCCAAACACGAATTTCATCACAATTTGGTTGGCGAAATGACCCTTTTACCGGGAAGCGAAGTTTCCATAAAGGCATAGATATTGCAGCTCCTAAGGGAAGTCCTATCTTTCCAATTAAACCCGGAGTTGTAGAAAAAACGGGATTTAGCAAAAGTTATGGGAACTACATCCGAATAATACATGATGATGGAACTGTCTCTCTTTATGCACATAACGAAAAAAATCTCGTTCGTGAAGGGGATAGGGTCAACACAAACCTTCAAATAGCAAGTGTGGGAGCCACAGGGAGGGCAACAGGAAACCATCTCCATTTAGAAATCTTAAAGGATGGTAAGGCTATCAACCCCCAAGACTACTCTGATACATTACAATATGCAGAGAAAAAACACCATATAGAAGTTAGAGGATAGCACCCTTAGGCCGTAGAAACTGTCACCCTATTTTTGCCATTTCTTTTACTTTCATACATCAGCTGGTCTGCTCGTTTAATGATGGAAAGTACGGTATCATTTTCATGAGAAATTGTCGCACCTATAGAAACTGTAACTCCCAATCGCCCCTGTGCTATTTTGATGCTACTTGCTGAAACTAATTTCCGAAATCGCTCACCTAAATCAAATAATTCTATTTTCTTTATATGGGGAACTATCGCAACAATTTCTTCTCCGCCCCACCGTCCTACGAAGTCATATGGACGCATAATACTTACCAATGTGCGAGTCACCATTTTTAACACAATATCACCAACAGGATGTCCGTATGTGTCATTGATTTTTTTAAAATCATCAATATCAATAAAAAACACCCCCAATTTACTATTTAACCGCTTCATCTCTGACAACCGGTCTTCAAGTATCTGTTCTGTATATCTGCGATTACCAATTTCTGTTAAAGGACATATCAAGGCTTTCTCTCGTGTTCTACGAAGTTCATCCAACAGATTTATTTCTTCTGAATCCTCTTGGAAAAACTCAATAGCACCTTTTACTTCGTTATTCTTCTTCACAGGTATTGTTTTTACTCTAACAGGCAATCTATAGCCCGATTTATGCCTCAAATATACCCGTGCTTCGCGAATTTGGCCATCCTTAATCGTTTCAAGCAATGGACAACCATGAACACATAACTCTGTTCCATTATCATCAACATGACGCAGTAAATTATCCTGACAAAAAATTCCTATTACCTCATCATTAACATAGCCCGCTATTTCGTTCGCCTTTTTATTCCAGAATAAAATTTCTCTCTCAGGAGAAACAACATACACACCTAAATCAAGATTTTTGATAATATCAATGGCTTGCTCTGTAAGAATATCTTCTAAAAGTTCTCGCGTCTTTTCTTTCACTTCCATATTAATTTTCCAATTATTATTCTATCTACATAAACATAATTTTTAAAAAGAATTCTTTTTTATTATATTATATAAATCAAAGTTTTTTTATTCAATATATGTAAGGCTACCTTTTTTGAAGGTAGCCTTAGTATTTTTAATGTTCTAATTTTTTTACAATAACTGGTCTATGTTTCCAATTATGGATGCGAATACACGATTTGCAGGGTGTTCAGACGGATAACGGAGGAATTGTACATGTCCATCCATATACAGAACATTTGCTCCCCCGGGAATGTGGTTAAAATCAGACGGAGTCGTTTCTAATCCATCAAACAGAAACGATATTTCGCTTTGGGCCTTTGTACTTGCAGCAGGATTGTTGATGTCCGTAATTAAGAATCTTTCAATTCCTTCACGGAGACGATACATCGTACTTGTTACCTGACCACCTGAATCCACTATCGGTAGGTCTTTATCTATGATTCCCATTGCAGTACTGGCATCCGGAGCAGAATTTGCTTGACCAACAACATTTCCTAATGCCTGTAAGAAAAATGGTGACACAAAAGTCAACGGGAATTGGTTTGTCGGTACTGTCGGGTCGTTGGCATCCATACCAGGGTTCATATAGTTTTCTTCACGAACGACCCAACATAAGTAAATGTAAGATAGCGCATCAATCCGACATGGACAAATGGGATTATCCGGATTCCCTCCACAATGCCAGCGTCCATCCGTAAAAGCACGTTTACCATCCGAATCGGAAGGGCATACATTAACATTCAGGTCCGATAAATATTCTGGATACAATTGGGGACCCCACCACATAAAATCAATACCAATATTATTACAATTATCTCCTCCGGCCACACTGACTGTGGGGAATCTTTCCCCTTTGGCTTCGTTAGCATACATCTTCATAGATAAGCCCATTTGCTTAAGATTATTCTGGCAACTGGAACGGCGAGCGGCCTCGCGAGCACGAGCAAGCGCCGGCAATAAAATTGCCGCAAGAATACCGATGATAGCAATTACGACAAGGAGTTCAATTAGGGTAAACCCTTTTCTTTTTTTCATAACACTCTCCTTTCTCATTAATATTTAAGTCATAGACACCCGGTATCACAGCAACCGGGCACCTATTTCTTTTCAAGTTAACAACAAGACTATTCTGCGGACCTTCTTTTACGAATAATTAGAACAGAACCGCCCGCAATAAGAATTCCTGTAATCACACCCAAGGTGGCAATGGTTCCAACAGGAATTTCAGGGTTGCCGGGCCACATATTGGTACGGTCGGTAGCCGCCCTCACGAATAGTTCCATACCCCCACCTACAGCAATTACCTCCTGGGCTTCCTGTAAGTTGGTTTTCCCATCTCCATCGAGGTCGCCATTTGCGGCGATAGCCCCATCATTTGCTTTAGACATTCCGTATATCCGATAGTTATTAACACTTGGTAATCCGGATGCTCCACCCGTCACTGCTAAAAACAGAGCATTCCAGGTTGTCCTCATTTCTACACTCGACCCTAAAAGACCCGCCATTACATCTCCAACTAAAGGTGGTAATGCAGCAAAAATGGGGTCAACATTCATAGCCAACCATGTGCAATCATTTGTAAATAGTAACTTATTGTAATCAAAATCTTCCGGAATGTCGAGGTCTGCGCGGAAATTGGGATGGCATAGACAATACTCAAGCAATGCCATACTCCAAGAGTCTTTCAAACCATCTCCCGGATAAGGCCGAACCATCGCAATTACTTGCTCTAAGTATTCGATATCCCAATTAAACCAACTTGCCATCCCTAACATATTTAAAAGCGTCGCCAATTGAGAACTTGCATTCATTAATGTTGTAACAAGTACCGGGCCTTGTCCTGTCGCTGGATTATTTATAATCCCTTCATATTGACAAGGTTCTTCGCCTTCACCTTCGGGAGTTCCTTCCGGCGTCCC
>CAKZKR010000081.1 GCA_937124615.1 uncultured bacterium
GGTGGCACAATTGGCTATTAATAAAGTACATGTAAAAAAAGGTGATACTGTACTGGTCCTTTCCGGTAAGGATAAAGGCAAAAAAGGCAAGGTATTAACTGTTTTTCCTAAAGAGGGTAAGGTTATTGTTGAAGGCGTAAATATGGCTACCAAGCATACTAAACCTAGAAGACAAGGTCAGACTGGTGGTATTGTCCATCAGGAAGCTCCAATCTATGCAGCAAAAGTTATGCATGTATGCAATAAATGTCATAAGCCTACCCGTCTTGCAAAGAAAATTTTAGACAACGGTGACAAGGTAAGATATTGCAAACACTGCGGTGAGGTATTTAACAACTAAGCTTTTCTCGAAAGGAGGTAAATTCAGATGGCAAGATTAAAAGATAAATATATAAACGAAGTTGCACCTGCACTTATGAAGAAGTTCAACTATAAAAGCCCTATGCAGATTCCTAAGTTAGAAAAAATTGTTATTAATATGGGTGTAGGGGAAGCAAGGGAAAATCCAAAAGCATTGGATGCAGCTGTTAATGAACTGGCAGCAATTACAGGTCAAAAACCTGCTATTACCAAAGCAAAAAAATCAGTAGCGTCCTTTAAAGTGAGACAAGGGATGAATATAGGTTGTAAGGTAACATTAAGAAATGACAAGATGTATGAATTCCTTGACAGATTATTTAATGTAGCGTTACCAAGAGTTAGAGACTTCAGAGGCATAAATCCGAATGCATTTGATGGAAGAGGAAACTATGCTTTGGGAATTAAAGAACAGCTTATTTTCCCGGAAATTGAATATGATAAAGTTGATAAAGTAAGAGGTATGGATATTATATTTGTTACTACAGCAAAAACCGATGAAGAAGCAAAAGAATTGCTTACTCTTATGGGTGCGCCATTCCAACGTAGCTGAGAGGAGGGAAATGTGTGGCAAAAAAAGCGATGATTTTAAAGCAGCAAAGAAAACCTAAATTCAGCACAAGAGCGTACAACAGGTGCAGAATTTGTGGAAGACCCCACGCTTATCTTAGAAAATTTGGTATCTGCCGTATTTGCTTTAGAGAATTAGCCTATAAGGGGCAAATTCCTGGAGTTAAGAAGGCTAGTTGGTAAAAGGGAGACTATGGAAGGAGGTAGGACAAATGCAGATAACCGATCCAATTGCAGATATGTTATCGTCTATATCAAATGCTAACAGAGTATATTTAGAACGTATAGATGTACCTGCATCAAAAATAAAAGAAGAAATTCTTAAAAACGCCAAATACGACCTCTTCAAAACACTCGTCATTCGCGACTCAAAACCTTTTACACTCACCCAAAACAATAGCAACATTCCCACACTCGAACACTTCGCCGTTTGCCAAATCCAAATCGTAAAAAAATCTCAAAACAAAATAAAACCCCAAGGCGGAATCATCCTTGCCGAATGCCTCATGCCAACTACACAAATCGACATCCCCTTCTACATTGACCTCCCCTCCCTCATTAGCCTAAAAGAAGATATCAAAAAATCATTGGAAAACAACCAAAAACAACAAAAATATTACTACTACCAACAACTATTCGACATCCTAAAAGACCCCAATAAATTCCAAGACTCACTCAAAAACTTCTCCCATGCATTAATAGACTCCGTAGACGAGTTCTACAAATCCACCGACCAAAACAACCCATTAAAAAACAGCTTTACCCAACACAAAACAAACAACGAAATACTACTCCAACTCGGCTTCGGAACAGGATACCTCAGCAAAACCATCGCCCTCGTTTACACCCCCGATGAAAGAAACGAAATACAAAAAAATCTACGACTCGGAATCGGCAAAAGATACACCCCAGAAAACCCCTTCCCTCGCTCAAGAAAACTCATCACAACAAAACAATACACAATACCCACCGTCCCCATGGGCTGGTTCAAACTCGACATAGACTGGAAACAATAGAAAAATAAATTAAATAAAAACACAGCCTCCTTCGTTTTAAATTACAAAACAACAAAGGTATACAAAAAGATAAACAAACCCAGAGCACCCTAAACCTATGCACCTTATCCTTACCGAAAAAACATCCGCCTCTGCAGAAACAAAAACATATTCATCATCTCTAACAACGGAAAAACCCTAAAAACCATCCCATCTACAAAACTCACACACATCATCATTTTCACCCAAGGCTTTTCTATCTCCGCCGAAGCCATCGCCCTCGCTTCCCAAAACAACATCACCCTCACCCTCTGCAAACCCAACGGCAAACCCTTCAGCTTCATCCTACCCGACCCCAACCCCCACCACATCCAAACCAGCTGGAACCAATACCTCGCCATCCAAAACGGCACCGGAACCCAAATCGCAAAACACACATCCACCAAAAAATCCAAAACCAAATCCAACTCCTCATCCGATAAAAAGACCTCCTCCCCAACTTCGAACAAACCCTCCACAATTCCCTCTACCCCCTCCTCCAAAAAATCCAACAAATCCCCTACATAAACATCCCCCAAGCCCAACAAAAAATCCTCAACACCGAAGCCCAACCTTATCTCACGGCCCTGCTGAAAGTCCTGCCGGACGGGCATCCTCATTCCTTCCATCCACCCCGCCGGAAACAACTTCAACCCCTCCCGTCCGACTCGTCCGACCCCTCTGCCTTCCCCTTTCTATCCTTCCCCTACTGAAAAAGGGATAGACACTTGGTGTTAAAAAATTCGTTTACGGCATCTAACACCTTATCGTTTATAAACTTAATGAATCTTAAAAAATTATTTTCTGAAATAATATCATCAAATAGGACCCCTCCTAACTTTAATGGTAATTGTGATGAACCTACTTTTTTGTATAATGTTACCGAAGAATTGTCTCTTTCTACTGTTTCGTAAGTAACACCTTGAAGATTTAATATTTCCAAAGGGTGCAGTTCTATTTTAGGTTCAATGCTTTTATAACCATATTTATCCAAATTGATAAGCCAAATAGAATCCTTTTCAGAATAGATAAATTTTATTTTTGATTGTGATTTTTTGTTAATATACTGACTGATAAAGGTTGCTACCTGGTAATTCATTCCTCCTGATAAATTAAAGTATAGAGTTTCATCCTCACAAAGTGGAAATTCATCTATATTAAAATTTAAACCTATTTTTCTTTTTTGAACTTCAAAATCAGCCTACATACGGCCCTCCACTTACTTGTATATTATGCAATCTCAAATTTTGGATTATTCCTCCCTCTATACAGCTAAATAAACCAACATAACTCTCCAATGTTCTGTTAATAAAAAGATTGAAAATGGCATATTAATCCCGCAGAACGATAACCAATTAAACCACCTGTATTTGTAAAACCAACAACGGAACCAATCGAATAACAGTAGCGTATTTTTCCACCCAGTGTAAAAGAACCCAATAATCCTCCTACATTCGAATTATAGCCCAAAACAGAACTAAATGAATAACATCTGTCTATAGATGCCTTTTTACCTAAACTTGCTCCTACAACACCACCAACATTATTATTACCAATGACATTTCCTTTTGAATAACATTGTTCTATAGTTTTCTCATTACGGCCCACCAAACCACCAACAAAGGTACTACCTGTTACAACCATAGTTGTTGCATAACTTCTTCTGATATTTCCCAGATTATACCCTGTCAGTGATCCAACATTTTCAGAAGCAGATAAAGAACCATCAATAACATTTCTTGCTATTGTACCGCTATTCCTACCGACAATAAAAGATACATTATTTTTCCCTGTAATACTACAATCTTCTAAAAACAGATCCCTTATTATTCCTGTTGAAGACATGTTCGCAATTAATCCGACAAAATCTGTCGAAGAACGATTAATATATAAACCAATGACTTTATATCCTTTTCCATCTAATATTCCAGAAAAGGGATTTGTTATCGTTCCTATAGGCAAGAAACCCTGACCACTATTCCAATTCATTGTGTCGGATGCATCAATATCCTGAGTGAGTTCGTATTCTCCATTGATTGGATAAGCAGGGTTATTACCTATACTCTGCAATTCCGTTATATTGTTTATAAGTATTGCTGACCAACTATAAAAAGAAAAAAATAGTAAAATAAAGAATAAAAAACTTTTTAACAAAAAAATCTTTGAATTATTAATTGACAGAAAAAATTTACTCATTAGATTATCTCCTAATTGAAAATATTTTTGGTATATATCTTTCCAATTTTCTAAATACTAAAAAAAGGAAGAAATCTGTTATAAAATAAAGAATTATAATTTATAGTTAAAAAGGAGTTTGTATGGAAAAAGATATTGGTCTTGCTCTAAATGTTCTTGCTGAGTGGATTAATTCTATTGTTTATCTACCTATTCATATTCTATCTATTATGTTTAATACAATAACACTCCCACTGCGTTTTTTCGATGCTCTGTTCTCTTAAATAAGAATCACATTATGTTGTTTTATTTTCATTCAAATTAGAGTTTAAATAAAGGGATAGATTGATCTGGTATTCTGCAATTTTTCGGTAAAGGGTACTTTTACCTATACCTAATAGTTCCGCCGCAGAAACAACATTTCCTTGTGTGTATTGAAGTGCCTTAATAATATGAGTTTTTTCAATCTCCTCGAGGGTTGAAAATTTTTCTGGGAAATAGATATTTAATTCTGAAGATAAATCTTGAAGTTGTATTTCTTCATTTTTTGCTATAACAGAAGCACGCTCTACAAGATTACGAAGTTCACGAACATTCCCATGCCAGGGCTGATTTTCAAGCCATTTTAATGCTTGTGGTGAAAAATGTGTTGCCCGGACAGGAAACCTTCTTCTAATTTGTTGTAAAAAATAATCTACAAGTAATGGGATATCATCTCTTCGATCACGAAGGGGTGGAATTGTTATAACAAATGCATTTAAACGATGGAACAAATCTCTGCGAAATCGTCCCGCGTTCACTTCAGCAGGAAGGTCTTTATTTGTAGCAGAAATAACACGAACATTCACACGGATATCCACATTCCCACCTACTCGTCTAAAAGTTCCTGTTTCGATCGCTCGGAGCAATCGTGCCTGATGTGAAAGGCTTAAGTCTCCTACTTCATCAAGAAACAATGTTCCCTGATTTGCTTCCTCCATTAACCCAATCTTTGTTGTATGTGCTCCCGTAAATGCGCCCTTTTCATGACCAAAAAGTTCGCTTTCAAAAAGTTCTTCAGGGATTGCGGCACAGTTTACAACAATAAGTTGCTTCTGGGAACGATGAGATAGATTATGAATAAGCCGGGCCACGAGTTCTTTCCCTGTACCTGTCTCGCCCAAGATTAAAACACATAGGTCGGAATGGGCACAATCGCGAGCAAGAGCCCGAACTTTTTGAATGGCTTTACTATTACCTATTAACGGATCGAAATTTATACCCCCTGAAATTAATCGTTGATTCTCCCATTCTAATTGTTGCATGCGTTCTGCAGCACGAAGGTACGGCGCTAATGTATGAGCCATGGCTAAAAGATATTCGAGGTCGGATTCCTCATAGAAACAATGAGGAGTATCCGCCATCATCACAAATGCCCCGATGACCTCTTTTCCCAAAATCATAGGCGCAATAACCGTATTACGGATAACAGTCTCTCCATTTTTATAAAACCTTTCGGGATAAAGTACACCGCGGGGCATTTCTCGAATTTGAGAAAGAAGTTGTAACAACTGAGGTATAGAAGTAATAACTTGAGATGCACTTTTAGGATAAATAAAGTTTTGAGATGGCTCTTGAGTAAACTGGATTAAACAAAAAACATTTGGATTAAAACGCTCCTGTACCACTTTTAACGAATGATTTACAATATCTTCTACATTTAATAATTGACTTAATTGTCGGGCAAAAAGAAAAAGCCCCGCAAGTTCCTCTGCTGTTCGAGGATTGCCCGATTCAAAAAGGTTTTGTGGGGAACCCTCTATAAAAACAGGTGCTCCAATTTTTATAGGACGAGTTGCACGAAGTTTTTTGGTTTCATCTCCAGTAACACTCCCTTCTGGAATTATAGTTCCCACTGAGAAAACAATACTACCCACACCGATATCATCTCCGGGGCGAAGGATTTTTTCTTTAACTGGATGGCCATTTACAAAAGTCGAGTTGCTACTTCCTAAATCACGGATAATCAAATCATCTTCTGAGATATATAATTGACAATGGTGTCTTGAAATAAGGGGGTCATCGATTATAATTGAACATGTAGGGTCACGACCTATGTTTAACTCTCCATCTTCGGGTATAATCCAGGCACTTCCCTTAATATACCCTGAGCGTGCTGTTATAATAAACTTCAATTTTTTTTCATTATCCCTGAATGACATGTCTATATCCTTTATTTATAGAATACAATAAAATAATTTTAATTTCAATTTATATTTTTCCCAAATTGGGAAAATGGTGTTTCCCAAAATGGGAAAATAATATGTTATTTCCAATTTTAGGAATTGACATTATTTTTATAATATATTGTACTTCAAGATATTACGATTAAGATAAAAATATGGCATATATATTGCTATTAATATAGTACAACAATTGAATAAAGTGAGTGGTACTCCTGAGGAAGGAGTGGAGTTCATAAGTAAGTAAAATAAAGAGCCCGCTGGAACAAGTAAAATTTAACAAGGGCTGCGGCTTGCTCCCCAGTGGGCTCTTAATAAATGTATGTGGCTTCATAGACATCTCCGTTCCCTTCCTTATATTACCGCTTCCAAAACAAACCAAATCTCATCTTCCCTTACATTTCGCTCCCCAAAGAGGGTAGTGCAGAGGGTATAAAATATACCCTTGCCGTCGGTCCTCACAGACCGACGGCACTTTTTTTAAAACAAGTTTATTTTCGAAATTTTATATAATGTTAAGATATAATCTTCTTGCACATCCCATTCTTCTTTAATAAATAAAAAGGAATTTTTATGGCTATTGAACCCCATGGTGGTAAGTTGGTAAATCGATTTGTATCTGATGAGGAAAAACTGTCAAAGATTGATTACGCAACGAAATTAAAGAAGATTATATTGGATGAATATCTATCGTTTGATTTAGATTGTATAGCGAAAGGTATATTCAGTCCCCTTGAAGGTTTTATGGGAGAAGAGGAAACATATTCAAGTCTGGAAACAATGCATATTCGTAAATCTATCCCATGGACCATCCCTATTCTTTTAGATATTTCCCACAATTTAGCAGATAGTATAGAAATAAGTGAAACAATAAGTTTGTATAGTTCAGAAAATGGACTGCTTGGAACAATGGAAGTCCGAGAGAAGTTTCAACTGGATAAGAGGTACTTTGCAGAGAAGGTTTATGGCACTACTGATGAACAACATCCTGGAGTGAAAAGGACATATAGTCTGGGAGATATTTTTCTTGCGGGTCCTGTTGAGGTTTTTGATAAGAAGGTTATTGAATTTGAAGAATACAATTTACCTCCCCAGCAAACACGCACTATCTTTGAGGAACGAGGATGGAAACGAATTGTTGCATTCCAAACAAGGAATCCAATACATAGAGCCCATGAATATCTAACCAAATGTGCGTTGGAAATCTGTGACGGCCTTCTGATACATCCTTTAATGGGAACTACAAAAAGTGATGATATTCCCGGAAATATTCGTATGGAATGTTATAAAGCGTTGATCGACAATTATTACCCCAAAGATCATGTTTTGCTGAGTATAATGCCTGTAAACATGAGATATGCAGGTCCGAAAGAAGCGATTATGCATGCCATCGTTCGAAAAAATTATGGGTGCACACATTTTATTGTTGGAAGGGACCATGCTGGTGTTGGTAATTATTATGGGACATACGATGCACAGAAGATTTTTGACCGTTTCAACCCCGAAGAGTTAAAAATTACACCTTTGTTCTTTGACCATACTTTCTATTGTCAGGCATGCGGAAATATGGCCTCGATAAAGACTTGTCCTCACGATACCAGTAAACATGTGGTATTAAGTGGGACAAAAGTTCGAGAGATGCTGAAGAAAGGGGAGGTTCTACCAGAAGAGTTTACACGAAAAGAAGTTTCTGTTGTTTTGACGAAGTGGGCACAAAATGGATAGATTAGTTCAAATATTTTTGTTAATATAAATAAAAAAGGGACTCCATGAAAGTAGGGATTAATCTGTTCGCTTCTGAAGAGTTTGAGCCTGATGACCTTTTTTGTCGTTTTTTGTACAAAACCCTTTCACAGGCCACACAGTTGCAAGAAACAACAGAATTTTTTATTTTTTTTAATAAAGAGTTTGGGTATGAACAATGGGCGGGCTGGCAGGTAATCACTGAAACAAATAAGCATATAGGTTTTTTTTCTTCTTTTTCACTCCGGGGTTCTGTTTTAGACCCCCTTATTCGCAAATTCAAAATTGATGTTGTAATTACACCCTTAGAAACAGCCCATTTTGTTACAAGTGTTCCCTGTGTGCCGATGATTATTCACACTGAAAACTGGTATCGCGGAGTACTGAAGGAGGATTTTTTTCATAAGCGTGATGTGAAGAGAATCTTTTATGAAAGTCCTTTGTGGTTAACTGCGTCGGAACATACAAGACGAAGTTCTCTGGATGTATGGAAAATACCTTTGAATAAAATTGCTGTACTACCTGCAGGTGTAGAACCCAAACTTTTACAAAATACACCATCATTAATAGCCCCTCCATATCTTGTGTCCGTAATAGATGATGCTACAATTCACCATTTACCTGAAACTTTAGAGATCCTACAATATTTCTGCAAAGAGATCCCTCACACAATAGTTCTACTCGGTAAAAGACATCCCAAAGAACCACTCCATTGGGGGGACAATGTCTTTCGTATAGAGGAATGTCCAGACCTTACTCTTGCTGGTTTATTTCAAAATGCTACTGCATTTTTATATCCTGCCATTCATGATGGGAGTGCTTTACGCCCCATAGAAGCAATGCAAGCGGGGACATGTATTGTTGCTCCTATGACTCCTGTTATGGAAGAACGCTGTGGAGAATTACCTTTTTATTATCATGTAGAAAATCCCTCTTCCATAAACGCTGTTCTCCATCGTATAGTAAATCTTCCGTCAGAGGAACGCAAAGAACGAATACGATTGGGCAGATTAAGAGTTACAGAATATACATGGGAACAGACAACATGGAAACTTATTACCGCTCTTAAGCGAATATAAGAACGCCTTCATTTCTTTATTTGCATAAAAATAAATGATTCATTATGATAAATAAGTCTCAATTAAAATATAAACATAGAGGGAATGAAATATGAGTTATGTAATTGGAATCGATGTAGGAACCAGTGGAACAAAAATTGTCGCAATGAATGAAGCCGGAAAAGTAGCTGCTTCTGTTACAAAGAATTATGATTTGCATAGTCCTAAACCGGGTTGGGCAGAACAAAATCCACAAGACTGGAAGAAAGCAGTATTTGATGGACTTTCTGAAATCTGCAGTGAAATTAACGGTCAGGAGGTTCGTGCCATTGGTCTAACGGGACAAATGCACGGTTCTGTTTTTTTGGATGAGAAAGGAGATGTTTTATATCCTGCAATTTTATGGTGTGACCAGCGTACCGCAAAACAATGTGAAAAAATAAACGAAATTGTGGGCGAGGAGAAACTTCTTGAAATGGTTTCCAACCCTGCATTAACAGGATTTACTGCTCCTAAAATTTTGTGGCTAAGAGATGAAGAGCCTGAAGTATATAAAAAAGTAAAACATGTTTTATTGCCAAAGGACTATATTCGTTATGAACTTACAGGTGAATTTGCGTCGGATGTTGCTGATTCTTCTGGAACATTGCTTTTCAATGTAAACAAACGAGGTTGGCACGAGGAATTATTAAACCGACTGGAAATTCCTATAGAATGGTTACCTAAAGTGTATGAAGGGACAGAAGTAACAGGGAAAATTAAACCCTCTGTTGCTGAGCAACTTCGATTATCTACGGACACAGTGGTCGTTGCAGGAGGAGGGGACCAGGCCGCAGGGGGCGTAGGTTGTGGTGTGGTTTGTTCGGGAATTGTTTCTGCTTCCCTGGGAACAAGTGGTGTCGTCTTCGCATTTGCAGAACATGTACATACGGATCCCAAGGGACGGGTACATACCTTCTGTCATTCAGTACCTGGAGCATGGCATATAATGGGAGTTATGTTAAGTGCAGGGGGTTCCCTTCAATGGTTTCGAAATAAACTTTGTAAAGAGGAGATTGAAAAATCAAAAGAGACGGGTATCGATGCATATGAATATATAACCGAACCTGCAGGAAAGGTACCTATTGGCTCTAATGGACTCATTTTTCTTCCCTATCTAACAGGAGAACGCACTCCACACAAAGACCCATACGCAAGAGGTGCTTTTATAGGTTTGTCTTTAATGCATGGCAAGGCAGAAATGTCAAGGGCGGTGTTGGAAGGAGTTGCGTTTGGTATGCGGGATAGTGTAGAAATTATGAAAGGGATGGGAATTCCTATTAATGAGGTTCGTATATCCGGAGGTGGAGCCCGCAGTGCTTTATGGCGTCAGATCATGGCAGATATATGCAAAGTACCTATGGTAGTTATTAATGTGGACGAAGGACCTGCTTTTGGGGCGGGACTGTTGGCAAGCATCCCAGCGGGTATGTTCTCTTCACTTGCAGAAGCATGTAGTAATATAATCAAAGAAATACATAGAGTAGAACCGAACCCTAAAAACAGTGAAGAATATGAATTCTGGTATGAGGAATATAAATCTGCATATTTGTCATTAGCTCCTGCCTTTAGAAAGATTGGTCAAAAGATAGAGGGATAAATAACCCAAAATTCTCAGAGGATAATATCTTTGTAATAAATATAGTTTAGGTACTAGCATTCTGTCGCAATTCTTGTAAAATTATCGAGAGCCGTTCTGAAAGTTTTCCGATGGGTGCTAGAAATTTTTTCCCTTTTCCTTCACGAACCCCCATCCGACATTTTATAAATTCTCCTGCAAGTTGTAATATTTCTTCTTTATACTTTTCTACAATAGAATTTTTTGATTCACTTAACAAACGGCATAACACACCATCACACGCACATAAGATAGCCCCAACCTCAAAAAGTTTCCCACGAACCTTATATAGGTCTTCGGTGCTATAAATAGTATTTGTAACTTGATTTTTTATTTCCACCATTTTATGGAGTGCATTTATAGATCTTTTTTCTCCTAATTCTCTAACTTTGTCTGCGATTTTATCTATAGAAGATAAATAGGGCTTCAAGAGTTCTATATCGATAAAGATTTGTTGTTCTATATAGTTAAAAATTCGTCCCATAATTATTTCACCCCATCGCTGACATTCTTCAGGAGTAGCAATAAGCATAATCTGACCCTGGCCGGGAAACATTTCGCGATGTAAAGATGGGGGAAGTTCTTCCCATTGATAGGACCGAACAAACTGAGTAGCATCATAAACCCGATATTGTTCTGGTAATGCAGAATGGAAGTTAATATTAACTCCAGTGACTTCTGAAGTATCCTGGTTTACAATATACAACAGCCAGAAGTTATCCCCTTTCATCCAGGTATTCATTAAAATATCAACATTTCCCGGGCACCGTGAACGGGGATGTTTCCGTGATTGAATATCGGGCCTAAAATCAGGCGCAGAAGAAGGTTTCGCTGACATAACTAATGAAGCGAGTGAATAAAATCGTCCCAATCTACCTCCTAACTCCTGCCAGACATCACTAAATGTAAGGAAAGGTCCTGTAAGAGAACGCTGGCATTCGCCACCCGACCATAATGGAGTGTTATGATATGTATAACTCAACCATCCACGGGCTCCACTGGATATTGCCAGATTAATCATAAGGCGTATCTCAGGGGCGGAGTTCCATATAGGAGCACCTGAACCAAAAACAAAGGTAGGTCCAATAACCCATAGGTGTTGTTCATTGATAAACTTCATGTGGGTTTTTATCACCTGTCCTAATTCCCAGGGATTTTTCGATTTCCAGTGACTTAACCCGGCGACAGAAGAAAATTGTGTATACAAGGGAAATGCATTGGCTTCTCTTGTAAGATAAATTACGGGATGTTTCTCATCTATCTGTTCTATTTTCTTTTTGATTTGAATATAAGTATCGGCCTCTACATCGGAAGGATTTTCTTTAATCACCCATCCGAATAAATTATCCTCCGTAGCATACCTTTTTATCGTATGTTCTTTTTCTTTAAAATAACTGGTAGCTTTTGATGGGTCCAGTAGTATATTTTCTTCTTCTAATGAGATAATTAATTTCACATTATACTTTTTAGATGTCTCGAAAAGAACTTCCTGGTCCCCGGGCAGAAAATCGTAAAATTTTTCTACAAATGCAACATTATGATAATGCAACGATATGTCTTCAAAGAGTAAATCCAGATATGAAGCAAGGTCTGTTTTAAAAAGATGGGACATATTCCTTGCCGTGTTCGCATTAATGTAAACTCCTATAGGGAAAAAATTGTCTAATAAAGTATAATGAATAGGTTTCTCGTTACTTAATTGAAGTATATCTTTTTTGTTAAGAAAGTTTTTTTCTTTTTCTGTGGGTTCTCGAAAGCGGATACTCCGTACATACATTGTCTCCTTTGTTCTTGTGAAGGAATATAGACGAAGTGCGAAGTTATCCATTTTCCTCGGGAAACTATTAAAACACCATGCCCTTGCTACAGTAGTCCATTTGAAATCCATATCAAGGTATTCAAAGAATTGACCTGTTGTATAATGCCATGTCCAGGCTGGAACACATTTGCCATATTGCATTCGGTAGGAGAATTCAACAATAGAGTATTTATTTTGAGAAATGGGAAAATGAGGGACCGTATTTGTTCTGGTGCTCAATGGAACCCAAAAACTGGGTTTTTCCATATCTTTCAAAAAGTTTAATCGGCGAAGTCCGCTAAAATCCCCTGTCCATCTAAGAACTTTTTCTCCTTCTAACTCCTCTATCGCCCTTTTTACAGGGATACCCTTCCATTCTTCTTCTCCCGGATCATCTTCTATTGACCACTTCATTAAATCTTCAGGGTAGAAAGTAATACTTGCACATTTTTCTCTTTCTTCCGGAGTCGGAATTTCCTTAATCCTACTTAACAGTCCTTTGTAAATATAGTAATGATTTCCATTACTCATTTTGTTTCTCTTTGTGCTTCAATAGTCCGTTTTTTCTGAGTACGTCGCATGAAGAATTCATCAGCACAGACACCTGCTAATATAGCACCACCAATAACAACATATTCCAATTCACTGCGAATACCCAGAATATTTACCAGATTGCGCAATACCATAATTAACGCTATGCCTAAAATAACACCTATTACATTTCCTGTACCCCCACGGAGACTACATCCCCCTAAGACAGCGCCCGCAACTGCATATAGTTCGTAAAAACTACCGAAATCAGAAGGTTGAACCGAATTTACCTTAAATGCAAATAGAAGGCCTCCAATACCTGCTATAAGACTGCATATCACATAGGCTAATAATTTTAATCGCTGTGTTTGAATACCACTAAATCTCGCAGACTCTTCATTAGCCCCCAGGGCAAAAAGGTGTCTACCCATTGGAGAAAGGTGCAAAAATAGTCCCACTATAATGGTAAAAAAGATCATAATCACTAAAGGCGCAGCGACTAAATCCATCAGCAAAGTAATTGTAGAGGGAGCAGTACCAACAGAAGGCTGTAAGGAAGGAAACCAATCCAGAAGCGTTCCTTTTCCAAGCCATTTCCAATTAGGTAATGCATTCCCAAATCCCTGTGTGGTATCCCCTGCAAAAAAACGGGCAAAACTTCGGTAGGCAAATAAACCACAAAGGGTAACAACAAAAGGCTGAATATTAAAATATGAAATAAGGGTCCCATGCCATATACCAATAAGGATAGAAATACATAAGGCAAAAGGAAAAATCAAGAAAGGAGACCACCCCTGCCCTTTATTAATTAGAATACAGGAAACAACAGAAACAAGACACACAACACTACCAATTGAAAGGTCTATCCCGCCTGTTATAATGACGATAGATTGAGCTAATGCTAAAATCCCAAATAATCCTATCCAGGGTAGTAGATTTTTAAAATTTGTTAGTGATAAAAAGTTACTGGTAAATGAAATACCTAAATCCTTACTATGTTGATACCAATGAAGATATTCCCATACATAGGCCAATACGCACAAAACGATAATGAGACCGACTAAACCCAGTGCTTTTCTCATTTGTTACCCATCCTAAACAATTTTATGACTTCCCTAAAATCTGCTTAAGTTCAGACCAGAAAGCATCTACATTCTCCTTCGTTATTGATAAAGTCGGAATAAAAATCTGTTTGTTTTCTGGAACACTACTTGTATTACCTTCTGCTAATTCTTTAAGGATACGAACCGACTGGTACCCAAATTCAAAGGGTCTTTGAACAACAGTTCCATAGATATGTCCATCCTTCACCCCTTGCAAAGTCTCATCCTCTTCATCAAAGCAAACAATTTTTACCTGTCCTAATTTGCCCGAGTCACGAACTCCATTAAGAATTGCTGGACCGTTATAACTCCATAACCCAACAAAGCACGCCACATCAGGATAACGAACAAGGGCATCCTGGACATTAGCAATTGCTTTAGCACGATCGGTCTCATCGGTGCGAACATCTATAATCTGATGTCCGGTGGATTCAATTTGTTTTTTCAAACCTTCCAGACGATCTCGTGCATTTTGAGCGTCTAATGTTCCAACACAGATAATAATTTTCGACCCTTGTGGGGTGCATGCTTGAACCAGTTTTCCTGCTTCAACTCCCGCATCAAAATTATTCGTGCCGATATAACATTTTCTTAAACTATTCGGCGCATCACTATCCTGAGTGATAAGATTTGTCTTTTGGGCCGCATCATTTAACATTTCCGTCTGATTTTCAGGGTCTTTGGGACTAATAGCAATTCCCGCAACGCCTAATGTTATCAGGTCTTGCAATATTTGCTGTTGTTGCTCTGCGGTTCCTGCTGAAGGAATTCTAAAAATTACATCAACCCCAAAATCCTGAGAGGCTTTTTTTGTCCCTGCTTCTGCTATTTTCCAGAAATCTGATGCATTATTTGTAATAAAGGCAACTTTGACTTTTTTTGCAGATGGGGATACGGTTTGTTTTTGTTGAGGATTTGCAGAAGGAGAAGTTGATGTCCCTTGCTGTTTACTCCCACACCCCATTGGAATTACAAAAACAAAGGTCAGAATTACTGTAAGAAATAAACTCGGTAGATAACGATACATAAAATTTTCCTCCATCATAATTTATTTTTTATTCCAATCATATAGTTTATCGTATTTGTGCTCTCAATATTCAACCCTAATTATATAACGATGTCTTTTTTTAATGTATGAGTCAAAATTTCTTTAGCATGTGATATTGATTTCCAATAGAAAACCGCCTTTAAAACCTGTTTTTCTTGCTCATATAAATCGCCATTTGAATACAATTGAGTCATACGTTCGTGAAAAACATGATATAGAATAATCGATACCGCTACTGAGATGTTAAAACTCTGTGTAAAACCGTACATTGGTATGATAATACTCTCATCTGCCTGGGTAATAATTTCACTGCAAACACCCTCATGCTCATTGCCAAAAACAATAGCAGTAGGAGATAAAAAATCGATTTCATTAATTGTTTTATTTGAATTCAAAGCCGTTACGCAGATTTTATATCCCTTTTCTTTTAAATAAGAAATACAGTCGGATGGTTTTTTCCAACGAAAAATATCCAACCACTTTTCAGCACCCTGAGCAACCCGGTTCGCTTCGCGATATTTTGCACTGGTTTCAATTATATGAACAGATTGAAAACCAAAAGCCTCAGATGTCCGCAGAACAGCATTCATGTTCCCTATATCATATAATCCATCCAGAACAGGTAGAATAGTATATGTTCTGTTTTGCAAAACTTTATTAATTCTATTAATTCGTTCTTGGGTAAGCCAGGGTTCTAATGCAGTAATAATATGTTCAGAAGAGCAAACAATTCCTCCAAAATTTAAGGGATCCTTATAAGGGAAATAGGGATGAAACATAGACTTCCTATTTAAAGTCAAGATTTGATAAAATTCTGTCTTTGTCATACAATTTCTATAATTGATATTATATCTAATAAACGCGAGTTTTTACCTTTTATTAAAGATAAGGCTATGGGTGTAATAATTGCTTTTGCGAATCAAAAAGGCGGTGTAGGAAAAACGACAAGTGCTGTAAATGTATCTGCTTGCCTTGGAAATGAGGGTTACAAAACACTTCTTATTGACCTTGATCCACAAGGCAATGCAACACAAGGATTTGGCTTTAATAAGCATGGTTTAGAATATACAACTTATTCAGTTTTGATAGGAGCCCCTCTACAGAATGCTATACAAAATACCGAATACAAAAATGTATCCCTTATTCCATCCAATAGTGCTCTGGCAGGGGCTGAAGTAGAATTGATTGATGAGGAAAATAGAGAATATAAATTAAAATCAAAGATCGAACCCTTAATTCAGTGTTTTGATTTTGTGATTATTGACTGCCCCCCTGCATTAGGATTGTTAACCATTAATGGACTGGTATCAGCACATAAGGTTATTGTTCCTTTGCAATGTGAATATTATGCTCTTGAAGGTTTAGGAGAATTGTTGAAGACCGTAAAGAGAATTCGAGACAATTTCAATTCAGTCCTGGAAATTTCAGGGATATTACTAACAATGTATCAGCACACGAATCATTCCAAACAAGTTGTAGTGGAAGTGCGACAGTACCTTGGAAGTAAGGTCTTTCAGACGATTGTTCCGAGAAATGTTACTTTAAGCGAAGCCCCTAGTTATGGGAAACCTGTTATTTATTATGATGGCAAATCTCTTGGTGCTCAAGCATATATTGCATTAACAAAGGAGATTATATCTCGTGAATCCCAGTAAAAAGAAAGCGTTAGGTAAAGGATTAGACGCAATATTAGGTCCTATAAAAACGGAAGAAAAAACGGATGTTCTATCCACTCCCTCTGAAGAAAAAAAAACAGGAGAACAAATTCTCCTATTAAATCCTACAGAGGTTATGCCAAGTAAAGTCCAGACACGAAAAACTTTTCGGGAAGAATCGTTACATAAATTAGCAGAGTCCATAAAACAACACGGACTACAGGAACCTATAATCGTCCGTAAGATCGGGGATAAGTATGAATTGGTTTGTGGAGAACGGAGGCTTCGAGCATGTATTTTAGCCGGATTGAAAGAGATTCCTGCGATATGTAGAAATGTATCTGATGACGAATCCATTTTATTAGGTTTAATTGAGAATATACAACGGGAAGATTTAAATCCCATAGAAGAAGCGGAAGCATATCAGTCGATATTAAATCGGTTTAACTGGTCTCAGGAGCAATTATCTGAAACC
The DNA here is from genome assembly GCA_937124615.1 of uncultured bacterium. Lineage (GTDB taxonomy): Bacteria > Hydrogenedentota > Hydrogenedentia > Hydrogenedentales > Hydrogenedentaceae > Hydrogenedens. The sequence continues at coordinate 17,427 of CAKZKR010000081.1, forward strand.
GTAGGAAAAGACCGTTCTTCAATTTCGAATGCGTTGAGACTTCTCTCTCTTCCATTAGCCGTACAAAGTATGGTTATCAATGGAATCTTGACCATGGGACATGCCCGAGCATTATTAGGATTGCCCAGTCAGGAACTTATCATCCAGATTGCCCAGCAAATTCAAGAAAAGGGATTTTCCGTCCGCCAGGTAGAGAAGATTGTATCTCGATTAAAGGGTGATATAAAGAAGAAGCCTATTCCCTCTAAAAAAACAAAGAATCTTCAGGTAATTGAAATAGAACAACAACTTTGTAGAAGATTAGGGACAAAAGTCAATATAAAACATAGAAATTCAGGAAAAGGAAAAATCGAAGTATCATATTTTTCCAATGAGGAATTCACAAGGATACTAAATATATTAGGGATTTCAATCGAGTAAAAGAAAACTAAAAACGGCTACAAAGGATTTTCTATGATAGATATAAAATTTATACGCTCCGACCCAGATAAAATCCGAGAATCTTTGGGCAAACGAGGCAAAGAAATTCGATTAGAAGAACTTTTGGAAATGGACCGTATCCGAAGGGAAAAGTTATATCAATTTGAACAACTAAGAGCAGAACAAAATAGAACCGGTGAAATGATAGCCCGGAGAAAAAAGCAGAAAGAAAATGTAGATGATTTGTTAAATTCTATGAGCCAGATAAAACAAAATATCACTCATCTGGAAGAAGAACTAAAATCCTATGATGAACAACTTGAAGAGATACTGCTAACACTCCCTAACTTACCTCATGAGAGTATACCTGTTGGAAAAGATTCCTCTGATAATCGAGTAGAACGAAAATGGGGAGAACCAAATAAATTTGATTTTGAGACATGGGACCATGTGCAATTAGGAGAACATTTAAAGATCTTCGATTTTGACCGTGCCGTAAAAATTTCAAAAACGAGATTCTCACTTTCTACAGGTATGGGTGCATTGTTAGAACGGGCATTAATTAATTTTATGTTAGATGTACATACACAACAGCACGGTTATAAAGAGGTCCTTCCGCCATTCCTCGTTAATTCTCCTTCTATGCAGGGAACAGGGCAATTACCCAAATTTGCAGAGGATTCATTCCATATTGAGAACTTTGATTTGTGGCTTATTCCAACAGCAGAGGTTCCTGTAACAAATATTTATCGAGATGAAATACTTCCGGATGAAATGCTTCCAATAAAGTATGTCGCTTATACTCCTTGTTTCCGCAGTGAGGCTGGTTCTTATGGTAAAGACACTCGGGGTATGATACGGCAACACCAATTTAATAAGGTAGAACTCGTAAAGTTTAGCCGGCCTGAGGAATCATGGGATGAATTGGAAAAATTGACGCAGGATGCGGAGCACATACTACAATTATTAGGTCTACCTTATCAGGTGGTAACTCTGTGCACAGGAGATTTGGGGTTTTCTGCCTCGAAAACTTATGACTTAGAGGTCTGGCTACCCGGACAGAGTTGCTATCGTGAAATCAGTTCCTGCTCCAATTTCACAGACTTCCAGGCACGAAGAGCAAATATTCGTTTCAAACGGGACAAAAAACCGGAATTTGTACATACTCTTAATGGTTCGGGCCTCGCTGTTGGACGTACTGTAGTTGCTATTTTAGAAAACTATCAACAACCTGACCATTCTGTTGTTATCCCTGAGGTTTTGAGGCCTTACATGCATGGATTAGAAAGGATAGAACCTACTTTATGAAAGAACTAATTGAAAAATCAGCACAATTGATATCAAATTCTAGTAATGTAGTCGCTGTTACAGGTGCCGGAATTTCCGTTGAAAGCGGAATCCCCGATTTCAGAAGCGAAGGCGGTCTCTGGTCGCGTTTTCCACCTGAAGAATATGCTACTTACGAGGCCTTTTTGGACAATCCGGATAAGGTATGGGAATTGTTTTATGAAATTGGTGAAACAATCTCAAAAGCAAAACCCAATCCAGCCCACATTGCTCTTGCAAGGTTAGAGGAATTGGGCCATTTAGTGGCGGTTATAACCCAAAACATTGATAATCTTCATTATTCCGCAGGAAATAAAACTGTAGTCGAATATCATGGAAATGCCCAAACTCTTTCATGCCCAGCATGCCATCGAAAAAGACCTGTAAGCCTATCTCACCGCAACCATGGGGCCCCTCGCTGTGAATGCGGAGGTTTTATGAAACCTGATGTCGTCCTGTTTGGAGAGGTTATTCCTTCGCAGGCTCTATTTATGGGAGAAACATTGGCGAAAAGTTGCGAAGTATTATTAGTAATAGGAACATCTGCTCAAGTATACCCTGCTGCATCTCTCCCCTATACGGCAAAACAATGGGGTGCCGTTATCATGGAGTTTAATGTAAATAGAACTCCTTTTACGGAATCGGTAACGGATATTTTTATAGAGGGTCCTGTTGGTCAAACACTACCAGAAGTATTAAAACGGGTTGAAGAAATCGATAATCAAAAACAGATAGACAAACAGAAATAATTATGATATAATTTTCAATAAATACAACTCCAAAAAGGACTAAAAGAGTATGGCTATTTATGAATATCACGCCATACGGGCTGAAGGAGACTATGAAAAATCATTCATAGGTGGAGTTGTCATAGCCAAAAATCGTCAGGAAGCAAAGGTAAAATTGCGCCAAAAAGGACTAAAAGCAACAATGCTCCGAAGAGCCCGTGGGCTTATGGCCGTTTTGAAATGGTTTGATGCAGATATACGATGATTCTATAAAAAAACCTGTATCATTTAGTAACACATCTGTTCGTCAACTGCTTTATTGTCTGGGATAGGTGTCCGGAACAACCACAACCCTTGTACTAAACACATAATCCAAATCTTTCAGATCCGGGACATAAGGTTCTGGACCTGAGAATCGTATCTGAAGGAAAAATGCACTCCATCCCTGTTGTGGAACTTCGACGGTACCAACATAAGGGATAATTTCATTTTCTTCAAACTCACATATACATGGAGGTTCTTCTTCCCCTTCTCCCTCTGCAGAAATATAAGATTTTGCAGTATTCATAACATTGGTCTTCAAAATTCGAATCTTTGAATCTTGTTGAGTTATCTGCAAGGAGATATCCTCACCCATAGAAGGTTTATCTGTAAAGATAGAAGAAAGTGTCAGAGAAGTTGCGATATTATTTCTTGATGGGAAGTAAATTGTATTATTAGAAGGCACATATTTTACCACCCAATTGTCTTTTTCAGAATAGTTAGGCTTTGCAATACTCATTGAAGCAAGCTTTGCTCCATCTAAATCCATCGCATAGTAGGTATCGTCACCTGCATACAACAAATCAATATCTGATATATTTTCTTCAATTGTATTTGCTATTGGCTCTGATGATTTTACCCAGTCCAGCACAAATTGTATTTTATTGATGTTATCTGATAGTAGATCTTCCGGATTATAGATAGTAGTAATAGACTCTCCTGTATCTTTTACTACCATATTCATTAAAAGTAAACCTAATGGATCCACAGTTATAAACGCCTGCTGATTGTCAGGCTTCCATAGTGTTAACAGCAGATTTTTTTCTTTACTTGTATCGTTAATTGTTGAGATTAAAGAATCTCTATCTATTCCATTATTTACATACCCTGATTTCCACCATAAGATATGAGCCTTCAACAATTTTTCATATGGAACCCCCGAGCCGTCGGCAATACCCTGAAGAATCTCATTCCACATTTCAGGCATACGCCCTTTTAATTGTATAGTGGCTTGTTCATACTCAGATGACACTGTAGATAGATTTTGAGCCAGAATAAACTGCGCTATCTCGTTTTTCAATAAAGAACCATACTGTTGTCCCATTTGATATGGTATCCCTTGCAGATAGAGAATCTTCTGTTTATCATCATCTCCTATACAGCCAAGAATAGCGCCTGAATCATCCCTTATTCCAAGGCCAGAATAATATGATTTTTCGCCAGGGGTTGTTGTGTCTTCGATAATTGCTTCGGGGTCAAATCCAGGATCTCCTCCACATTCTTCACAGAAAGGTTTTAATTTACTGCTTGACCACCCAAGCCCAATCGTACTCAATCGGAAATCTCTTGTATTTTTATTTGTTGCCTGCCACAATAAAACCTCTTTAGGTTTGGTTATTGCGTCAAGACGGATACGAAAAGCCCTCTTTTTTATATCCGTTTCGGTAGTATCTTGTTCAACCCACCAGACAAACTTTGGCCGCTCTCTATTATTTATAACAGACAGATAGAATGCTAATAATGCTCTATATGAGTTTTCATCCAAATCAAGTGCATTAGAAGATACCAAAGCATGGTCTGTATTGGGAGCATAATAGAGATAGGCATTATCAGGGAACATAACACCATTAGTAAGCGGGATATTGGGTTTAAGCATATTAAAATAAAACTTCGCGGAATCAGGGAGGAAGAATTGGTCCCCTGTAGAATTTAGGATAAATTTCGGCATAGTTAAAGAATCAAGATAATTGATTGGGTCAACAATTTTCCATAGAGAATCTCCCTCCGGTGTCCCCAATCGGTCGAAGATACCCATTGATACATAATCAATTAAAGCGGGTGAAAACTTCCCTCCATAAGAATAATAATGGTGTTCAATTTGATAAGGCATATTCAGCACATCAATCACAATAGGCATGGATGCATAAACTCGTGAGTCTACCGCTGATGTAAGCCATGTTGTCCAACCGCGTTTTGAGGCCCCGGTAACTACAAACTTGTTAACTTCATATCGGCGTCCGGGTTTTTCTTCTTTGACAAATTTTTGAACTGTATCCATAGCACGGACTGCAGAACGAACCATCGGTAAAAGAACAGGCCAGGTTATATCTGCTTTTCTCGCTCTATATCCATCCATGTATTTATCATAACTATAAGCAATAATACCGTCCTCTACCCGCTTTCTTGTTTCATCAATAAATTGCAATGGTTGGTTGGGAACAGCCTTTAAAAGAACAGCTATAGTCCCCGTTGCGGATATAAAAGGAAACACCATTTCCGCCTGGTCTGTAATATCCGGCTCCGTACCTGTAGTTCCACCTGTAATTAATAACATGGCTTTATCATGCAATACTATGGAAGGTTCAATAATAGTAAGATAATGTTTCCATGGTTGGGCATTATATAGTTCCTGAGAACCTCTCCACATACCTGATGTCATCTCGAGCAAATAGGAAGAGACACCAAATGCAGGAAAAGTAGCCGTTCGCAATAATTTGTAATCATAATACGGGTCACAAATCTGCACAAACTTCTTCAAAATTTGGTCTTCGGGAACAGAACTGGGGGCTTTTGTATGTAATACTACATTCACAGGACTGACTGTCTTTAAACTTACATTACTTACCAGAAGATAAACATAGTCGAAACATTCATCTTCTGTGGGACGGAAGTTTTGGATATTTATTGTGTCAAGAAGGGAGTCACCATCTGTATCTACTCCGTTCTGGTCTAATGTAAAGACCCTCTTTCTTAATGGATGATATATTGCAAATTTCAGACTGTATCCATTATCATCTGCTTTCCATTCTGTAGGGTTAAAAACAATCTGAGCCGTCGCAGTAAGGGGATTTACATTTATTTTTACAGCACGGGAAGAAAAGGGTAGAATAGAAGCAAGTTCGCTAATGGAAGAGGGATTAATAATCACCTTGTCTGTAGGAGCAGGACTTTCCCGGGAAAGGACTCCCACTGCATTAAAACGATTTTCATTAAAGTTAAAAGGTTTATTTTTTTTATCAGAATTTCTCAGAATGGTTTCTTCAAATTTTTCTGCCGATTTCCCACGAATATAGTACCAATATAACTCCGACAATCGTTCCTTTTCGTCTGTCGCTGCATGAATCACCGCATCTAAAGTAGCATAAGTCAGTGCAGTCGCTAATTGATAGTTTATAACTTGTTGTGGTTTTATATTTTCTTTGAATATTTTTTCCAATTCCTGAAGAAAACCACCGTAAGGGTCACCTGAAGCACCAATCAATGCAATAATAGGTACATCTGTAAGTTTTCGTTCAAGGTACACCCAGAACTCATGCCCCGCATTGTAATAACTTTTTGTTTTAACAGAAACAGGCTGAAAAAGAGATTGCGATAAATCAAAGTATTCATTATTTTCGAAAGAACGAGCCCATGTCTGTGCAGTAGTATCGGCTTTAGTTGCCTTGCTTTCTACTTCCTCAACAATACGGTCTGCCCGTTGACCCAAGTAAATTGCAATGGATTCACGGAGTCCCTGGAAATATGGGACCATTTTAGGTTTTCCATATATATCAATATTCGATGGGTCCGGAATTGTCAGGTCGGGGAATTTGTAATTATCAAAACAGGAGTAAAATAAGTATTGAGCAAAAACATTATAAGGAGAGTACTTCTGTTTTATATCAATATTTTTAGGATTATTCAAAGCGGATAAGGCATTGTGGATAGACACCATTAAAAGTTGTTTTGGGTCGACAACTATATTTCCGAATCTCCGATTTGCAATAGCGAGTTGACTGAAATCTTCATAATCGGAAGTATAGTTGGTATTCATATTAAAGAATACAACTCCATAAGCACCACTATGGTCAACTAAAACGGGGTTCCTCATTCCTGAGGCCAAGTATTCAACATACACACTCGCTAACTTACTCACAAGTTCTGTTAAACTATCTGATATTACAGTATCCGTAAAATTTTCGTTGTAAAAGGAATTTGGGTTGTCCATATTTCCTTTTTCTAATGCAACTAATTGCTTAATAACAGGCATGGAACCAAAAATACGCCATTTCAGATTCCATGGGTAATTCAACTTTGCATCTTCAGGAATTGTTATCGGGACCTCAATAATTGATGAAGTTGGGAAGAACCCTACTACATAGGTAGCCTGATACGGTAAGCCCGTAATCTGAGCAAAAGTATAATTTCCTCGCTTCTCACCCAGAATAGGGACTATTGATCCATTATCCAAAATAGCGAGAACCAAATAACGATTTGCTGGACGATCTGTTCTATTTTCCTCGCCTACAAATAATGGTATCTCTAATGAGGAAGATATAATCTTATTATTGCTATCTTTTGCAAAAAGATTTTCTGTTTTTGCATTATGAGCGATACGATAAAACGATGAAACTAATTCCATCGGCTCTGTAAAACTAAACTGTTTTGTTTCCTTTGTTTCATAAATACTAAAAGTTGTCTTTTCTGTAAGTGCTCCCTGAGGAATAGTGAGTTTTACACCATAGCCGGAAGCAACACCGTTGTATATGGACTGATTAGGGTCGATTACCGAAAAAGTGGTGCCGGGGTTTACACGAATATAATTAATCTCTTTCCGTTCTGTAACACCCCTGCCCGTAGATATAATTAATCGGACCGTATATAAACTGGGATTATTTCCATCCTTTGGATTATGATAATAAGTTTTTTTCGGATTAGGGAGATTGCTGTTTTCTCCATCTCCAAAATCCCAATACCATGATACAATTGGAGAATCTTCAGAAACAGAGAGGTCATTAAATTGAACAATTAGTGGTTCATTCCCTTCTCGAGGAGAAGCAGAAAATTGTACAATCGGTTCTTTATTTGCAGGAGGTTTTTTACAGTTCATCCCTCCTATAACAAGTGTCAAAATTAAAAATACTACCACGGGATATAAAACATTTTTTCTTTCCATAAACTTAAATCCTATCTTCTCTAATTGTATAAGATACAATTATTTAGTTTTGAATATGAAAAGTTCTATTAAAACTATTTTTTCCTATTTTTTGTCAAGTTTTTTCTAACAATATTTTATATTAAAATAGTATAATTTTTTAATATCTTTTGTCAACATTTTTCCTATAAAACATGTCCTTTCTTTTTCGTTTAAAAGGTTCATTTTCCGGGAATAATCCCATCAATGTAAAATTACAATCTAAAATTGATATAATTTCAACATTCATAGAATCTTTTCTCATATTATACTATAATCGGTGTTTAATAGTTTTTTTGATTCAATAAGGAAATCGTTATGGCATTTAGGACTTTATTTGAAGAACTACAATGGCGAGGAATGATACACCAAACAACTCACCCTGAACTTGAAGAAAAACTACATCAGGAATCCTTTACTTTATATTGCGGTTTCGACCCAACATCCGATAGCCTGCACATTGGAAGTTTATTACCAATTATGGGTTTGGTCCACTTTCAACGATGGGGACATAAACCAATTGTTCTTATAGGTGGAGGTACAGGGCTTATCGGAGACCCAAGCGGTAAAAAAGACGAGAGGCAACTCCAGAGTAAAGAAGATGTTGAAAGAAATGCCCAAGGAATAAAAAAACAACTTTCCCATTTCATCTCTTTTGAAGGTAAACATTCTGCTATCATGGTAAATAATGCAGATTGGCTGTGTGAATTAAGACTATTAGACTTTTTAAGGGACATAGGGAAACATTTTAGCGTAAATGTGATGCTAACAAAAGATGCTATACGACAACGACTTGAAGACCGAGAACATGGCATTTCCTATACAGAATTTACATACTGTCTTTTACAGTCATACGATTACTTGCACTTATGTAAAAACTTTGATTGTCGACTTCAAATCGGCGGGTCAGACCAGTGGGGCAATATTGTTGCAGGCATGGAATTAACCCGGAGACTGCTAGGAAAGGAAACTTATGGGCTAACCCTACCTCTGGTTACAAAATCAGACGGAACAAAATTTGGTAAAACAGAATCGGGTAATGTATGGCTGGACGCTAACAAAACAACACCCTATCGATTTTATCAATTCTGGATTAATCAGGCAGATGCAGATACTCCTAAATATTTGCGGTATTTTACTTTACTTTCCCGAGAGGAAATAGAATATCTGGAGGGACAAGTTCAAACAGAACCTCACAAAAGAGCAGGACAAAAAGCATTAGCAAGGGAAATTACAAAAATGGTTCACGGAGAAACAGCTCTCCAAAGTGCAATCCGTGCCAGTGAAGCAATGTTTGGAGGGGACTTACATGAATTAGAACTTTCCGTGCTGGAAGATGTATTTAGTGATGTTCCTCATGCAAATGCACCTATAAACTATATCTCAGAAAACCCGTTTTTATTAGACTTATTGTTAACCACAAACATACTTGAAAGTAAAGGTGAGGGGAAACGGCTTATTAAAAATGGCGGTCTTTATGTAAACAATGAAAGAATAACTGATGACGCTCTACGATTGAGCGAAAATCATCTTCTTGGTGGTTCTTTATTGGTCGTCCGTCTTGGGAAAAAAGATTACAGATTAATTCAATTTCTGAAATAAAATGTCTACAAACCAAACAGAGGCTTTCGTTGTTCATCTATACGATTATAGTGAAACAAGCCGAATTATCCAGTTCTTAACAGCACAGCGGGGTAAAATGTCTTGTATAGCAAAGGGGGTGCGGCGGAAAAACAATCCTTGGACCTATTCACTAGACCGTCTGAATCGTGTTGAAATTTTTTATACATGGAAATCCACAAGAGAAGTACAAACTTTAATAGAGGTTAGTTTAATAGACAGTTATCCTGAACTAAAGAAACATATAAAAAAACAGGTTCTTGCCAGCCTTATACTGGAAACCGCTTTTTCGATGACAGAAACAGAACAGCGAATTCAAAAGACATATAACCAGGTATGTAATGCATTTGAGCAAATAAGTAGTCCAGATATTTATAATGAGTTTGCCATTTTTCTTACCTGCTGGCACCTATGGCAGATATTAGTCCATAATGGGATTGAACCTCAGTTGCATATATGTGTACGATGTGGAAAACCGATAGAAAAAGCCGTACATTTTTCATTACAAGGAGGGGTTGTTTGTAATAATTGTAAACCAGACAGGACATTAAATAATGATGAGGTTCGATGCTTGCAGATATTACAACACCTTGATAATCCACTAAATTTCCCTTTTAATCATACATCGTTTTTACCATTGTTTGAGACAAAAATATTGTCTTTTTTGTGCTCTTTTATAACATACCATCTTGGACACCCTTTAAAGTCGTATAATGTATTTCATGAATTAAACCAATTAAAAATTCAAGGATTTAACTATGAAACAAAAGACTAACACTTTCTTCTTTTTCTTTCTTTCCCTAACCATTTTACTCATGAATTCTTCGTGTTATTCCATTTTTTTTGGAGATAGAGAGTTCAACATGAAAAAGGGTATTCTCTATCGTGGGAAAGAGACTTATATTCTTCAATCTTTTTATTTGCCAGACACTATAAAACAAGGGGCCGAATTAAAAACGATGGTCCCTCTTTTAGCCAGCATAGGAGAGGTGGGGGGAAATAGTATTGCTATGGATATGCTCAGGGACTCAAATTCTGTATCTGTAGATGCTACGGATATAGAAACGATAAAAACCTATGCAGACCGAGCAAAAGACCAATATATGACTGTGGTTCTGCGAATTGCTCCCAACTCAAAACCGGATAAAAAAAGTCCTTTACTGAACACACTAAAAAAAGAGTTTAAAAGTTTATTGACCATTATCTATTGGACAGATGGTCCATACGCAGAAGAATGGACAAAAGCCATGAAAAAAATTAACAAATATTGGGTCATTATCTCCAAACAAAATGCTGATTTGATTCTTACAGAAGATATATCAAAAACGAAAGTTCCAAAAGAAAAATTAATATTCTCTGTAGTCCCCGGTAAAGAAATTGGTAAAGTTCACTTTTTATTACCCTATTCTAAAGAAAATTTAAATCATATCGAAGAAACTTATGCTCAATATACACCCTGCACAGGACTGGATATGAATTCTGCATTATCTTTATTAAGTGAACAGGAAAAACAGGAAGGTTTCATACCGCTCTTCGATGGAAAAACCTTAAATGGTTGGTGGTACTTAGGGGATAATCATAACTGCTTTGCTGTAACCCCTGAAGGTTCTATTGAATGGAAAAGCAAGGGAGGCAAGGCACTAATGTCCTGTGAACGATACGACAATTTCATTTTACGATTAGAATGGATGATAGAAAAAGGTGGAAACACAGGAGTATGGGTTCGGGCTCCTCGTGGTAGTAGAGCTTCTAAAATTGGATTTGAGGTGCAAATATTAGGAGATAGCGATACCACAGCATTAACAGACAATACAACAGGTGCTATCTACAAAGTGCTCCCTCCAAAAGTAAAAGCAATGAAACCCGAAGGACAATGGAATGACCTTGAAATCATTTGTAATGGTCCCCATGTAAAAGTAACCTTAAATGGACAGGTGGTACAGGACACAAACTTTGATGATGTTGAGGAGTTAAAATATCGTTTACGGAGAGGCTTTATTGGCTTGACCGACCATGGAAATCATTGTGGCTTCCGAAATATCCGTATAAAACTTTTATGACGGGGAAACTCAAATGAAGAAAAACCTGTCCCCTTTTAACCCCATATTCGTAATATTTTTTATAACACTATCTGTTTTTTCCCATGTAGCATGTGCTACCGAACCTTTAATAACCAGTGAAACACAATTAGAACATGGAATCGAAGTCGTTTCAGTCAAAGGGGACTGGAATTATCAAATTGTAACCGTCCGCATTCCATATATCGGAATTGAAGGCGATAATAGAACAGGCCTGGCAAGAGTTGTTATCCCTGTTCGAAAATTAAAAGAGGACAAAATACTACCTGCATTTTGTCATGTCCATTATGAAAAAGACATAGCAGGGGCAAAAAAATGGGCTCAGAAAGGGTGGATTGTTTCTACCGCAGTATACACTCCTGCAGATGGGGAATCGCCCATCGACTGTGCTTTAGGCAATGGCTATAATTTAGCCCGTGCTATTATCCAATGGATGAAACGATTACCAATAGCGGATACAAACCATATTTTAATTGACGGGGGTAGCCAGGGCGGTTACATGGCTCTGGCAATGAGTGCAGATTTATTTCCCGTTATTGCCACCCATGCAGATGTCCCTGTCGTAAACTGGGCCTATAATTTCGCTTACTTTGAAGCGAACAGGACCCTCGCAGAATACGGAAAGCCCATAGAACAATCTCCAATGCCTGTTCTTGCAAGTGTAATCGGTCTTGCTGACATGTGCTATAAATATTTCCCAAAAGATTTAAATCAGGAGTGCTGGTATTATTTAAGTCCGATTTCCTATCTAAACCTAATAACAAATCCTGTATTGATAACCTGTGCTACCGGGGATATGCTTGTTCCGATAGAACAAATGACCCGAAAATATGTAAGAGAATACGATAAAAAACAGTTCCCTGAAGGTTTTACAAGAGACTTCAGCAGTCTTTTATTCTGCCCTCTTGCTAAAAAAGTCTTTGAGGAATTAATTCCCGAGGATAACTTTGAAATATTTTTGATTGCTCCACAAAAGAACCGTTTCGAAATTACCCGTGAAATGTTAACCAATAACAAAGTTAAACCGAAATCTCGTCCTGAAACAGAAGATAAACCATGGTGTAAAACAAAACAATGGTCATTGATATATCTTGATGAGGGAGGACCTTCTCCCATAGCAGGACATACCAAACTCGAATGGGATTTATCTCCGAATAGTTTTGCAGACTATCACCGTTCTGCTTCTTTACCCGTATCTGTTTTAACCATAGAGAAACTCACACACTTACTCAAAAGATATAATGGTAAAATAGATAGAGAAATTTTGCTGAATAATGGGAAGATAGCACAAAGATTAAATTATCCAAATATAGAACAATTGGATGTTGTAATTTCCCTATCTAAATATGCTCAAATTAGTGAAGAGCATCAAAAACATTTATTTAAACTTTATGAACAATCATCTGTTAAACCTTTTGGACCAACAATATCGGAGCATCTTCTAAAAAATACTAATTAATTTGTTATATTAAAACAATTTTCGATATTATTCTCTATCCATAAAATTCAAAGAAGAAAATATCAAAAATAAACACGGTGGAGGTGAAAACTATGCAAACTTCTTTGATTATTGAATCAAATGGACGAGGGAAAAGTGAATTGGATCGTTTGTTGGAACAAGGGTGGACAGTAGTATCTATCACACCGAATCATGGAAAAAGTTATAACGATTTCCTGATCATATTAGAAAAAGAGGAACCAACAGAGTCTGTCTGATAGGAAAGAAGAATAAAAAGTCTTTATTATTTATTTTCAGTACTAAAATAAAAGATTTACAATATATTTTCTACACAATTCCCTTTTTAATACAGGTACAATTTTAATAAAAAGAAAACAAAAGCCTATATATTAATTAAAACCAGAAAATATATTAAAAGTTCAATATTTTAAATCATCATTTTTTTATAATAAAACCTTCTATAAAAGTGGCAAGGGTTGTATCTATTTTCGATAGGTTGCTATACAATCTTATTGACAAAGAATAATAGGCCAATTACAATACACCAGATAATTGCAAAACCAACCATTCCTTGTATAGAAGGATAGGGGATTTCTATGCTTTTGAGTGGTAAAAGTTTTTTATGTTTGCCGTGCTCAACCCCTTCTGGAAGAGTAAAGGGGGCAATATGTTTTTCCCCTTTCTTAACGGGTGTGTATAAACAAGTATAAATACGATTTAACTTTTCATCTGAAACAGGTTTCGTTATTAAACTTACCAGGATGCCGAGGGAAAAACCTGCTGTTAGGTAGAAGGTCATTTGCCATGATAATCTCAATTTTTCCTGCCACAACATAAATTCTGGTAAATTTTGCACAGCCCATCCCTGAAATGCAGGTAAGGAAGTAATAGCAAAAACAAAAAAACTCCCCAATGTCGAAGCCCATGCGGCCTGTGGTGTTGTTCGACGCCAGAATAAACCCAACCAGAAAATAGGTCCCATCATTGCTTGTAAAGAGAAAAAGATTTCTAATCCACGCGGAACATTGGGAACCTGAAGAGCAAACATAATGCCCACAACCACAATAACAACAGAGGCTATTCTGCCCACTGTAATGTAATGCTGTTCGGGTTTATCTTTAACCCAGTACCGGCGATATAAATTTTGAGTAAATAAAGCAGACGAAGACACCATAAAAGCGTCACAGGAAGACATAACAGAAGCCACCAGAGCAGAGATAAATAACCCCAATAAACCCGGGGCAACACCAGGTAAAAAGTCACGGGCAACCATTCCAAAAACCTGGTCTGTTTGTTTTCCTGTTAAATTTGGATACAAAACAATAGCACACAGTCCCGTAAAAGCCCATGCAATAGTGCAAAAGCGTTTCAAAAGATTTCCACCTGTTAAACCAACCCTTCCATCCATCTCTGTTCGCCCAGCAGAACAATTTCCTAAAATATGCGGCTGTGTAACAACTCCAATCAGAGCATTGAAACAAAGTACAATTACATAATATAAATTGATTTCACCGGGGGCGACCAGTTGTAGCATTTCGGGATTGCTAATTGTTCCTCGTAAACCTTCAAACCCACCTACTGCATGAAATACCAGGGGAAGCAACATAAAGGAAAAAATAACTGTTAGTATTCCCTGAATAAAATCAGTAATAATTGCCGCACCCAGTCCACCAGCCACTCCATACAAAATAAAAATCGCACTCATAAAAAGGATGGAAACATATCTCGGAATGGCACCACCTGTAAGGGCTTCTATGGTTGCACTGGCACCTAATTGAATAACTCCAATATTAACGGTTAATTGTATCACACCTACAACTGCATAGAGGGCCCCCACACCGGGACTGAAACGAGCCTCAAAATAATCACCCATTGTAAGGATTCGCATCCTTCTAAGAATCGGAGGTATTAGCCAATAAAATGGTGTACAAAATAACCACAACCATTGGTACCAGATACCCGATATACCATTCATATAAACTTTGGATGAAACACCAACAGCATCATTACCACTCGTTCCGGCCCCGAAAGAAAAAAACACCATAGTAACTTTACCAAAACGATTCCCCCCCATAAAAAAGTCATGCATGTTACGTATATTACGAGCAAACCAAACCCCTACAAAAGAAATTGCAAAAAAATATAAAAAGATAACGATCCAATCAAAAAGAGTTAATCCTAACATTTATTTTTTCCTATGTAACCTGCAAATCATTTTGAGGGAAAACAAGCAATAAAATCATTTCACCTGAGTTCAATTTTAGATTGTTTACGGGATGGACAGGTTTCACTTCCGCTGTCGCAGGATCTATCCATAAATACTTCCCTTTTTCCCTAATGCTAACCTTAGTTTGTACTTCTGCCCGTCCCTCATTGAAAAAAAGATACCCATGAATACCATGAATAATTGCGTGGTGGTAACGAATATCAGGTACAGATGGATAAAGTAAGACATCGGGCTGAACTTTATCCCTCAACAGACTTAACAATTCCTGAGGATTATTTACATAATTTTTTAGCTCCGGTAAAGATTTCTGATAACTTATCACCCGTCCCACATGGATAAAAGGTTCTAATTTCTGAAGAACTTTATTAGATAGATTACTAAAATTATCAATGATAAGAAATGAATATTTTGTAGAAGATACATCAATACAGTCTGAGGAAATTGTAGCCGTATTGAGAAGTGTCTCTATATCAAGGTAAAAAAAATCAATTTGATTTTCAAATAGGATTCGGCTTGCTCTCCATGGAAGATATTCCACATCGGCTAACACAGCAACATCAACAACTGGGATTCCCTCACCAATAAACCAACATAATCGTCTGCATTTATCTGCATAATTTTTATAATTATCCCACCATACATTATGAGGCCCTACATCTGGAGGTCGTTCATCTTTCCGTGACCCTTCGATAGAATAATAGAAGGCATGAGGAACCAATAAATCGACTCCCCGAATAAGCAACCAGCCTGTCAGCCACTCCATCTCTTCGTATGTAAAGTTCCAACCGTATGCCCCAAAACATTCGTTCATATTCCGTTTTCTATTTTGATGCAATTTGGCTGAAGCACTACATTTGGGTCCTGTAGATTCAGGACCCTCTATGCTATTTGTATTAAAAGGTTCTACCCACCTCCAGACAATATCCTGTCCGGGAATGTGAAAATATTTAAGTGTATGAATATCCATCGGACCTTTTGGGTGCCCTGTCAACGCTACACCATGATTTTCACACCATTTACTATAAGGCTCATAAAATGCATACTCCAATCGTTTTTGGACGGCTCTGTAAAAATCCTGACGAACCTTCTGTGCCTCATTTGTTTCATCTCCCCATAGCAAAGGAATACAAGGTTTAAAATCATAACCTACACTCTTTGTAATAAAATCAAGCATTCCCCATGTCCATGGGACAGCATTTTTAACAGGCTTTCTTCCAAGAGGATTGGGTTCATCTGTAAAAATTCCTATGACTGTATTCCCAAAATAATCTTTGAATTCCTCATAATATTTATCGTGTACTAATTCAAAAAAACGATGAACAGCATCGGGATTTAAAATATCTCCTGCAGGAGGGGCTTCTGATTCACCATCATCGGTTCCAAAATGAACACCACGAATAGTGCCCATCGAACGAGTATGAACATATTCATATTTATCTGTTAGCACTATCATTTCTTCATCATCTTTAAGAGGGACTGTATCTCTTTTTCGACGAATTAATGCGCGAGCCGAAAAACGAGAATTGCTCTCAACGACTTTACCTGCACATGAACCCGAAGGATACATTCCTTCGTCATAAAGAATTATTTTCATATCATTTTTATGTGCAAATTCTATGATAATTTTCAAGAAGTACAGCCAACGCTCTGACATAAAACCGATTGATTTTGGAAGACCCATACGGGGATGCGGAACAAGTCCATATACACCATGACTTAGAAAATCATTCAAATACTCATAGATTTTTTCTTCTTTTAGATCGTCATTCAAAAACCAGAAAGGCATCACAGAATATTCACGAGGAGGGTCTTTGAAAATCTCAAGAAATTTTTCTTCTTGCATAATGAATTAAATCCAATTACTTATCGTTTATATTTACAAAATATTTACATGGGAATATCATTATAATGTAAAATAACACATAGAGGAGTAGACAGAAAAAATGCTATTCGATACAAAAATATCGGAAGAAACAAGAAGCAACCGAACAAGTTTAACTTCGGTAAATAGCCCCTTAGACTTGTGTAGTAATTTATTACAGCAGTATGGAATGACGCTCTATGAAATTGTTTGGTTTGAAAACGATATAAATGATACTCAGATATTCAAACTATTACGACAAATATTAGACCGCAGTTGTGAACAAATTAATTCTCCATCTTTACT
>CAKZKR010000082.1 GCA_937124615.1 uncultured bacterium
GCGGAGGGTTTTTCAGAGAGGGTTATAGGGATTCCGTATTCCATTAATTCTTTTCCTGTGAGTTCAAAAGGTTGGGCCTCTTTGCCAAGAGGTGTGATACGATACCTCGCACTTAATTCCAATCCATGCAGGGGCAATCGCACTTTATCATTTTCAGCCTCCTCACGGCGAAAGGCTTGAACAAATCCTGTCCCCTTGTTAGGCAAATTAAATTGCCATGCTATCCACACATTTTTATCCAATGAATAAGGAGTAAGTGGATAATAATCCCCGTAATAGTTGTCCGCATAGAGTTTTCTCTGGTTTATAAGTTGCTGAAGTCTTTGCCAGTCTATATCATCCTGTCTTTGGTCAAAGCAGGCTGTGAAACTGGGACATAATACACTCCGTACTTCGTAATCAGAAGTCTTTGAAGTGCCCGTGCCAAAGAAAGGGAACCAGTCTGATAATGCCCATGTATGGCACTGATTACCGACAGGTTCCATGATATAATCACTGCGAAGCAAAGGAACAGCCCGTCGTAGTGTCTCCAAATCGTTGCGTCTACCCCCACTGGCACAGGAGTCAATGAGCATATTCGGATGTCTCCGCAACAATTCGTCCCAATACGCAAAATACCCTTCTATATGTTTTATCTCTGTAATCCCTTGTCGGTCAGGAGGGTCATTCTTTCGCCAATATTCCAGCGGGTCCATATTAAAATCCTGGCGATATAAGTTAATACCTTCACGAGTTAAGAGGTTATCTATGTGATGGGTGAGCCATTCCCGAGCCTCATTATTACCTAAGTTAAGAAGCCCTCCTTCCTTCCCACCAAGAATCCATTCCGGATGGTTCTCTGCCAGCCATGTTCCCTTATGCACACGCTCCGGCTCAAACCATACCAGTATTTTTATCCCCTTATTATGTGCAAAATCGGAAATAGGCTTAAATCCTCCAGGAAAACGAGTTGTATCTACCTCCCATGTGCCCGTTTTAGGCCATTGCCCGTCACAGGGATACCAACCCGCATCCATCCACCAATAGTCCAGAGGGAAACCTCTCTCAACATACTTTTCGATAAACATCAACTGCGTATCCGTAGTGGCATGAATCATCTCGCCGTATTGGTGGGAACTGCATGCAAATAATAACGGAACTTTGGGCGGTGCACCATAAGGGCGAGGTATATTATGGGTCATCATCCACTGTCTCCAGAGGTTTTGCCCGCGTTGTTTATCCCCCGAATAAAATAATAGAACCACCATAGGACCACGAACTTCCTCTCCCGGATAGAGGATAAAATGTGTGTTTTCCTGTCCTCCCTGAATATATAAAGCCCCTTCCTCATCGCGTTTGAAACAACAGGACCATTGCCCTGCCCAACTAATTGCAAAAATCAGTCCTGCTCCGTCTCTCTGAAAATTGAAGTATGGAAATGTTGTTTGTGTGGGTCTGCCTCCTGTATTAGCAAGTTGCATTTCGGTATCCGGGTTCATAGGCTCAATTACCGGTGCATAACTATCCGCAGTGCAGTTATCCCCCTTATTCCGATAAAGAACCGTTCGTTCCCCTTTAAATTCAGGGAAAAGTGTATCAATTGTTTTTAATTCCTGTAGTAGGGGGGTATTTTTGTCTCCACCATTCTTATAATAAGCCGTCCATTCGATTACAGGGAAATTAAGATATTGAACCGCCTTGTATTTCACAGTCAGACCCGTTTTAGCATGGGTCCATTGTAATATGCAGGTTATTTTGTCTTTGTTTTTTTCGGATGATATTTCCCGCTTCCATTCTTCTAAACTGTTACGGATAGATACACCACCAATAAGCAAAGACCCCGGAAACAGGTCTGCATTATTTGTTATTCTCTCGCCAAACCAGCGTTCAAAGGATATGCGGGCTGTGGATAACTCATCTGATAAAGAAGTTGTCTGTGCATACAGAAAACAATTCATAGACAATAGGAACACAATAGCCAAAAAAGATTTCTTCATCTAGGAACTCCTGTAGGTAGGGAATTTATTAATCAGGTATCTATTTTAATTATCAAATTGAATATCATTTGTAATTTCAATCAGAAAATCTACATCCTGTTTCAGGATATTTCTCTTCTGAGCAGGGTCGGAGAAGTGTCCCAGCGACTCATCTTCAATACACAAGGCCCCATTATAATTAGATTTCTTTAGTTCTGCTAATACAGACTCAATATTTATATCCCCCTTGAATATTGGACAAACATAAGTATCATATTCCCACCCTGCTTCGCGATAGATTTCCTGTGCTGTTTTCGGATAGGCTATATTTTTAATATGGGTATGTTTCGTATAGGGGGCAAGTAATTTTAATATAGATTCCGCCTCGGAAAGAGGATAGCCCCGCCAATAGAAATTACCAAAATCCAGGGTTAAGCCAAATCGTGGGTCATCAATTCCGTCAATAACAGATAATAAGAATATAGGGTTATTCCCTTCCTTACCATGATTTTCAATCCCAAATTCAATAAAACTATCATCTAATTCCATAAACAATGCGGAGAAAATATCTACAAATAATTCTACTTTCTTCCCAAAAGTGTATAAATGCTCTTGTTTTAAAAGAGAATCTACCCGAATAACTTTTGCACTTAATTTTTGAGCAATGTTGACCGCTTCTTTAAACCAATTCACAGACTGTTCGACAGTACACATACTTACATCAAATTCCGTAAGCAATGAGGATACCTGGATATTCTGTTCCTGCAAATCTTTTTTTAATCTCAAAACCTGTTCCTCTGAATCCAGAAAAATTCTTTGATTTGAAGACAAATCGTATGACTGAAAATCATTGCTTATGTGAAGTTCAAAACAATTGAGATTGAGGAAGTTCAGCCCTTCAGCAATAGAAGTAAAAACTTGCATCAAAACATCATCGCGGATGGAGATGTTCATCTTATATTTTCCCCATTATTCTTAGAAACTACGGCCATAAAACTCTTAATAAGGAACAATTTATGTTCTTCGGGAGTTAAGGGTCCGATATGGTACCGGTCAACATGGACAAAACCATCCGACCCCAGAGGAAATGCATCTTCAGAATCTGTTTCAATGGGGGATAATATGCGCACATGGAAAGAAGAATTACTCAACAAATCCGCCAAAGAACACGGGGTAAAGAAGTGAAGTTTGTTAGTCTTTTCCCCAAGTGTATTATCCCAGACACCCTGTATCAATTTTAATACATGAATGTAGTATTGAATATTGGGTTCCGATGTGATAAGGATTCCATCATCCATTAAAATACGATTCAATTCTCCAATTGTTTGAGCCAAACTAAAACAATTGGAGAGAATATTTTCCCCGATAATAAGGGTAAATGTTTTGTCCCCAAAAGGAAGTATATCTTTACCTAATTTTAGTGAATGTAGAAAATCAAAACTATTTTCACAAGGGACCTGTTGAAAATCATTTGTCGCAATACCTATTAGAGAGGCTTCTTTATTCTGTTTTATTTTTTGAACAAAATCTTCATCAAAAAAATCTATCGTAAGGATTTTACTAAAAATGTTGGGCAATGACTTAATCAGTTCATCTTTTAGGACAGTTTTTATCATATCACTATTATAGTTTGTCAGGGAGTTCTTCCCAACTCATATTGAAAGCTTCTGCAACAGCCTTATAGGTAATCTTACCTTTATATAAGTTTACACCTTTACGAAGTGCTTTGTCATATTCAATTGCTCTTTCAAAACCCAAGTCCGCAATCATCAATCCATAACCCAATGTAACATTTGTCAATGCGTAAGTCGAAGTGCGAGGCACAGCCCCCGGCATATTGGTTACACAATAATGGATTACATCATTAACTCGATAAATCGGATTGTCATGTGTGGTCGGCCTTGAAGTTTCAATACATCCCCCCTGGTCAATAGCAATATCTACAATTGCAGAATTGGGTTTCATTTTCTTTATCATATCTTTTGTAACCAGTCGTGGAGCCTTCGCTCCGGGGACTAACACCGAACCTATCAACAAATCCGCTTGTGATACCTCTTCTGCAATATTCGCACGATTGGACATTAAAGTAGTGAGTCGTCCCTGCATTATATCTTGCATATATCTCAATCGCGCAGGATTTATATCAATCACCGTCACATGGGCCCCCATCCCTACTGCAATTGTGCATGCATTCGAACCTGCTACCCCTGCACCCAATATTACTACCTTTGCAGGCTTTACACCTGAAACTCCCCCCAATAAAACTCCCATCCCACCATAAGTGGTTTCTAAACACCGCGCTCCAATTTGCACGGATAGACGACCCGCCACTTCACTCATAGGCGTCAGCAAAGGAAGTGAGCCATCATCCAATTGAATGGTTTCGTAGGCAACACCAATTATCTGTTGCTTCAACAAACCACGCGTTAACTCTTCATTCGACGCTAAATGGAGATAGGTATATAAAATCTGACCCGGCCTGCATAATTTTATCTCATTGTCCAACGGCTCTTTTACTTTGATAATCATGTCAGATTGTTCCCAAATCTGTTTAGCGGAAGAAATTATTTTAGCCCCTGCTTTACGGTAGGCTTCATCCGAAACCCCACTTCCCTGTCCTGCCCCTTTTTCTACAAGGACCTTATGTCCATGGGCTACAAACGCAGAAACTCCAGAGGGGACGATTCCTACTCTCTTTTCACCTGGCTTAATCTCTTTCGGCACTCCTATTATCATACACAACTCCTTAAATCTTATATTGTTTAAAAACTATAAAAATTATAATATAAATTTACTTGTTATTCATATTATTGGTTTTTATCTTGAATTTCAAGTTTAAATATATAGATATATAGTGGCTCTTGCTTTATATCAAAAGAAACAATATATCTCGGATTTCTTTTCGGTTTAAGTCTGCCTCCGGGAGTGGGAATGGGCAAATGGCCAAGTCTATGTAACCCCGGAAACCGAACCCGATGGCTTTCCGCTTATAATGAAATGGAAGAGAAGGATGAAGGAAAACAAAGCGGGAGAGGAAAGTCATGGAATTCCCTTTCCATTCCCTCTGGATTTTTTTGTAATCATCCGGGTACTTATATTTCCACAAGATATAGTCTTCAAAGAAATATTGGGAAACCTCCCCTAACAAAGAATTCTTTGAAAAAAGAAGTTTACGATATAGTCCTTCTATATTTCCGTTACTCCATGGGACAAATTGCTCAGAAAGAATAAGTTTTGTTTGGGCAATTTTGTTTGACAGGTCGATAATTACACTTTGCTTTTCTTCATGATTTGAGGGCATATTTTAACAATACCGTTTCTTTTAGGTTTTACTCCATGGATTGATTTTCTTCCTCATCTTTATCTTCTTTATCGAGGAAATCCTCCGTGCCTTGGGTCAACCCATATTTTTGAAGACGATAACGAAACGAACGAGGTGTTAAACCAAGAATTTTCGCCGCTTTTTTCTGGGAATACTTTGAATACAGCAAAGCCTGTTCAATTAGTCTCCGTTCGATCTTTTCAATAATGTTTTCCAAAAGAATTCCTTCCGGAGGGAATTCTATCTTTTCAATATTTTCTATACCCACTTGTTCTAATGGTCTGCTAATTACTATTTGCTTTAATGAATCCGGGATATGAGATAAGTCAATTTCTGTTTCATGGCATAAAGCAAGAATTCGTTCTATGAAATTAGACAGTTCTCGAATATTCCCAGGCCAGTTATAGTTAATAAACAATTCTACTACTTTGGGATTTATTTTGGGTGTTGGTAACCCCATTCGGGATGAATGCATTTTAAGAAAATGATTAATTAATAATGGGATATCTTCTTTCCGTTCGCGCAGAGGAGGGATTGTAATGGGAATAACATTCAGACGGAAAAAAAGGTCTTTTCGGAATTGTCCTTTTTCAACCATTTCTTCTAAATTTCTATTTGTAGCGGAGACAATGCGTATATCCACTTTTAACTCTTTTGTCCCGCCCACAGGAATAACGACATTATTGTCCAGAACCCTTAAAAGCCGTGCCTGTAAATTCATGGGCATCTCCCCGATTTCATCCAGAAAAACAGTCCCGCCATTCGCAACGACTAAAAGTCCTTCCTTATCTTCTATCGCCCCTGTAAAGGCCCCACGTTTATATCCGAACAATTCACTTTCCAGCAATGTTTCAGGTATAGAAGCACAGTTAATTGCAATAAAAGGTTTTTCACAGCGAGGACTCAATCTGTGTATTCCCCGTGCAATCAACTCCTTCCCGACACCACTTTCCCCATAGATGACAACAGTACTGGGTAGTTGTGCTACACGGTATAGGGTTTCTTTTATTTTTTCAATTGCAGAGCTCGTTCCAATGATCTCCTCAAAAGGTTTCAACAAACCCCGTTCCTTTCGCAAGGCTTCATTTTCACGGAGTAGATATCGTTGTTCAATAGCTTTTCGAACCCGTAGGCAAACCTCTTCATTACTTTTGAATGGCTTTTGAATATAATCGGTGGCTCCTGCCTGCATGGCTTCTATAGCATTTTCAACGCTACCGTATGCTGTAACCATAACCGTTGGAAGTTCCGGAATATTTTCCTTAATCCATTTCAATATTTTCATTCCAGCAATAGGGTCATTATCCATTACTAAATCCGTTACAACTGCATCGAATGCTTGCTCTTTCAAGATACGAATGGCTTCTTCCACACTTTCTGCTGTCTGGCAAAGGAACCCTCCTCTTTCAAGTATGATTGAGATAATTTCACGCATACTTTCTTCATCATCTATAATTAAGATACGAGATTTATTCGTTGTCATTCAGATAATTCCTTGATTGATATTTCATATATTA